>CAYXKH010000071.1:10935-13078 GCA_964465255.1 uncultured Isosphaeraceae bacterium
GGTGCGTCCTTTGCCTGCCCGCGCCATACCGCGGCGTAATGCCCGGGCAGGCACAGGACGCGTGATTCGTTCAGTGGGGCCTCATTCCTCTTTCCTCAGTCCTGACCCACTGCCACCGGCCTCCGCTTCCTGGCGCTTTCGACTGCGGCTTCCAGCACGCACTGGGTGCGGTAGGCGTCCTCGAAGTCGGCGAGGGGGGCGACGGGGGCGACGCCGCCGAGGACTTTGACGATGTCGGCGGCCTGGCTGATGAAGCCGTGCTCGTAGCCCAGGCCGTGGGCCGGGGGCCAGTAGGCGTCGACGTACGGATGGGCCCCTGGCGTGGTGCACATGATGCGACTCCAGCCGCGCTCGGCGACGGGCAACTGGTGATCCCACCACTGGAGTTCGTTCATCCGCTCGAAGTCGAACAGGATCGAGCCGTGCTCGCCGTTGATCTCGATGCGGTTGCGGTTCTGATTGCCGGTGGCGAGACGCGTCGCTTCGAAACTGGCGACGGCGCCCCCGCTCATGCGGGCGAGAAAGAGCACGCAGTCGTCGACCGTCGAGCGACCCGTGGCGGGCCTGGCCGCGGAGGTGCGAGCCCGCTTGGTGGCGCCGCGGGAGCGAATGCCGCCCTTGGTGCGGTCAGCGCCACTCAGCAGCGGACGCTGGGTGATGAAGGTGTGCTCGATGGCGCCGGCGACCTCAATGATCTCTTCGCCGGTGATGAAGCGAGCCATGTCGATGATGTGGGCGTTCAGGTCGCCGTGGGCGCCGCTTCCGGCTTCGGCCGAATTGAATCGCCACAGGAGTGGCGTCTCGGGTCCGCCCCAGTCCTGGAGATAGGCGGCGCGGACATGGAAGATCCGACCGAGTCGACCGGCGGCGACGAGTTCACGCGCGTACGCAACCGCCGGGCAGCGCCGATAGTTGAACCAGACGAAGGTCTTCACGCCCTTCCGGGCCGCCTTCCGAGCCGCGTCGCGCATGGCCTTGGCGTCGGCGAGCGTGCCTGCGAGGGGCTTCTCGCAGGCGACGTGCTTTCCGGCTTCGAGGGCCGCAATCGACTGCTCGGCGTGCACGTGATTGGGAGTGGCGACGTCGATCAGATCAATCGACGGGTCCGCGAGCAGGTCGCGCCAGTCGGTCGTGCTTCGCCCCCAGCCGTAGCGGCGGGCGAAGGCAGCCACGCCCATGGCGTCGCGGGCGGCCACCCCCGACATCACCGGCTCCCGCGGCAGGTCGAAGAACTTGGCGGTGTTGAGCCACGCGGTGGAGTGGGCCCGGCCCATGAACTTGGAGCCGATCAGCCCGATGTGAAGGGGCGCGGTTTGCGGCGTTGACGGGTGCGTCGAGGGGGGCGTTGGGGCGTTTCGTCGAGCCATGGAAGAGGCCATGCTAACGGCAGCCCGAGGCCCCGATTCAGGGTTGATCGTTGGGGTCGGACGGGAAGCCTCAGTAGACTGGCCCCATGCACTCCGCACCCATCGACCGGTCCCGTTCCCGCCGGAGCCCCGGCGCGACTTCGTCTCCACTTGCGCGCCGTCTCTCCGCGGGCCTCGCCGCGGGTCTCCTCGCGCTGGCCGTCGCCCCGGTCGCCGCGGCGCAGACCCGCGAAGCGCCGAAGCGCGAGCCGGTGGTGATCAGCGCCGAGTTCTCCGCGGAGTGGTTCTGGGGTGATGCCGGCGTGCGCCGCAAGCACCTCATGCTCTGCGGGAAGCCGGCGCCGGAGATTGCCCTCAAGGACTGGCGCGGCGAGCCGCAGGAGATCGCCAAGCTCACCGGCAAGGTGGTCGTCGTCGACTTCTGGGCGACCTGGTGCGGCCCATGCATGCGGGCGATGCCGGAGAATGTCGAACTGGTCAAGACCTTCGGCAAGGACGGACTGGTCTTCATCGGCATCCACGATCACGTGCGCGGACTGCCGTCGCTCGACGCGGCCCTCAAGGCCAACAACATCAACTATCCCGTCGGTGTCGACGATGCCGGAAAGTCGCAGAAGGCCTACCAGGTCCAGTTCTGGCCGACCTACGCGGTCATCGATCGCAAGGGCGTGCTCCGCGCCGTCGGGCTGAAGCCGCAGTACCTCAAGCAGGTCGTCGAGAAGCTGCTCGCCGAGCCGGCGCCTGCCGCCCCGGCCGCCCCGCCGCCATCCGATCAG
>CAYXKH010000072.1:0-1368 GCA_964465255.1 uncultured Isosphaeraceae bacterium
CGGCCCGAACCCAGCGCACGCATCCAATCGTGCAACCCACTGCGATTCTCCCTGCTCCCTGCTCCCTGCTCCCTGCCTCCCTGCCTCCCTGCTCCACTACCATCGCCCCTCATGGCCTCCGCTCCCGTTTCCGCCGCCTCCATCCGCGCGTTGATTGCTGAGGAAATGCCGCAGTTGGTGGCGATCCGTCACGACCTTCACGCCCACCCGGAACTGGGGTACGAGGAGCGCCGCACGAGCGCGGTGGTGCAGCGCGAACTGACCAAGGCGGGGGTGGCCTTCAAGGCCGATCTCGCCGGAGGAACCGGGGTCCTTGGCCATCTGCCGGGGCGCACTCCGCGGGCGGTCGGACTGCGGGCCGACATGGACGCGCTTCCAATTGAGGAGCAGAGCGAGCTTCCGTATCGGAGCACGACCCCCGGAACCATGCACGCCTGCGGTCATGACGGCCATACCACCATCCTGCTCGGCGCCGCTCGCGTGCTGGCCCGTCTGGCGAAGTCGAATCCGCTGCCGCACCCGGTTTCGTTTCTCTTCCAGCCGGCCGAAGAAGGTGGCGGCGGCGGCAAGCGGATGGTCGAGGATGGCTGCCTCGACGGGCGCGTGATCGGTCCGCCGGTCGAGCGCATCTTCGGACTGCATGGCTGGCCGGAGTACCCCCTTGGCGTCGTCGGCACGCGCGTGGGACCGCTCCTCGCCGCCAGCGATCGCTTCGAGATCGTCGTCACGGGCGTCGGCGGACACGCGGCGTGGCCGCATGCCTGCCGCGATCCGGTGGTGGCGGCGTCGGCCATCGTGCAGGCGGTGCAGACCATCGCCAGCCGCAGCGTCGGTCCACTCGATGCCGTGGTGGTCTCGATCACCATGATCGATGCCGGCAGCGGGTTCAACATCATCCCGTCGAGCGCCATCATCCGCGGCACGGCCCGGACGCTCTCGGCCACGGTGCAGCAACTGGTGATGCGACGGCTCAAGGAGATCACCACCAGTGTCGCCACCGCGTACGGCTGCTCCGCCGAACTCGACTACCGCATCAACTACCCGGTGACACTCAATCACGCCGGGGCGGTTGCCCAGTTCAATCGCGTGGCCGAAGAGTCCCTCGGCAGCGAGCGCCTGCGCCCCGTCGAGCAGCCGGTGATGGGCGGCGAAGACTTCGCCTTCTACGGCCAGCAGATCCCGGCGTGCTTCTTCGTCCTCGGGCTGGTGCCCGCGGGCCGCAGCGCCATGCCGGCGCTCCACCATCCCTCCTTCGACTTCACCGACGACGCCATGGCCACCGGGGTCGAGATGTTCGTCCGGCTGGCCCTGTCCGATCCCGCCCAGTCCGATTCAGCCCAGTCCGATTCAGCCCAGTCCGATTCAGCC
>CAYXKH010000072.1:1468-7214 GCA_964465255.1 uncultured Isosphaeraceae bacterium
GCCCAGTCCGATTCAGCCCAGTCCGATTCAGCCCAGTCCGATTCAGCCTGAGTCATGGGGTGTGGTCGACCCCTGCGGCGGGCGTCGAGAGTGGCCGAATCGTGGCGAGCAATTACCATGCCGCCCCGTGGCAACTCTCACCTCACGGCTTCTTGACTGGGTCGAGCGCGTCGGCAATCGGCTGCCCGATCCGGTCACCATCTTCTTCAGCGGTGCTCTCTTGGTCCTGGTGGCCTCCCACGTGGCGACGCTCGTCGGCTGGGAGGCCGAGCTGCGATCGGTCAAGAACGTGGTGGGGCCCGACGGCGCGGCCACTCAGCTCGTGGAGACCACCACGATCAAGGCCAAGACGCTGCTGGTGGGCGAAGGGCTTCGCTGGGTCTGGCTGAACGCCGTCCGCAACTTCACCGACTTCCACCCGCTGGGCGTGGTGCTGGTCTGCATGCTGGGGATTGGTGTGGCCGAGCGCGCCGGACTGATCACCGCGCTCCTCAAGCTGATCGTCGTCTTGACCCCGCGGCGCCTGCTCACGCCGGTCGTGGTGTTCGCCGGGATCACCAGCAACGTCGCCGGCGATGCGGGCTACGTGGTCCTGCCGCTGCTGGCTGCGGCCATCTTCGCCAAGGTCGGTCGCTCGCCGCTGGTCGGACTCGCCGCGGTCTTCGCGGGCGTCGCGGCCGGCTTCAGCGCCAACCTGCTGCCAAGTGCGCTTGATCCGATGCTGGCGAAGATCACCCAGGAAGGCGCGTCCCTTCTCGACAAGGACTACCAGGTCTCGGTGCTCTGCAACTACTGGTTCATGTGCGTCTCGACTCTCGTCCTGACCCTCGCCGGCTGGGGAGTGGTCCGCTGGTTGGTCGAGCCGCGTTTCGATGCCGCGGAAGTCCAGCGTCAGATCGACTCGCTCGCCGCCGGCGGAATTTCGGTCGCTTCCGATGCCGTCACGGCCCAGGAGCGGCGCGGATTGCTGGCGGCGTCGATTGTCCTCCTCTTCGTTGGAAGCGGGGTGCTCGCCCTGATCCTCGTGCCCGGCTGGCCGCTTCACGGCACCATCGTCAAAGGCGGCGGGCCGCTCCCGGTCTGGTCCGAAGCGATCGTGCCGATCATGTTCGTCCTCTTCCTGCTGCCGGGGATTGCCTTCGGTCTCGCCGCAGGTTCGATTGGGAGCGATCGCGACGTGGCCAGGATGATGGCCAGGACCATGTCCGACATGGGTATGTACGTGGTGCTCGCCTTCGCGGCGGCGCAGTTCGTGGCATGGTTCCGGGAGAGCAATCTGGGAACGCTGGTGGCTCTGGCCGGAGTCAACTTCCTCGGTCAGCTCGATATCCCGGCGCCGCTCCTGGTTGTGGCCCTGGTCATCGCGGTCTGCGTGCTGAACATGTTCCTGGGCTCGGCTTCCGCGAAGTGGGCGCTGCTGGCGCCGGTTCTCGTTCCCGTCTTCATGGGACTCGGCATCTCGCCTGAACTCACCCAGGCGGCGTATCGAGTCGGCGACTCCTCGACCAATCCCATTGCGCCGCTCAATGCCTATCTCGTCGTCGTGCTGGTGGCGATGCAGCGTTGCCAGCCGCAGGCCGGACTGGGATCTCTGATCTCGTTGATGCTGCCCTTCAGCCTGGTCTTCAGCGTGGTCTGGATTGTCCTCTTGCTTGGATTCGTCCTGCTGGAGATTCCGCTCGGACCGGGGGCGCCACTCTTCATCACGCCGCCGACGGGGTGAGGAGCGACGCGACTCCAGAACGCGGCGTTGGCGCCATCAGCCCGGGCGCCGCAGCAGTGCGAGCCCATTCTGCACCAGCCGCGAGGCGCCCGGTTCGCTGGTGCGCAGGGCTCGGGCGATGGCGCTCAGGGTCTGGGGCGCAGTTCCGTCGAGCCCGTAGTGGAGCGAGACCGCCCGCTGCGTCGACGCCGGCAGCGAACCCAGTCGTTCGCGCCAGCGAGGCGGCGGATCGAGCCACTCCTGCCACGGTGCAACTCGCATGAAGGGATCGGCAATCGGAACGCCCCGCGCGACGTGACCCGCGGTGGCCCGCTGCCGCCGCGGACCGGTCGCTGCGCTGCGCCGCGCCAGGGCCTTGTCGGTGTCGAGCGCCACCCGCCGATCGAGCCGCTGGCCGCGCGAGGGATCGATCCGCTCGATCGCCTCGAGGCACACCCTGACCAGCTCCGGAATCAGCCCCCTGATCTCCTCGCTCGGCAGTCGCTCGACACTGCATCCCGCCCAGGCGTCGGCCCGCGCCAGTGCCGTGGTCATCATGCTTGCGAGCAGCGAGTGCTGGATCAGGGTGAGATGCCGCAGCAGCGTCTCGATCCGATTGATTGGCGCCGTCGTCGGCACCGCCGGCAGTTCGTTGATGCGCGTGGTCGCAAGCCGCTTCACCATGTTGAGGGCCGCCAGAAGGGCGGCCCGCTCGGTTGGTTCGGCGGTCTCGCTCTCCCGCTTGCCTGCGGCGGGATCGGGCCTGGTGGCTGCGGGAGAGGCGCGAAGGAGCGTGAAGAGCTCGAGGGCGTCACTCGCTCCAGTCAATCGAAGTAGTCCCCGACGGACCGGCTCGGCGCCGAGGATCACTTCCTCAGCATCCGGGAGACGGAAGGTCGGCAGCTCGACCCAACGGAGCTGCACGGTGCGGAGGCGCTCGGCGCGACGAAGCAGAAGCTGGCGATGGACCGCGCCGGCGCTGCGCCGGAGGTGGGTCGCCAGCCGGTCGATTGGGACGCCGAAGCGCCAGGCGCGTTCGATCAGCACCTTCTGTCGATCGCTCAGCGCCGGACGTTCGCGAAAGAGTGGCGCCGCCGCTGCCGCGTCGTGACGCTGGAGGATCTGGCGAATGGTCTCGGCCGCCCGCCCGCTCTCCTGCGCAAGGCGCCGGGCCACCGTCGTCAGACTGGCTCCACTCTCTGCCCGAAGTTCGCCGGCCCGAGTGATCAGGGCGGCGCGCTCGTCGTCGTCGACGCGGGTGCGGCGAGCGCGCACGGCCATCAGATCGGGACAGCGGGCTGCGAAGGCGTCGATCGAGCTGGCGAAACAGCCGACCCGTCGTCCTTCGTTGGGAAAGTCGATCCAGTGCTGGAGGAGACCGAGATTCCGCCAACGCTGAATGGTCCGTATCGAGGTTCCGAGTCGACGAGCAAGCGACTCGAGGGTGACCGCGCCGCCGGGACGCGACTGCGGCGAGAGCTCGAGGTCTTCGCTCAACCGCAGGACGAGCGTGGCCAGATCGGCCACCAGGGCTTCGCCGACCAGAGTCGAGGTCTCGCCTCGACCCTCGCGCCGATAGCCGGTGATTCGGAAGATGACGAATTCCTCCGGGTAGTTCTGCTCCGGCTCGATCGTGGCGATCAGCGCTTCGCACGCGTCGAGTTGACGGGACCGGGCTTCAGTCGGCGCGTAGACGAGCTGGCGTCGGAGATCGTCGAGGGCGGCGATGCGAAACCGCGGAGGTCGCGGCATGCGTGAAGCGGAGCCGAGGAGTTAGAAGGAGAGAACATCCAGAGGCCGTCGCTCGGCGATCAAGCCGAACGACTGGCACTTGTCGTAGAAGAGGTCGAGGGCCGTGGTCGCCTCGCCATCGAAGTCGAACCGCAGGCACTCCTTCAGGTAGCGGGCCGCGAGATCACGGGGCCAACCGCGCGACTCGGCGTGTCTCCAGATGATGCCGTCGATGCGCTCGCGGTTGTGGCGGCGCTGGCGATCGAGGATGGCGGCAATCTCGGCGATGGGGCCTCGATCGGAGTCGGCTCGGCACATCCAGACCGCAAAGACGAAGGGCAGCCGAGTCAGTTCGTACCACGCCGCGCCCAGATCGAGCTGAAACGGATAGCGCACCGCTGCCGGCGACTGGCTGACGACCTTGTCGCCGATCAGGAGCATGGCTTCGGGATGTTCGGTCACGTGGTTCCCCGCGACCTGCGCGCGGGCGTCGAAGGGGACGATCTTCGGGGCGTTGCCGAATCGCTCGCGAAGCAGCACCTCGAGAAGTGCCACCGAGGTATGACTGTCGGTGTCGGCGTGGATGGCCTCGACCCGCTCGAGCGGCGTCGTCGAGAAGAGTCGCACCGTGAGGGTGGCGCCCCGGCATCCCAGCATTCCGGCCGGGACGATGCGGAGCGGCTCCGGCGAGCGCTGGAAGTCGATTGTCGAACAGAGCGCCACATCGACTTCACCAGCCAGCAGCATGTCGACCAGCAGGCTCGGCACCGAATGGGAGAGGGCCAGCGAGTCGAGCCTCTCAAGTCCGTCGATCAGCGGCAGCGTGTTGAGGTAGCTGACAACACCCGCGCCCATGGTGGACGCGCGGGTGGGGGAGGCTTGGGAGCGCTGGGTGGCGACGCCATTCATCGGCTGCCATCGTAGGGATGACGGGGATTCGACGAGCTTCGGCAAACGCCTCGTCGCGGTCCGCTCAGGCGGTGAGCTTCGCTCCGGGGACGGCCGTCAGCCGGGCGACGAGGGCCCGAGGCAGCGCCGGAACGACGCGCCCGATCGTCGCGGCCAGCCGCGGCATCCGCAGGGCCATCGCCATGCGACGTGCTCGACGCTGGGAGGTTCCGATTGAGCTCTGCCACGCGGCGTCGTACCGCGCCGCGTCGGCGGCGCTGAAACACCCGGGTCTGCTCCCGCGTGCGATCCGCCCCAGCAGTTCGCCGCATTCGAAGGCCCAGGCCATCCCTTCACCCGTGAGTGGTTCGGCGTATCCGGCGGCGTCGCCGACCAGAGCCACACCGGCGGCAGCGCGGTGTCGCGGGGCCCAGGAGATCGGACCGGCGGCAATCCAGGTGGCGGCCTTGGCGCAGCGGGTCAGCTCCGCGAGTTCGAACTGCGCGGCGAATCGGGCGAGCACGGCGGAGGGGCGGCGGTCGAGCGTCGACTCGCGCACCAGCGCCCCCCAGTGCACGCGACCATCGCTGCGGCGAACCGCGCCGAGATAGCCCTCGGACAGGAGATGCATTCGAATCTCGCCTGGCTCGAGGGCCTTCATCGCCTCGCCCGGCGTGTCGCCCGAGAATCCGAAGGCGCGTCCGGCGGTCCCGGTCCAGCCGAGGGCTCGGGCGACCCCGCTCCCGAGTCCGTCGGCGCCGACGAGAAGCCGCGCCTCGATCGTGTGCGAGTGCGGCGCGGCGTCTGCCTCGCGGTCGACTCCAAGCCCAACTCCGCGCTGATGGGCGTCCTTACCTCGAGCGCCCGCGGCGGTTGCGAGCAGTCGCACCTGATGCGGTACGCCCAGTGGATCGGACACTGGACCGGCGGCATTGGCGCCGACGATCGCCGCAGCCGTCTCATGGCGCACCTCGACACCGGCGGCCATGGCCTCGTCGAGGAGGGCGCAATCGAGCACGCGGCGATCGACGACCAGTCCTGCGGCGCCCGCTTGGGACTCGTGGGCGAGCGTGAGCGTCTGACGGTTGGCAACGCACAGACGGACGGCGCGAGTCGCGCCCACGGCGGCCCGCTTCACCGCATCGGAAAGTCCGAGTCGCTCGATGGTGGCGATCGCTCGCGGGCTCAGACAGCTTCCACAGGTCTTGTCGCGACCACGCGGGCCGCGATCGACCAGAAGCACGCGCCATCCGGCGCGGGCCAGCTCGAGCGCCGCGACCGATCCCGCGGGACCACCGCCTACCACGAGGGCGTCGAGCGGTTCGGTCTGGAGTTTCGGCATACGGCGATCATTCGCCGACCAGAGGCCTTGGCCCCTGAGATTGGCCCCTGATATCGGCCAGTCGGATCGGTTCCCGAGTCTGG
>CAYXKH010000072.1:7314-13065 GCA_964465255.1 uncultured Isosphaeraceae bacterium
CCCCGAGTTTGGCCCCGGGGATCGGCCCGCCGGTCGCCCTGAGCGAGCCGTTGATCGGGACTTTGATCGAGCCTTGGATCGAGCCTCGGATCGAGCCTTGGATCGGGCCTCGGATCGGGCCTTCAACTGGCGACGGCGGCAATCGAAGGCGGCGAGAGTTCGACGGCCTTGCCTTCGCTGAGGTAGGCCCGCCGAATGGAGGGATTCAACCGGCAGAGCATCTCGTGCGGGATGGTCCCGGCGGCCGCGGCGATGCGCGGCAGGTGGTTTGGGGCGGCGCAATCGGCGGTGATCAGTTCGACGCGGGTGCCGACGGCGACGCCGGTGTCGCCCGGGCTGCTGGCGCCGACCACGTCGGTCAGATCGATGGTGAGCTGGTCCATGTTCACCGCGCCAACGACCGGAGCGAAGAGCCGCCGCTCGGCACCCGAGGCGCCCACGAGCACGGCCACCAGCGGCGGTGCGCCCCTGCTGCCATGACCACTGCTGCCGTGACCCGTGCTGCCGTGACCCGTGCTGCCGTGACCCGTGCTGCCGTGACCCGTGCTGCCAGGACCCGTGCTGCCAGGACTGGGAACGCGGGTGACCGGATATCCGTCGGCGTAGCCGACGGGAACGAGCCCGAGGACGCTGCGGCGCGGAGCGGTCCAGAGCGAGCCGTAGCCGACGCTCGTCTCGGCTTCGACGGTCTTGAGCTGCACCAGTCGACTCGCCCAGGTGACCGAGGGCTCGAGGCGCTCGGCGCCGGCAACAATCTCCCCGGTCGGAGTGACCGTGCCGTCGAATGCGCACTGTTCGCCGTCGCTGCCGCGGGTGAGGTCGTCTGCGCCGTATCCGGCCCAGGCCAGACCGAATCGCACCATCGACCGATGGAAGCGGGAATGTCGCAGGAGCGAGTAGGTGCTGGCCACGTGGCGCACGCAGTCGCTGGGAATCACAACTCCCGGCTCGTCGAGGACGGCGTCGAAGGCCGCGAGCTGGGCGGACGTTCGTGCCGCGTCGGTCCGGGCATTGCTGAAGTGGGTGAAGATGCCGGCGAGGCGCAGCCAGCGCGTGGCCGCGACGCGACGGAGGAGTCGGATCGCTTCGGTGGGCGAGGCCCCGCCGCGACTCATTCCGGTGTCGATCTCGAGGTGAACCGGGATCACCGCCCCGAAGCGTTCGGCAATCTTGACCAGCCGCTCGAAGTGGGGCTCATCGTGGAGGGTCAGATGGAGCTGTCCGCTGACCAGGGCGCGATAGAGATCGTCGGTGCGGGTGATGTCGTACACCGGCATCAGCACCAGGACCGGCGCCGCCACCGCTCCCCGGGCGAGGGAGGCGGCCTGATCCGGTGAATAGACCGCGAGAAGATCGACCCCGCTGGCGGCGAGTCGACGGGCCACCCGGGCCCCACCCAGGCCATAGGCATCGGCCTTGACGATTGGGCAGAGTCCGCAGCCTGGGCCCACGATCTCGCGCAGCAGAGCCACGTTTCGATCGATCGCCGAGAGGTTGACTTCGATGACGCTGGTCTCGCGCATCCGTGCGTGGCCACCCGAGCTTTCCACTCGGGCCCTTCCGTCGTGTTGTATCGGCCAAGCGCTCGTCATACCATCAGCCATCGCGTCGGCTTTCGCCGGGGGGTCCGAACAACACTCGCGTTGCATCGCCGGGACGATTCTCTCCCGCACGACTCAACGCACCGCGACATCATCGACTCAGCCTGCTCCTCGACGAGGTGACCCTCGCCGGCGGACGCAGCGGTGAGTGAACGGCGGATTCTGCCACGCCGAAGACCGTCAGACCCTTCATGGACGAGATTTTTCACACACAGACCGTATTTGCCGACCTCGGACTCTCTCCGGAGATCCTCCGCGGGCTCGACGATTTGGGATTCACCCGCCCGACGCATATCCAGGCCCAACTCATTCCGGTCGCCCTCACCGGGAAGGACGTGCTGGGTCAGGCCAAGACCGGCACTGGAAAGACCGCGGCCTTCGGGCTGCCGCTCCTCCAGATGATCGAGCCCGATGAGGCCCTCGCCGCAATGGTGCTGGTGCCCACCCGGGAGTTGGCGGTGCAGGTCACCGCGGAGTTTGCCGACCTGGCCAAATACCACCCGGTCAAGGCGGTCACGGTCTACGGCGGGCAGGCGATCCGCTCGCAGGTCGAGGCCCTGCGATCCGGCCCCGGAATCGTGGTCGGCACGCCCGGTCGCGTGATGGACATGCACCAGCGCGGCTACCTCAGCTACGAGAACATGCGCTACGCGGTCCTCGACGAGGTCGACCGCATGCTCGACATCGGCTTCCGAGAGGACATTCGAAAGATCCTCGGCGCCCTCGGCGGCAAGTCGGGCAAGCGTCCGCAGACGATCTTCGTCAGCGCCACCATCTCACCCGAGATCGAGAAGCTGGCCCGGACGCACATGCGCGACCCGGTCAAGATCGTGACCGCGGCCAAGAGCCTCACCGTCTCGCAGGTTCGCCAGAGTTACATCGCCGTCGAGCCGTGGGACAAGACCCGACTCCTGGTCCACCTGCTCAAGCACGAAACCCCCGAGCTCACAGTCGTCTTCTGCCGCACCAAGCGGACCGTCGATCTGGTGACCAAGTCCATCCAGAAGGCCGGCATCGACGCTCACGCCATCCACGGCGACATGTTCCAGCGGAAGCGGAACGAGGTCATGGAGAAGCTCCGCGAGGGAAACCTCGAGGTGCTGATCGCCTCCGATCTCGCCGCTCGCGGACTCGACGTCGACGACATCAGCCACGTGATCAACTTCGATCTGCCCGATGATCCCGAGGTGTACGTGCATCGGATCGGGCGCACCGCCCGGGCCGGCCGCAATGGCATCGCCTGGGCATTCGTCTCGCCGGAACAGGGCGAATTGCTCACCAGCATCGAGTTCCTGATCAATCAGGAGATTCCTCGGATGGACTACCCCGGCTTCGCCCCAGGTCCGGTCCCGGGCGAGGTGCAGGCCCGACGCGACGCCACCCGCAAGCGTCAGGACGCGCCGCCGGTCACCCGCGACGTGCAGGCCAACGTGCCGAAGTCCGCCGATGATCAGCGGACCGCCGAGCGCTATCCGGGTGGACAGATCCCAACCGCCGCGCCGCTTCGACGGCTGGGTGGAAAAGTCAGGACTCGGCGACGGTGAGTGCCGCCAACGCTCCGCAGCGAGGCGGCTCCTCCGCCCGCCCGCTTCCGAGAGTGCTCGTCCACGACGAGGTCGCTGCCGCGCTCGCGGCGCAGCGGCCGGTGGTGGCGCTCGAGACAGCAGTTGTCTCCCATGGCCTGCCGCGCACTCCGGCTCCGCGTCAACCCGCGGCCAGTGACGGTCGCTGGTCCATGGGCGGAGCGATCAACCTCGAAACCGCCCGGCTGCTCGAGCGCACGGTTCGCGCCGGGGGAGCGGTGCCCGCGACAATCGCCTTGGTCGACGGAGCGCTCCTGATCGGACTCACCGCAGCGCAGTTGGAACAGCTTGCCCTTGACGAGGACGCTGCCAAGGCCTCGGCGCGGGATCTGGCTGGCCTCATGCAGCGCGGTCGAAGCGCCGGCACGACGGTCGCCGCCACGCTCGCTGCGTGCATGCTGGCGACGCCGCAACCGATCCGGGTCTTCGCGACCGGCGGGATCGGCGGAGCCCATCGCGGCTGGTCGGAGAGCGGCGACATCTCGGCCGACCTCGAGGCACTGGCCTCGACTCCCGTCTGCGTGGTCTCGGCCGGCGTGAAGTCGATCCTCGATCTTCCCGCCACGCTCGAGATGCTCGACACCCACGGTGTCCCAATCGTCGGACACGGAACCGACGCCCTGCCGCGGTTCGTGAGCCCTGCCGATCCCGGGCTTCACCTCCCGCTTCGCTGCGACGAGCCCGAGGAGATCGCCCGATTGTGCGAGCTGCGCTGGAACATCCTGCGGCAGCGCGGCGGCATCCTGGTTGCGAACCCCGCGCCCGAATCGCTCGCGCTCCCGGTCGACACCTTCGAGTCGGCCCTTCGCGACGCAGAGGGCGCCGCGATCGTCCGCGGAATTCGCGGACCCGCACTCACCCCCTTTCTGCTGGCTGAAGTGGCCCGACTGACCGACGGCAGATCGATCGAGGCGAACATCGCGGTACTCGCCTCGAACGCCCGGGTCGCCGCGGCCATCGCCGTCGCGCTCCAGTCCGTCTGAGACCCGGCGATCCCTGGTGCGGCCGCTGGTTCCTCCGCCTGAAAGCCTTGACACCGTCGAGTCGTACTGGTCTACTCCTCCCCGTGTCGACGGCCTCACGCCGTCCCGCCAGCTCCGCATTCCGGACGCTTCTCGGCTTCGAGCACGATCCCAATCCGTCGCGTTTCAGTTGGCGTGCCGCGTTCAGCCTGAACTCGGGCCCGCGCTGACTGAGAATGAGTGGGAGTTCGAGCACCCTGATCAGCGTTGGTGCGGACCGACTGTTCCCGATTGCAGCAACGGGCCGACCCAGTCGCGCCATTGGCTCCTTCGGGATGCTTCTCCCACCGCAGGTGCCGCGTTCCCAGGCGTTTCCCGGGGCCGCCGATTGCCTCCTACGAGCCGACCATGACCACTGTGACGGGCATCTTCGAGATGCCCAATGGGTCTGAAGGACGAATCCGTCAGTATCAGGACGGAATCCTTGAGACACAGGACGACCCCTTCGTGCCGATTCATCTGGCCCAGCAGTTTGCGCTGCGCCCGGGTCAGCGTGTGACCGTCGAGGTGGTCAGCAAGAAGCCGCGGCGACGGCGCTCGGGGCAGCTCCGACGCATCGTCGAGCGGGTGATCAACGTCGAGGGCCTTCCCGCCGAGGAGCACTCGACCCGCAAGGGCTTCGCGGATCTGACGCCCATCGATCCCCAGCCGCGACTCACACTCGAGTACCCCGGTTGCCCGCCGGCCTGTCGGCTCATCGATCTCTTCTGTCCGCTCGGCTTCGGAACCCGCGGCCTGATCGTGGCCCCGCCCAAGGCCGGCAAGACGATTCTCCTTCAGAACATCGCCTTCGGCATCCATCGGAACCACCCCAACGTGGAACTGGTGGCTCTGCTCATCGACGAGCGACCCGAAGAAGTCACCGACTTCAAGCGCAACGTGCCGGCCGAGGTGCTGGCCTCGTCGAACGACCAGGATGTCGAACGGCACATCCAGCTCGGCATGCTGGCCATCGACCGCGCCAAGCGCAAGCTCGAGGCCGGCCATGACGTGGTCGTGCTGCTCGACTCCATCACTCGACTCGGTCGGGCCTTCAACAACTCCCGGCGCTTCGGCAGCGGCGGTCGCACGATGTCGGGCGGTCTTGATTCACGAGCCCTCGAGATTCCCAAACAGCTCTTCGGCGCCGCCCGCAAGGTCGAGGAAGGTGGGTCGATCACCATCATCGGCACCTGCCTCGTCGACACCGGCAGCCGCGCCGATCAGATCATCTTCGAGGAGTTCAAGGGCACCGGAAACATGGAGCTGATCCTCGATCACACGATCGCGGAGAAGCGGCTCTTCCCGGCCATCAACCTGGCCGCGAGCGGAACCCGCAAGGAGCATCTGCTGCTCACCGAGCGCGAACTGAAGACGGTCACCGCCCTGCGGCGGCGCCTGATCTCGCTCCCACCCCACGTGCAGATCGAGCAGCTCCTCACCGCCATGAAGCGCTACGAGACGAACGAGAAGCTCGTCGGCGGGGGGTGAGGGGGAGAGTCAGGGAGCGGGGAGCAGGGAGCAGGGAGCAGCAGGGGGTTGCACGACTTGGTGCGTGCGCGGGGG
>CAYXKH010000073.1:0-1585 GCA_964465255.1 uncultured Isosphaeraceae bacterium
CCCCCCGCGTTCTTCTCTGGTCTCCGCCCGGTGCCGGTCTGCACTACAGCGGTCCCGGGATGACTGCGTATCGGATGTACAGCCGGGCCCAGCCGGGGCGGTTTGCCATCTCGCTGGTGCACGGGAAGACACAGCAGGAGACCTATCCGCTCTTTGCGATGCAGCACTACCTGGCAAAGAGCGAGCCGAAGCTCGTGAGCCAGTTCATCTACACGCGGCGGGGGCAGTCATGGATGGCTCGCCACGCTCGCGAGTTCGATGTGGTGCACGGGCTGCAGGGGTTTCACTCGACCGTCGTGCCCTGTCTGGAAGCGGAGAAGCACGGCGTGCCGGCGGTGGTGAAGTTCGCCCTGCATGGCGTTGAACTTGCGGAAAAGCCGGGCATTCGCGGCCTCCTCAAGATGGCGACGCGGCGACGAGCTCTGGTTGCGCAGCTCTCGGGGGTGATTGCAATCAGCCAGGACATCGTCGACGAACTCCTCGGCTACGGCATCCCGGAAGAACGTATCGCCCGCATTCCAAATGGTGTCGACACGACTGCATTCGCGCCGCTGGCAGATGACGCGGCACGGGCTGCCCTGCGCCGCGAGCTCGGGTGGAACGATCGCCCGACGATCATCTTCGTCGGCGCAATCAGCGGGCGCAAGCGGTCGCATCTCCTGGTCGAAGCGCTCGGCCTGCTGCGGCGGGAGGGCATCGATTGCCAACTGGTGCTCGCGGGCCCCGAGCAGGACACCGCGTACAGCAACGCGATGCGCCAGCGAGCGAAGACACTCGACATCGTCGACCGCGTGATCTGGGCGGGCTTCTCGCCGCACGTCTCCCCGATCTACCGCGCCAGCGACCTCTTCGCCCTTCCTTCTTCGAGTGAAGGGCTGCCGAATGCGATGCTCGAGGCGATGGCCTCGGGGTTGCCGGCGGTCGGCACCCGAATCTCGGGGATCGTCGATCTGATTGCCCCGGGTCGGACCGGCGAGCTGGTCGAAGCGGAGCCGGCGTCGATTGCCTCGGCCCTGCGGGGGTTCATGACCGATCTTCCCCGCTGCCGGACCACTGGAGCTGCGGCCCGGGAGTTCATCCTCAAGGGGTACAGCGTGGAGGCGGTGTTGGACGCCCATGAACGACTGTTTCGGGCGGTGATGGCGGGGAGGCCGGCGGCGGAGGCGGGGATGGGGTGAGGCACCGCCTTGCCTCACAACGGCCTTTCGCTACACTCTGTCCCTTCGCGCCCGCAGGATTCCGAGCAGAATTGCCCGGTCCGAGGCGGAACCCCGGAACTCGAACCCCCCGATCGGCCATGCAGGACAAGCTCCACCCGAAGTACTTCCCCGAGTGCAAGGTCTACTTCCGCGGCGAGGTCGTCATGACCGTCGGTGCCACGGTTCCCGAGCTGCATGTCGAGGTCTGGTCCGGTTCGCATCCGTTCTTCACCGGCCAGAAGACCTTCGTCGACACCGCGGGGCGGGTCGAGAAGTTCCAGCGGAAGTTCGCCGGCGAGTACTTCAAGCCGAAGAAGAAGTAAGCCGCGCCTGTGTCGCTCCCCGACCAGTCGGCCATGTCGAACATGTCGAACATGTCGGGCATG
>CAYXKH010000073.1:1685-3132 GCA_964465255.1 uncultured Isosphaeraceae bacterium
ACATGTCGGGCATGCCGGACATGTCGGGCATGCCGGACATGCCGGACATGCCGACCAACCTTGTGCGAAAGCTCGAGGAGATGGCGGCCGAGCTCGCCGAGATCAACGCTCGTCTGATCGACCCGGAGACGCTTTGCAACCACCGCGAAGTGACTCGGCTGTCGGTGCGACGCGCCGGTCTGGCGCCGGTGGTCGAAGACTTCATCGCCTGGAAAGAGACCGTCGCCGGCATCGCCGAGTGTCGGTCGATCCTCGCCAGCCCCAAGGTCGAAGCCGATCTCGTGCAACTCGCGAAGGAGGAGCTTCCGCTTCTCGGCTCGCGGCAGGCGGCGCTGGTGGAGTCGCTCCAGGCTCGACTGGTCACCGCCGACGAACGCTCGATTGCCTCGGTGATTCTTGAGATCCGCGGCGGTGTCGGCGGCGATGAGGCGGCCCTCTGGGCGGGTGATCTGGCCGAGATGTATCAACGGCTGGCCAGTCGTCGAGGCTGGAAGGTGGAGACGCTCGAACTCTCGCCCGGTGATGCCGGAGGCGTGAAGAGCGTGACCTTCACGGTGCGCGGCGAAGGGGCCTTCACCGCCCTTGCCTTCGAGAGCGGCACGCATCAGGTGAAGCGAGTCCCGGCGACCGAAGCCCAGGGTCGGATTCACACCTCGACCGCCACGGTTGCCGCACTCCCCGAGCCGGAGGAGATCGACGTCGCGATCGCTCCCGAAGACGTCAAGGAGATGGTGACGACCGCACAGGGCCCCGGCGGACAGAACGTCAACAAGGTCTCGACCGCAGTCCACCTGATCCACCTCGCCACCGGCATCGAGGTGCGCATGCAGGAGACGCGAAGCCAGGGTCAGAACCGCGCCAAGGCCTGGCAGCTTCTGCGAGCGCGGCTGTACGAGCGACAGCGGGCCGAGGCCCACGCCAAGCGAGCCGAACACCGCAACAGCCTGATCGGTAGCGCGATGAGGGCCGAGAAGATTCGGACCTACCGCTACAAGGAAAATGTGGTCGTCGACCACCGGCTCGAACAGTCCTTCAACCTGACCGAGGCCCTCCGCGGGGAGCTCGATCCCCTGCACGGGGCGCTCCTCCAGCGGGAGATCGCCGCTCGAGTCGCAGTGCTGTGAGGTCCGGCGACACCCGACTTGGGGGCGAAGTCGCCGGACCGAGCCCGAGAAAGACCGCCGAAACAGGCGCGCAACCCGTTGCCGCTACGCACTCTGCGCGTTACTGTTCCGCTGCGAATGAGCGTGACGGGATCGCCAAGATCCCTCGCCGGGCGCTCGCGGTGCGCGGCGAGGGGACAGGACGTTCAAGCCTCGTCTCACCCGACGAGGCTCTCGAGGACACGCTCATGGATCGACATCACCACTCGTCAACTCTCGGTTGTCCGACGCCAGCCATCCCAGTGCGGGGCCCAGTCCCGAGCCAGACTCCGAGCCAGACTCCG
>CAYXKH010000073.1:3232-10687 GCA_964465255.1 uncultured Isosphaeraceae bacterium
CCGAGCCAGACTCCGAGCCAGACTCCGGGCCAGATCCCGGGCCGGCGTCCGGGCCTGAATCGCCGCCTGCACTCAACCGGCTCTGCAGCCGCGCGGCGGGCGTTCTCGATCACCGAGCTCCTGGTCGTCATCGGCATCATCACGCTGCTGGTGGGACTGCTGCTCCCCGCACTTGCCGCAGCGCAGAACAAGGCGCGGGCCACGCAGACCACCGGCGTGATGGAACAGTTCGCGCTCGCCTGCGAGAGCTTCTTCCAGAAGTTCGGGTACTACCCCGGTGTCGTTCCGGAGGATGTGCTCGCTGCCGATCCCAAGATCAGCGGCACCGAGAATGCCATTCTTCATCTGATGGGTGGCTTCATCCGTCAGGAGGACGACCCGGCGCTCTACGCCGCGACGACCGGTGGCGACTGGCAGGAGATCGTCTTCGGCACCGGCCCCAACCCGTATCGAATCAGAGTGAGTCGAACCAAGATCGGTGAAGGACCGGTGATCGCGGGCCAGCTCTATCCCCCCTTCTTCTCGCCCAAGGGCAGCGAGCTGAAGGCGGCTCCGGGACAGTTCCTCGACAACACCAACGCATCGGATCCCTTCGAAGACGACGACCTTGCCCTTCCCGATCTTCTCGATGGATGGGGACAGCCCATCATGTATCTGCGGGCCCTGCGCGAGAGCGGGCCGCTTGCCGGGCCGGTGGCTGGAAACCCGTTGCCGCAGTTTGCCCGCGGACCGCTGAATCCGTACCTGAGTTCGGTTGCCCTGGGTGAATCGGGCAAGACTCAGGCGGCGAGCATCCTCAACCAGGGCAACAACGCGGCTCGCGACAACAACCTCGCCCAGCTCATCCGCCACCCCGCCTTCGGAGCGCCGGACCAGCCCCTCGCGGGCACCGCCAAGGGACAGTTCATCGTCTTCTCGGCGGGCAAGGATGGCATCTTCTACTCGCAGTTCGACGGGCCCGGCTCGCCGGCCTCGCCGGTTGCGGCAATTGCCGTCACGGGTCCGAAGGTCGTGGATGAGTACGACGATCTGCGCCGCTTCGGCGGCGGCTGAGTGGTCGATGTGGTCCGTGAGGTCGGTGAGGTCGTGGCCCGCGTGCGGCCGCCGTGTCGGTCTTCTCCCTTCGTCGTTCCCTGCTCGAGGTATCGCATGCGGCAGTCGACTGCTCCCAGATCAGCTCAGCCCACGATTGCCCCCACTGCCCGCGGCTTCACTCTGGTGGAACTCCTGGTGGTGATTGCGATCATCGTGCTGATCGTCAGCCTGCTCTTCATCGCCATCCGCGCCGCCAGAAGCTCGGCCAATCGCTCTTCGAGCGTGAGCGTGCTGCGACAGATGTCGATGGGGTACACCATGTACGCCACCGACCACAAGCAAACGCTGCTGCCCGGCTACATCGATGCCCACACCCAGCAGATCCTGGGCATGTCGGTGACGCTCGACGACGGATTCGTCCTCCCCGGAGATGCTTCTGCGAGCTACGTCTTCCGACTCATGCCCTACGTCGACGGGCGCTGGCAGACGTTCTTCGCCGAGGCCGATGCGGGGACGATCGCCCGCTATTCGCAGCTCTACGCCAACAACGATCTGATTGAGATCTCGCAGCGCCCCAGCTTCGGGCTCAACTCGATCTTCCTCGGCGGCGACACCTCCAACGGTGGCGGAGCCATCACCTCGCTGAGTCCCTTCACCGCCAACGGCGGCAACCGCATCGCCGCGACGCGAATGAGTCAGGTGAAGTCGCCGGCCTCGATGGTCCTCTTCGCGGCGACGCGGCGTTGTGCCGCCGCCGGGGTGCCCGAGCAGACCGGCGGCTGGTACGAACTTCGCGCCCCGTATCTTCAGGAGCAGCAGTGGCTGGTGACCAACGAGGGTGTCGTCGGCGCAGAGACCATCGACGGACCCGCGGGAATTCCTGCGGGGAAGGCCGGAGCGAATGCCCTGCCCACGGCGTTCCTCGACGGCAGCTCGAACAGCGAGTCAATCGATTCCCTCTCCAGCGACATGCGCCGCTGGTCGCCCTTTGCGACGAGCCCGATCTGGACCGTTCCGTAAGTCGGACGACCGCGCCTCACACCAGTTGAGCGTGGAGCCGGTCGGAGTGCTCGTCGTCGTCGTCGCCTTCTTCGGAGTCATCTTCGGGGTCATCTTCGGCGGAGCCCAGGGCGTCGTGGGTCTCCGCGTCGATTGAGGCGTTGAGGGCGATGCGCTCCTCGACCACCGCGAGCTTGGCGATCACGACGAACAGGTAGAAGGCACTGGGCGCGCCCAGCGAGCTTCCCTGCTTGAGCGCCAGCAGAAACATGTAGACGGCGAGTGCGCCGAGTGCGGCCACCGTCGAGCGGCGCACCGGATCGTCACGGTTCAGTTGGATGAGCCGCCACCCGGCCTTGGCCGCGAAGCCCGTGGCCAGCAGGAGGAGCGTGAGTCCGACGACCCCCTGCTCGCAGAGCATCTCGATGATCACGTTGTGGACGTACTTGCCGCCGCGGCTGTAGTAGTTGAAGGCATTCGAGCCCAGCCCCAGCAACCACGCCCCCGGCGCTTCGATAAAGGCCTCGAGCAGGGTGGAGGCGTGCTCGAGACGGCTCTCCACGCCGCCCTGAAGCCGATCCACATCCCAGCGAGTCTCGTTCTCGGCACCGACGAAGAGCGAGAAGGCCATCGACAGGATGAAGTAGAAGGCGACCACAGCGACACCGAGGCCGGCGACCTGCTTGATGTTGCCGATGCCGCGGGCGAAGGGGAAGAACAGGAAGACCGCCATGACGGCGGCGACGACCTGGCCGCGGGAACCGCTCGAGATCGCCAGCCCGAGCCCGATGAGAATCGCGCCGAGGCGGAGCGCCAGGAACAGGATGTTCTTCTTCGAACCGACCAGCAGGGCTCCGACCACGACCATCATGCCGCCCATCTCGGCGAGGGCCAACGGATTGCCGCGCTCGCCTGCACCGATGGCTTCGAGCTGAACCACGAAGCGGCCCGCATAGAAGCCCGCGCTGGGGCTCGCCAGAATCAGGGCGGCAATTCCGGTGCCCACGACCAGGAGTCCGACGAAGACGGGTCGGATCGAGGTGACGTCGGTGACCAGGAGCGGCAGCAGGATCATCAGGACGATGTAGTAGGGCACACCCGGAATCATCAGGCCCAGAGCCGGGCCCATCGCCGGACTCCACGCCAGAGTCATCCAGAAGAGCCCGTAGAGCATCCAGAGCAGCCAGCTCGTCGGATTCGAGTATCCGAGTCCGATCGGCTCACGCCTCCAGAACCGCAGTGCCACCGCGAACGCGGCGACGATCGCCACGCCCGCGTTCACCAGGACCGGCCGCTGCTGAGCAATGGGAAAGAAGCTCTGGGCAAGCTGTTCGAGCGGAAACATGACCAGAAGGCCCACCGCCGCGTACTGCGGACGCCAGAGCACGAAGACGGCCGCCGCGAGGAAGCAGCCCGCGACGATCAACGCAAGCGGAGTCATGCGGCGGCAGTGTAAGCCCCGTCAAGTATGCTCCGGCTCCGATGGGGCCTTCCGACGCGAGCGCCGACCAAACTTCGCCGATTCGGCTGGGCCTGATCCAGTTGACGGTGCCGCACTATCGCGTGCCGGTCTTCGATCGCCTCGCCGCCGATTGCCGCCTTCACCTCACCGTTCTCGCCGACACGCTGCAGGCCGACGGCAGCCTCACCTCAGCGGCGGATCGTGGCCACTTTCGAACCGAACAGACCCCGTGGCGGCGACGCGGCGGCTTCATCCTCCAGCCGGGCATGCTCGCTGCCGCCCGCAGCGGGCGCTTCGACGTCCTCCTGCTGCCCTGGAACACGCGGATCCTCCACCTGTTTCCGGCGCTTCGAGAAGCCCGTCGACGCGGCGTCGGCACGATTCTCTTCGGGCATGGATACAGCAAGAAGGAGGGATGGCTGCGACGGCGGCTCCGCAACGCGGCGCTCTCCCGGGCCGACGCCGCCGTGCTCTACAACCACACTGCGAAGGCCCGGCTGCTGGAGGAGGGAATCGCCGAGTCCAAGCTGCATGTGGCCCTCAACGCACTCGACCAGGCTCCGATCCAGGCGGCGCGGGAGGCATGGCGAAGCCAGCCTGCACAGTTGAATGCGTTCCGTCGCCAGCACGGGCTCGTCGGACGCGAACTCATTCTCTTCGTGTCGCGGCTCGAGCCCGACAAGCGGGTCGATCTTCTGATCGAGGCGTTCGCGCGGGTCCGCTCGAGCCATCCAGAGGCCCGCTTGGCCATCGTCGGCGACGGATCGCTGCGACGCTCACTCGAGGCGCTCGCCCAGGACCACGGGCTGGGCGACGCCGCGCTCTTCCCGGGGGCGATCTTCGACGAGTCGGAACTCGCTCCGTGGATGCTCTGCGCCAGCGCGTTCGCCTATCCGGTGGCCATCGGACTCTCGATCCTGCATGCCTTCGGATACGGAGTTCCGGTCGTGACCAGCGATGATTTCGCCTCTCACAATCCGGAGATCGAGGCCCTTCGTCCCGGCGCCAACGGTCTGCTCTATCGCGAGAACGACGTCGCGGACTTCGCCGCAAAGCTCGAGCTGATGCTCATCGGAGGCGCATGGTGGGAGTCGATGTCCCGCGCCGCCCGCGACACCGTCGTGGGTCCGGATGGCTTCTCGCTCGAACGCATGGTGCGGGGCATGACCGAGGCGGTGCTCGCGGTCGCACGCCGCGGACCCGAGGCACGCTGACGACTCCTGAAGGTTCGTCGCGGTTCTCACGGTCCTCTCGCGCCCCGTCGCAACCCATACGCTTCGCACCACTCGATGCCGTCCCCTTCCTCCCATCACTCGCTCGACTCCTCTCCGGCCGAGCTCCCCACGGGCCACTCGAGCTTTCACGGTCGCGGCGTGTGCGTGACCGGGGGCGCCGGCTTCATCGGCTCGCATCTGGTCGCGGAGCTGCTCGCACGCGGCGCACGAGTCAGCGCAATCGACGATCTCTCCAACGGTTCACGCGGCAATCTGCCGGCGAATGCGCAGCAGATGCGCTTCGTCGAAGGGTCGATTCTCGACGAGGCCGCCCTCGACGCGGCCCTGGCCGGAGTCGAACTCGTCTTCCACGAGGCGGCGCTCGCGTCGGTGCCGCAGAGTATCGAGGAGCCCGAGCGATACGCCGCCGTGAATGCCCTGGGGACGCTGCGGGTGATCGAGGCGGCGCGACGCCACGGCGTGCGGAGGATGATCTACGCCGGGAGCAGCAGCGCGTACGGCGACCTCGAAGAATCGCCCAAGATCGAGTCGATGCAGACCGACCCGCTCTCCCCCTATGCCGCGAGCAAGCTGGCGGGCGAGCATTTCCTGCGGGCGGCGACGCACTGCTCCGGCCTCGAGGCGGCGACGCTTCGCTACTTCAACGTGTACGGACCACGGCAGCGCGCCGACTCGGCCTACTCGGCGGTGATCCCCCGCTTCATCGACGCGATTCGACGGGGCGAGCCGCCGGTGATCTTCGGCAGCGGCGCGCAGACCCGCGACTTCGTGCACGTCCGCGATGTGGTCTGGGCCAACCTGCTGGCCGGGTCGTCACCGCGTCCGCTCCGGGGCGAGAGCGTCAACGTCGCCTCCGGCCGGGTGGTGAGTCTGCTCGAACTGGTCAAGATCCTCGCCGCGCTGCGGGGCACGTCGGTGATCCCCCGCCACGAACCGGCACGCGTGGGCGACATCATGCACAGCGCCGCCTCGATTGCCGCAGCCGAAGGGTTGATCGGCTACGCCCCGCGAGTGGCTCTGGAAGAGGGCTTGGGCGAGCTCGCGCGCTGAAAGGTCCCGGTGTGATGCAGAGCTCTCCGAGAGTGGCTGGTGTGACACGGATGTCTTCGCTCACGTGAGCGAATCGCCGCTCTTCACGGCGGCTCGCGCCGCCGTACGCCGAGCTGGGGCTCGGTGGTCCCGGGCTCCGTGCCACTTCGTCCGCCCCGGACGGCGCCGACTCGAGAGGTGCTTCATCCGCTCACGCGCTCGGGACGATCGCGCGATAGAGGGCTTCGTAGCGAGCGGCGACCTGCGCGGGCGAGAACGTATCGCCGACCCACTGCTGCCCACGCACGCCCTGTTCACGAAGCGCCACGCAATCGGCGAGGAGCCGGTGCACGGCGTCGTGAAGGCAATCGACTGCCAGCGCCGGAACGATCGTGGCCCCGCCGCTCGCTTCGAGTTCTCGCCAGATGTTGACTGCGCGGGTGGTGACCACCGGCGTTCCCCACGCCAGGGCTTCGACCAGCGCCAGTCCGAAGTTCTCGTGCCGACTCGGCAGGATCAGGAGCTCCGCGTCGCGAAGGAGTGCGCACTTGGCGTCCCCGCGCACATGACCGTGGAAGTGCACGCGCTCGGCGACCAGCTTCGTCCGGGCAAGAGCGCGGAGCGACTCGACGTACCCCGCGTCGCCGGTGCCGGCGATGTCCAGTTGGGCGCCGATGCCCACCTCCCAGAGCCTCGAGATGACGGTGATGGCGTCCTCGATTCCCTTGATGGGATCGATCCGCCCGAGGAAGAGCAGGCGGCGCGGGGCGACCGCACCAGAGAGGTCGTCGCTCCGCGCCGGCTTCGGCGTCGACGCCAGACCCACGAGTTGAACCTCGTCAATTGGCAGCGGAGCCACCCCAAAGCGAGCGCCCCGCGCCCAACGACCGGCCTGCTCGACTTCGACCGCGGAACTGCACTGGAGCAGGTCGGCGCGGCGGATGTAGCGGCTGCCGCCGAAGGCCAGAAAGATCCGCTTCTTGAGGGCCCGATGCCGCATGGTCCAGTCGTCGAGCATGCCGTGAACGGCGAGGATGTAGGGTCGCCGGGCGCGGCGTGCTTCCACGCCGATTGCCATGCCCCGCAGATCCCAGGGAGCGTGCATGTGCAGCAGTTGAGCCCAGGCGATCTGCTCGCGGACCACGTCTCGATCCGCGGCGCTCAGTCGGCTCGTGCTGCGCCACGGCGAGAGCGCAACGATCGTGGGCTGCCCGGGCTTCTGACTTCGCCACGACTGCGGAAGACCTTCGGGACCACCGGTGAGGAGCCTGACCTCGTGGCCGCTCGCGGCAAGCAGCGCGGAGAGATCCTGGACGGACTGCTGCACGCCGCCATCTTCAGCCCGAAATCGTGAGAGGTACTGGATGACGCGCATGAGGACTCGCGAGCGGCATCCTACAGAAACGACACACCGCGCCCGGATGGACCGGGCGCGGTGTTCCTCAGTTCACACGAGTGCAGTCGGAGCGACTCTGCGGGCCCTCCGCCACCCCGGTCGGCCAGAGGCGTGCGGCTGATTGATTCAGCCGAGCGGCTCGTGCCAGCGCTCAGAAGATCGGCTTGCCCTCGGGCGGAGCCTTGCTGCCGCCGTCCTTCGACGGGGGCGCACTGCGCTCGCCGGACTTGCCGGGCTTGCCCCGGCCCTGGTCTGGCTTCTGGTCTGGCTTCTGGTCTGGCTTCTGGTCTGGCTTCTGG
>CAYXKH010000073.1:10787-12954 GCA_964465255.1 uncultured Isosphaeraceae bacterium
CTGGTCTGGCTTCTGGTCTGGCTTCTGGTCTGGCTTCTGGTCTGGCTTCTGGCCAGCCTTCTGGCCATTGGGGCGACCCTCGGGCCCCTTGCCGCGGGGCCTGTCGCCGGCTCCATCCCTGCCCTTCGGCGGCGCCCCTGGCTTCATCTGGTCATCACCCATCCCGTCGCCTCGCTCGGGCTTGCCCGCCGGGCGATCGCCGCGCTTCTCCCGCTGCTCGGCGGCCCGCTTCTCCATCGCGGTGAGCTTGCCGCGCATGGCCTCCTGCTGCGTGTCGTCGAGCAGCGCGAAGAGTCGGCGCTGGAACGGCTCAGGCTTTGGGGCCTTCTCCTGGATCGCCTTCATCTGCTCGCGAATCTCCTTGCCCTTCCCGGAATCGGCACCCATTTCCCTGGCCTTGGCTTCGAGTTCGCGGCGGCGTTCGCCATGCTCCTTCTCGAACGCCTGGCGGCTCTCCTCGAACTCGCTCTGGATGGCCCGGGCCTGCTCGCTCTGCTCGGAGGTGAGCTCGATCTCCTTGAACGCGGTCAGCCACTGCCGCTGCTTGACCATCGGTCGCTGAGGTGCGTTCTTGCCGCCGGCCTTCCCGTTGTTTCCGAACTTGGCGTCGTCGGCGCTCTCATCGTCGCGGACCTTGGGTCCGGAGAGCACGTCGTCACCGGCGGCTTCGCCCTTGCGATCACCCTTCTCGGCGGACCGATCTCTCTTGCCCGAACCCTTCTGGTCGGCACCCTTCTCGCTGCCCTTCTGGCGCGGTGGAGCGGTGTCATCGGCGGTCGCAACCGCCGGCGCCAGCGTGACCAGTCCGGCGAAGAGGCACGTTCCAAGCAGCAGGGACGACGATGCGAAGCGGGGGGATCGGGTGTTCATGACAGATGTGGTTCCTTGGGAATGCCGCCGGAGGCCCATGCGGCCCAACGAGCGACGTCGCTCTCTATGATCGCCCCACGCGCTGCGCGGGACATAAAGACATGAAAGACATGACCCTGACCAACAAAGACCTCATCGACGCCCTTCGAACCGTGCTCGACCCCGACCTCAAGAAGGATCTGGTGTCGTTGAACATGGTGAAGGAGGCGCGATTCACGAATGGTCGGGTGGTGATCGGGGTGGAACTGACCACTCCCGGGCGCCCGATGAAGGACAAGATCCGAGCCGACATCGAGGCTGCCGTGGGGCTCAGGGCCCGTGAACTCGGGATCTCGCTGCTCGGGACCACGGTCGAATTTACCGCCGATGTCCGCTCCCCGAACCAGAAGTTGCGGGAAGGCGAGAGCAATCCGCTGCCGCTGGTGAAGCAGATCATCGCCGTCGGCGCGGGCAAGGGCGGCGTCGGCAAGTCCACGGTCTCGGTCTCGCTGGCGGTGGGTCTCGCCCGCAAGGGGGCCCGGGTCGGGCTTCTCGACGCCGACATCTACGGGCCCTCCATGCCCACGATGCTGGGGCTCGAGGATGTTCCCACCGCGGCGCGAGGCCAGATGCTGCTCCCCTTCGAGGTGCACGGCATCAAGGCGATGACCATCGGCAAGCTCGTCGATGCCGACAAACCGCTGATCTGGCGCGGCCCGATGGCCCACGGCGCCTTCAAGCAGCTCGCCACGCAGACCGACTGGGGGGCGCTCGACTATCTCGTCGTCGATCTGCCGCCGGGCACCGGCGACGTCTCGCTGACCATGGCTCAACTGCTGCCAATCACCGGCGCGGTCGTAGTCTGCACCCCGCAGCGCGTGGCCCTCGACGATGCCCGGCGCGCGGTGCGGATGTTCGAGCAGCTCGGCATCGAGGTGCTGGGCGTGGTCGAGAACATGAGCTACTTCATCGGCGACGACGGCAAGGTCTACGACCTCTTCGGGCGCGGCGGCGCCGAGATCTTCGCCCAGACCATCGGCATCCCCTACCTCGGGGCCATCCCAATCAACACCGCCCTGCGCGAGAACTGCGATCGGGGAACACCGCTTCGCAACTGGGAACCTTCGGCACGCGGTGATCTCTCGCTGGCCAGGGAACTCGATGCGATGTGCGGCAACGTGGTCAGCCAGATCTCGATTGCGACGCTCGGCGGACGACTGGAGCAGCCGAGTATTGGGGTTTCTTGAGCGCTCGGTTCGGCGCTGTTCAGAGCGCTCCGTTCGGCCCTCCGGGCCGGAGTGTTCAGAGCGCTCCGTTC
>CAYXKH010000074.1:0-4991 GCA_964465255.1 uncultured Isosphaeraceae bacterium
GATCCGCAACGCGTCCCTCCATCGCTGCCGCATAGGCGGCGCGGTCGAGTTCGATCCAGGTCGCGTTTTCGTCGGGGATCTTGCTGGGCTCGGGCGTCTGACCGCAGAGATCGGCAATCACGGTCTCCACGGGCCAGTCGAGTGATTCCGCGAGTCGCAGCACCATGTCGAGTCGGGGGACGCCACCGCCGGGCACCAGGTTGTGCACATCCCGGCCGAGGGCATCGGCGAGCTGCTTCTGTGTCCAGCCTCGGTAAGTTCTCGCCAAGGCGAGCAGTTCTTCGAGGCGGTCCTTCCGGGGCGTCGGCTTGGACATGCATCCTCCGAACCGGCGGTCGACTTTCGACCGGCCGATGGGACCAGCGTACTGAGCCTTATCGGGCCGTCAAGATCCCTTCCTCGACAGGAGGACGAGTCGGGTGGGGGGCAGGGGCGTGCAGGGCCGCGCGGGAGCGTCGCGGGTTGGGCTCGACGCGGCTCTTGTTGGGCAGGGGCGCGCTGGGCCCCGCCGGGCCGCGCAACCCGCATGGTGCAGCGGCACCACCGCGCCTGGCTCAGACTCCCGGGTCCCGAAGTCCCGCGTCGGCGAAGCCCCGTGCCCTCAGGAGACACGCATCGCAGTGCCCGCAGGCCTTGCCGCGCGGGCGCGGGTCGTAGCAGGTGTGCGTCAACCCAAAGTCGACGCCCAGCTCGCCACCGGCCCGCACGATTTCGGCCTTGCCCATCCGCAGGAGCGGGGCGTGGATGCGGAAGTGGGGGTCGCGGGGCCGCTCGGCGTCCTCGACGCCGGCGCGAGTGGCCAGGTTGGCCATGCGCTCGAAGGCCCGGATGAAGGCGGGGCGGCAGTCGGGATAGCCCGAGTAGTCGACGGCGTTCACGCCGATATAGAGGTGCCTCGAGTCGATCGACTCGGCAAGGCCGAGGGCGCAACTCAGGAAGATCGTGTTGCGCGCCGGCACGTAGGTGAGGGGGATCGGCGATCGATCCGATTCACGCCGCGGAGTCGCCTTCGACGTGCGAGCGGGCCCGGCCTTCGAAATTCCGCGGCGAGCGCTCCCTTCCTTCCCTTCCTTCCCTTCCTTCCCTCCCCTCCGTTCCCTGCGTTCCGGGGCGAGCTGGTCCTTCGGCACGTCGATCTCGTCGTCGGTCAGCGCCGACCCGCCGAAGGCCCGGAGGTTCAGATCGAGGACGACGTGACGGGCCGCGCCCAGGGCCTTGCAGACCCGGGCCGCCGCGCGGAGCTCATGGTGATGGCGCTGTCCGTAGTTGAACGAGAGCGCCCAAGCGGAGAATCCAGAGCGGATCGCGATGGCGAGGACGACGGCAGAGTCCATGCCACCCGAGACGAGGACGACGGCAGGAGGGCGTTTCACGCGAGGACTCTAACGACAGCGGCCTCCGTCCGGACGCCACAGCTCAGACGTCCAGATTCTTCACTTCAAGCGCGTGCCGCTCGATGTACGCCCGCCGCTGCTCGACGTTCTCGCCCATCAACGTTGCGAAGAGGGCGTCGGCCTCGCTGGCGCTTTCCCAGTTGACCCGAAGGATCGTGCGTCGGGCCGGATCCATGGTGGTCTCCCAGAGTTCGAGCGGCTCCATTTCGCCCAGACCCTTGAAGCGCTTGATCTCGATGCCGCGTCGACCCACGTCATGGAGCGAGCGCACGATCGCAGGGATGTTCGCGGCCTCGACCAGTTCGATTCGGGGTCCCGAGGCAGCCGTCGCCCTGGTCGACACCAGTGCCGTCGCCTCGCCGTCAGCCTCCTCGGCCAGTGCGTTCCTGCCGGCACTCCGTCCGCCGCCGCGAGGCTCGACGGTGACCGCCCACGCATAGCGCGTCGGCAGTCGCTCGCCGGTGACCGATTCCTCCTGCACCAGGGCGTAGTCGTCGATGTCGACGCTGAACTCCGCGAGTCGCTCGATGAGTCGTTCAAGCTCGCGGTTCTCGTGCAGTTCACGGCGGGTGGCGCGGCGCCGCCGATCGCCGGAGACCTCGCCCGCGGTTCCGCCACGACCCGCAGCATCGCCGGCCCCGGCGCCGGAGGCGCGCGGTCGGCCCGCGGCGGCGGTGGTCGCGTCGGTCGAGAGATCGTCGAGGACCAGCGCATGCTTCTCGATCAGCGCCCGCGTCTCGTCCTCCGACCAGCACAGGGCTTCGCCATCGCTCCACTGCAGATGGTGGGTCGGGAGTCGTCGCTGTCCGAGCGGATCACGCTCGCGGGAGGCCAGCAGCTCAGTGAAGGGAATGCCGCGGCGCGAGGCGACCGTCACCAGTTCGTCGAGCCTGGTGAGCGTCCGCAGCAGGCGGCGGACATCGTCGCCTTCGAGTCGGCGGATGGTCTCTCCGGAGGCGTCGCGGATGATCAGCGCCGCCGAACGCAGGGCGAGCTCCGTGAGCACCTCGCTCATCTGCCGATCGTTGAGGACGTACTGCTTGGTCTTGCCGCGGGCCACCTGATAGAGCGGAGGCTGGGCGATGAAGATCTTGCCCTGCCGCACGAGCTGCGGCATCTGTCGGAAGAAGAAGGTGAGAAGCAGCGTGCGGATGTGCGAACCGTCGACATCGGCGTCGGTCATGATGATGACCCGTCCGTAGCGCAGCTTGGCGATGTCGAAGTCCTCGCCGATGCCGCACTGCAGCGCCTGGATCAGCGTCCGGATCTCCTCGAAGCCGAGCACCTTGTCGAGTCGGGCCTTCTCGACGTTGAGGAGCTTGCCGCGGAGCGGAAGGATCGCCTGGGTGACGTGATCGCGTCCGCCCTTGGCGCTGCCGCCTGCGGAATCACCCTCGACGATGAACATCTCGGTGCGCTCGACGTCGTTGCTCGAACAGTCGGCGAGCTTGTGCGGCATGCCGCCGGAGTCGAGAGCGCCCTTGCGCTTGATCAGCTCGCGGGCCTTCCGCGCCGCTTCGCGGGCCTGGGCCGCGAGCACCGCCTTCAGGCAGATCTTGCGGGCCTCCTGGGGATGCTCCTCGAGCCACGCCCCGAGGTGCTCGCTCACCGCGGTCGAGACGAATCCCTCGACTTCGGGATTGAGAAGCTTCTCCTTGGTCTGGTTGTTGAACTGCGGGTCCGCGAGCCGCACCGAGATGATCGCGGTGAGTCCTTCGCGCAGATCCTCTCCGGTGGGCGTCAGGTCCTTGAGGACGCCCGAGCGCTTGGCGTAGTTGTTGATGGTCCGGGTGACCGCGGTCTTGAAGCCCGCGATGTGGGTGCCGCCGTCGGGGTTGGGAATGTTGTTGCCGAAGGCCAGCAGGTTCTCGTTGGTGGCGTCGGTGTACTGGAGGGCGATCTCGCACTCGAGTCGTCCATCCTCGTCCTTGCGGCTGAGTATCACGCAGGGGCTGACCACGGTCTTGCTGGCGTTGAGATGATCGATGTACGCGCGGAGCCCGTTCTCGCTGAAGAAGGTCGCCTCGCGACGGCGACCGCTGGCGTCGACTCGTTCGTCGACGAGTCGAATGGTCACGCCGGAGTTGAGATACGCCAGCTCGCGGAGGCGATGCTCGAGCGTCTCGAAGCGGAACTCGGTGTCGGGAAAGATTTCGGGGTCGGGTCGGAAGCTGATCCGCGTGCCGCTGCGGTCGGCATCGGCCGGGCCGCCGGGCTCGCCGGAGACATGCAGCGGATTGAGGATGACGCCGCGAGCGAAGGAGATGAGGTGCGAACGACCTGCCTTGACCACTTCCACCTCGGTCCACTCGCTGAGGGCGTTGACGCACTTGACGCCGACGCCGTGGAGACCGCCCGAGACCTTGTAGGTGTTGTCGTCGAACTTTCCGCCCGCGTGCACCTCGGTCATGATGACCTCGACCGCAGCCCGTCCGTTGATCGCCGGGTTCTCGTGCTTCATCGGATCGACGGGCATGCCGCGCCCGTCATCGACGACCGTGCAGGAACCATCGACGCCGAGGCGCACCGTCACCGTCGTCGCGTACCCCGCCATGGCCTCGTCGATTGCGTTGTCGACGCATTCGTAGACGAGGTGGTGGAGGGCATTGAGCCCGGTTCCACCGACGTACATCCCGGGGCGCTTGCGGATCGCCTCGAGACCTTCGAGGACCTGGATCGAGTCGGACGTATAGGTATCGGCGCGGGCGCCGGCGGGCAGTTCGGACATGGCCCGGATGGTAGGAAAGGCCCGAGGGAACCGCTGCGATTCGACAGGACGTCAGCAGTCGGGTCGGCGGTCGTCGACACCCCCGGAGACGGCCGCGGGCCGGGCCCGCCGAGCGGCGAAACGGGCCCCGAAACGGGCTCCGAAACGGGCATCCGACGCTCGGTCGCGCCGCCGGTAGACTCCGTCACCCCATGGACATCTACATCGACACCGCAAACCTCGACGAGATTCGTCGGGCGGCCTCGCTCGGCGTGCTCGACGGCGTCACCACCAATCCCTCGCTCATCGCCAAGGAAGGAGCCGAGTTCCACACCCGGATGCGGGAGATCTGCGCCATCGTCAAGGGACCGGTCTCGGCCGAAGTCGTCGCCATCGAGCACGACGGGATGATCACCGAGGCCGAGCCGCTGATTGCCATCGCGCCCAACATCGTCGTCAAGCTGCCCTGCACCGAAGAGGGCGTACGGGCCTGCAAGACGCTGAGCGATCGCGGAGTTCGCACCAACCTCACCCTCTGCTTCCAGCCGCTGCAGGCGCTCATGGTGGCGAAGGCCGGGGCCTTCCTCGTGAGTCCCTTCATCGGCAGGCTCGATGACGTCGGACAGGACGGCATGGAACTCATCCGGCAGATCCGCCAGATCTATGACAACTACGGCTACCAGACCAAGATCCTCGCCGCGTCGATCCGCCATCCGATGCATCTGGTCGAAGCCGCGCTGATCGGCGCCGATGTCTGCACCGTGCCCTTCAAGGTGATCCAGCAGGTGATGAAGCACCCGCTCACCGACAGCGGACTCAAGACGTTTATCGACGACTGGGCGAAGCGCAAGGCGTGAGTTGACGTGCGCGGCATGCGCCGACATGCGCCG
>CAYXKH010000074.1:5091-9322 GCA_964465255.1 uncultured Isosphaeraceae bacterium
CATGCGCCGACATGCGCCGACATGCGCCGGTCGTCACTGCGCAAGCAGGGCGATGACCAGCACCAGATTCGCCAGCACGCTCACGATGCACGCCGCCGTGAGGACGGTGAGCAGCGTCCGACTGGGGGCGCTCGGCGCCACCTTCGGGAGCGGTGCCCTCCCCCCGGGAAGCGCCGCAGCGGTCTTCAGCTCGTTGGCGACCTTGTGCAGGTCGAGGTTGCTCTCGGCGAAGTGGGGAGGCTGACCCTTCCGAACGAGTTCGAGATCGATGATCAGGTCCGCGCAGTTCTGGTAGCGGTCCTTGGAGTGCTTGGCCATCATCTTCTCGATCACCTGGGCGCAGCCGGCGCTCAGTCGAGGATTGATGTGGTCGGGCGGAACCAGCTCGCTCTTGAGATGGCGGTGCATCACTTCGGAGGGGTTCTTCCCGTCGAAGGGCACTCGCCCGGTGACCATGTGATAGAAGGTCGCGCCCAGCCCGTAGATGTCGGCCGGAGGGCCGATGTCGACCTGGCCGCGGATCTGCTCGGGCGAGATGTAGTACGGCGTGCCGTAGGCGCGGCCGCTTTCGGCTTCGGCGGCTTCCTTGTCGCTGAGGGCCCGGGCCAGACCGAGATCCGCCAGCTTCACCGCGCCCGAGGCGCTGATCATCATGTTCTTCGGCTTGATGTCGCGGTGGATGAAGCCGCGCTCGTGGGCGTGCTTCAGGGCCGAGGCCACCTGGCGGACCACATCGATGGCTTCGTTGTCGCTGAACCGCTTCTTCTGGACGATGCGGTCGTAGACGGTGTCGCCGTCGACATACTCCATCACGAAGTAATGATGCTCGCCCGACTGGCCGACGTCGTAGGCGGCGACGATGTTGGGATCGTTGAGCCGCGCTGCCGCCCGGCCCTCCTTGTAGAAGCGCTCGATGAACTTGGCGTTTGAGGAGAACTTCTTGGGAAGGACCTTGATGGCCACCAGTCGGTCGAGGCTGAGCTGCTTCGCGAGGAAGACCGTCGCCATCGCCCCCGAGCCAAGCTTCTTCAGGATGCGATAGCCGGCGATCTTCTGACTGGTGCGGTCGGCTTCGAAGTCGGTGCGAAGGCGACTGAGCTGTCGAGCGGTGAGAAACTCGTTCTCGATCAGGATGTCGGTGAACGTGCGCGGGTTGTCGCTGCTTGAGGAACTCTGGAGCAGCGAACGGCAGAGATCGATCTCCTCGGTGGTGATCAGGCCGCGCTCGAGGACGATCTTGCCGAGGATGGTGTCGAAGCCCGAACTGCTCTTGGCGCTGTCGGTGCCGTCGCCGGCGGAGAAGAATGACGCGGCGGCGCTCATGCCCGCCGCAGGCTCCGAAGCGCCGGGAGCGCCGGCGGAACCGAGGTGCTCGGTCGAGCCGTCGTTGCTCTCGGCGAGGCGAAGAAACTCGCGCTGAGGGACACGAGGCGCCGGAGTTTCCGGCGATCGACCCTCCGCCGGGTCTCGCTTCTGCGGGTCTCGCGGAGTTTCTGGACGGGGTTCTGCCACGGTCGACGGTTCTCGCTCTGGGAACGGGCGGGCAACGGACGCCCGAAGGACTATCGCTGCGCGTGGTCGCGCCTGTCAATGCAGAAGTGCCCTTAACCGACGCTTCGGCACGGCGGCGGCGCCGCGCCGCCCTCGTCCATGCAGAATGCTCGGTCCCGCCGCGCACATCGAACGACAGCCTGCTGGCCGCTCCGCGACCCCACTCCATCCGAGCGCATCCCCGGGTGCATCCGGGTGCATCCGAGTACATCCGAGTGCATCCGAGTGCTCATGGGGCGGCACGCTCGTTCCGACCGACGTCCTATAGCAGGTACGTCCGGGGAGGCGGCGCGGATCCCGAGGGTTTGCGATCTGGGAAGGAGGAATCCGTGTTCGGATTCCGTGCGGAATGGAGCCGCTGACCGCCAGCGGGCTTCCCACCTCTTATACTCGGCTCGGCCCGCATGCCCGGCTTCGAACGAATCCTTCTTATTCGGCCCAGCGCTCTCGGAGACGTCTGTCGCACGGTCCCGGTGCTGGCCAGCCTGCGTCGGGCCTTCCCGGACGCCCGTATCGACTGGATCGTGAACGAGGCCTTCCTGCCCGTCGTGGTGCAGCACCCGGCGTTGAGCAACGCCATCGGCTTTCCGCGGTCGCGCTTCGCCAAGCTCTGGCGATCTCCCAGCGTGTTGAAGGATCTCTGGCGCTGGGCGGCCGAGCTGCGCCGCGTCCGCTACGACCTGGTCCTCGATTGCCAGGGGCTCGGTCGAAGCGGCTTGATCGCCTGGAGCACCGGGGCGGTCCGACGCGTCGGCTACCGCAACGCTCGCGAGGCCGGGTGGCTGGGATACAACGTGCGCCACGATGTCCCGAGCCGCCTGCATGCAGTTGATCGGATGCTCGCCCTGGCCGAGGCCGAAGGCGCTCCGCCACTTGCCGACATGCGACTGACGGCGCCCACGTCCGGCGTCGAGTGGCTGCAGCGATTTCGGCAGCAGCCGCGAGTCGGCGTTGGGCCCTACGCGGTGCTGGCGCCGACCAGCCGCTGGATTGGCAAGCGCTGGCCCGCTGAGCGCTGGAGCGAGCTTGCCCTGGCGCTTCTCGAGCGCGGCTTCTCACGGATCTTCGTCATCGGGTCGCCAAGCGAACGCGGTCAGGTCGAGTCGGCAATTCCCAAGGCCGCCCCTGTCGACTCGGTCATCGATCTCGTGGGCCGCACCAGTGTGGCCAACACCCTCGCGCTGATTGCCGAGAGCGATCTCGTCGTCGCCAACGACTCGGCGCCACTGCACATGGCTGTCGGCTTCGACCGCCGATTCGTCGGGCTCTACGGTCCGACCGATCCTGCGCGGGTTGGTCCGTACGGCGGGATGCGCTGGGTGGTGCGACCTGAGCTTGGCGACGAGGATGGTCGCGTCAGCTTCAAACAGGATCGCGAGGCCTCGGCCCTGATGGCTCGGATCTCGCTCGCGGACGTGGTTTCGCGAGTGGATGAACTGCTGCTGGAGCGCCCGCTCGATTCGACTCGACGTCCGGTCGAAGTCCTCACTTCGGAGAATGATCGATGAGTCAGCCGCGTCTGTGGCTTGCCAGCGCCTCGCCCCGCCGGAGGCATTTCCTCGCCGAGCATGGCTTCATCGCCGAGTGCGTCGAGCCCGATCTCGACGATGCCTCGCTCCATCCGCGCCGCGCCAAACCGGCCCACTGGGCGGTGGCCATGGCCATGTTCAAGGCGGCGCGGGTGCGGGAGATGATCCGCTTCCGCGAACGAACCGCGACCGGCTGGATCATCGCCGCCGACACGGTGTGCGATCTCGACGATCGAATCATCGGCAAGCCGCGCGATGGCGCCGAGTGCCGCGAGTTCCTGCGGCTCTTCTCGGGTCGAATGCATCGCGTCCGGACCGGCGTGTGCCTTCTTGACGTCGCCGACGGAGACAGCCATCTGCTCCTTGACACCGCCGAGGTCACGCTCGGCGAGCTGGATGGCGCCGAGATCGATCGCTACGTCGCCACCAATGAGTGGGAGGGCAAGGCCGGGGGATACAACTACAGCGAGCGGCTCGAAGGAGGCTGGTCGCTGGAGTGCGTGGGCGACCCCACGTCGGTCATGGGACTTCCGATGAAGCGACTCGTGCCGCGGCTGCGTTCGCTGCTGACGGCTCCGGCAGGGGCGCCTCGATGCTGACGCCGCTCGGCGGGGCCCTTGGTTGGCTTGCCGAGCAGTCGCAGGAGCTCTCCTCGGCGCCCGCGCCGCTCCTTCTGGCGGCGACTCATCTCTCGCCGTGGATCTGCGTGCCCTTCGGCGCCGCCGCGGGCCTCGGGCTCGGGGTGCTGTGGTGGAAGTTCGGCGGGCCTCAAGTCCCCGCGAGCAGACGCCGCATCCGCCGAGTCTCGACCGTGGTGGCGCTGATTCTCGTGCCGATTCTCGTGGCCGGCCTCTGCTTCATCGATCCCAACACGACGCCGCGGCACTACGCGGAGGTCTGGACGTTGGCGATTGCTCTGGTCTTCGTGCTGGTGTTGCTGGCGGTGGTCGATGTGCTCAACTCGGTGAGGCTTCACGCCAACGATCACTTCCGCGAGACCGACGCCGCTGGGCGCGAACTCGACGAGGCCATGCGCACGGCCCGACGCGAGCGTGCTGCTGCTGGGGCGAGCCGCGCTGGCTTTTCTGGCTCCGAGCGAGGCGTCGCCGGCCAGGCCCAGCCGCCCGGCCAACCACCCGCCCAGTCAGCCG
>CAYXKH010000074.1:9422-12643 GCA_964465255.1 uncultured Isosphaeraceae bacterium
CCAGTCAGCCGTCCAGTTGCCGGGCGAGCCACCCCCCAACGATCGAACCTCATCATGAGCGGACCCCTCTCGCCACTGCTTGCGCCGCTGACGGTGCCTGCTTCCTGGATCTACCGGGCAGGAGTCGCGTGGCGCAATCGACGCTTCGATCGAGGCGCGGCCCGCGCGGAGCGGCTGCCGCTTCCGGTGATCTCGGTTGGCAACATCACCGCAGGAGGCGTGGGCAAGACTCCGATGGTGGTCTGGCTGGCGCGGCGCCTCCACGAGCGCGGCGTGCGGCCACTGATTGCACTGCGGGGTTACGGCGCCGCTTCTCCAGCCGACTCCGACGAGGCTCGCGAGTATGCGGAACTCGTCCCATTCGCCGGGCGCGCCGTCGGCGCGGACCGAGTGCGTTCGGTGGTCGCTGCGCTGGCCCAGGCCGGGCGGCGCGACGGCGGTGCGGAGCGCCCACCCGACGAGCCGCCCTCGTCGCTCGCCTGCGACTGCATCCTGCTCGACGACGGCTTCCAGCATCGCCGGGTGGCCCGCGATCTCGATCTGGTTCTGGTCGATGCCCGCCGCTGCGGACTTCGCGATGGGCTGCTTCCGGCGGGCTGGCTTCGCGAGCCCTCGAGTGCCCTGCGGAGAGCGACGGCGGTGGTGGTGATGCACACCGAGTGCACCGACGCGGCGCGGCGCCAGGAACTTGCAGCGCAGATTCGAGCCGCGCATGGTCGCGCTCCGATCGCCTGGTTCGAGCATCGCTGGCAGGGGCTCGAGCGGATCGAGCCCGGAACTGATCCCGGCGCCACACCAGAGGCCCAACCGGGTGCTGCGCGGGGGACGGGTGGAACTCGTCGCGAGCCGCTCGAGTGGTTCGCGGGGCGGCGTGTGGTGACGCTTCTCGGCATCGGCAACCCCACGGGAATTGCAGAGCGGCTGGCTCTCGCGGGGGCCGAAGTGGTGGGGAATCTCCCGGTGGGCGATCATCAGCAGTACTCGCTCGGCGATGGCGAGAGAGCCTGTCGAACCGCTGCGGACTGCGGCGCCGACACCATCGTCACCACCCGCAAGGACTGGACCAAGCTCGCCCGCTTCGCCTCGGAGTTCACCCTGCCGGTGGCGATCCCCGAGCTCGAGGTGACGCCCTCCGAAGGCGGCGAGGCGCTGCTCGCCCTGGTCGCCTCGGTCCTCCGCCGCTGATGCCTCCGCCGCGGAGAGGCGATACGCTCCACGCCAGCACTTCCACCACAGGCCGCTCGTCATGCGCTCGCTCGTCCATCGCCTTGCCTCGTATCGACCGTTCCGGGCGCTGGTCGTCGGCGACTTCATGCTGGATCAGCACGTCTACGGGGCGGCCGAACGTCTCAGCCCCGATGCTCCGGTGCCGGTGCTGCATGCCGTGAACACCACCAGCACGCCGGGCGGCGCCAGCAACGTGGCCCTCTGTCTCCGCGGCCTGCTTGGCGAGGTCGAGTGCGTCGGCGTGACTGGTGCCGACGCCGAGAGCGAACTGCTGCGCCGCCAGCTCTCCGCCGCCGGGTGCGGCGTGGAAGGCCTTCTCGCCGATCCATCGCGGCCGACCACGGTCAAGCGCAGTCTGGTCGGCCTCGCCCAGCACCGCCATCCGCAGAAGATGTTTCGGGTCGACTACGAGTCCCGCGAGCCGCTCCGCGAAGAGCTCGTGGCGCGGCTATTGGCGCAGATCGACGTGATCCTTCCGCAGGTCGATGTGGTGTGTCTTGAGGACTACAACAAGGGACTCTGCACGCCGGCCCTCTGCGCCGGACTCATCGAGCGCTGTCGTCGCGCCGGGCGCGAGTTGCTGATCGATCCTGCGGCGATCGAGGAGTATGCGAAGTATCGTGGAGCGACGGCCATCACTCCCAACCGCTCCGAGGCCGAGCTGGCCACCGGGATGGAGACCCCAATCGACGCCAGCGAGCTCCACAACGCCGGTCTCGCCCGGCAGCTCCTTGCCGCACTCGATCTCGATGCGGTGGTGCTCACGCTTGACAGGCACGGGGCGCTCCTCGAAGAGCGCGGCGGCGATCCGATTCACGTGCCCACCGTTCCGCGTTCGGTCTACGACGTGACCGGCGCCGGCGACATGGTGCTGGCGGCACTTGCCGGGGCTCGCGCGAATGGAATCGACTGGCTCGATGCGGTCCGATTCGCCAACGCCGCCGCGGGCCTCGAGGTCGAGATCTTCGGAGCCCAGGCGATCCCCTTCGTGCAGGTGAAGCGGGAGTGTCTTCGGCTGGCCGGAGGGCTCGCGGGAAAAGTGCGAAGCCGCGAGGAGCTGCTGGTCGAGATCGCCGTTCACGCCGAGGCCGGTCGGCGGATCGTGCTGACCAACGGGAACTTCGACGTGATTCACGCCGGTCACGTGGCCTATCTGCGCGAGGCTCGACAGTGCGGCGACGTGCTCGTCGTGGGAGTGAACGGCGACGCCGCGGTCCGGGCCCAGAAGGGACCGGGGCGGCCGATCTTCTCGCAGGCCGAGCGACTCGAGATCCTGGCCGAGCTCCTGTGCGTGGATTACCTCACCGTCTTCGACGAGCCGACTGCGGCGGAGCTCATTCAGGCGGTCCGACCGGCGGTGTACGTGAAGGGCGGCGATTACGCCCCCGAGGCCATCGCCGAGCACGATCTGGTCCAACGACTGGGAATCGAGCTGCGAGTGCTGGCTCACCGGCCGGGGCTCGGGAGTCGCGAGGTCATCGCTCGCATGATGAAGACCACCGAGGTGGCGGCCGACCGATTATGAGACGTCTACCCGCGGCGGGGGCGAGGGCCCCGGCAAGCTGACGCTGAGCGGCGACCGGGGCCTGGAAGGGTGATGGCGGCGCGCCGATTGCCCCCGCTGCGGTCCCCGCCGCTCTCCGACGCGGCCTGCAATCGGCTTTCAGACATCCTCTCTAACTCCCTTCCAGATGAAGACTTGTCCTTGACCCCCCGGGGGGGCCCGGCCATACTTCGCTTCGCCGCATCGTTTGGGACTGGGACGTGCTCTTGGGAACGAGGCCGTCAGACGGAGGGTGTCGCGGCGGGGATTGGGTGGGCGGCCACAAGGCATATTCCGCGGTCTGGGCCACACCGGCAGATGGCCACGAGCACCCCATCGAGGGGCAGCCCAGCCCTCGGTCGTTGCTTTGGAGACCGGAGGCAGTTGGTGCGGGCAGGCCTGTCGACTGGCTCGGGGGCATTGGCCAGGGCTCGAGTGAGGCCCGGCTCGT
>CAYXKH010000075.1:0-3228 GCA_964465255.1 uncultured Isosphaeraceae bacterium
GGCAGAGCCCAGTTCGGCAGAGCCCAGTTCGGCAGAAACTAGTTTGGCAGAATGGGGAGTGAAAGAAACGTACCGGGCTCCCCGCCCACCGGGGAGCCGCATATCGAGTGCGTCGACTGCATCAGCCGTCGCCCGGAAGAGGGTAACGCGGAAGACGGATCAGCGCGGGAGCGACGGATCGCGGGAGGGGACCAGGCGGGTCGGAGGTCCGGGTCGCCCGCCCGCGCTCGGAACCGGCGGCGGCGGCGCCGGGGGCAGCGGCGCCAAGGTCGACGGCACGTAGGGGTGCTCCCGCTTTCGCAGGACCCTCGCCGAGATCACCGTGTCGTCCTGCTTGGTGCGGAGAAAGTCGGGGAGCCCCTCGAGCACGCGACCGAAGACGGTGTGCACTCCATTGAGGTGGGTGGGCGCACCGAAGCAGACGTAGAACTGACTTCCGCCCGAATCGGGATTGCCCGAGTGGGCCATGGCCAGTGACCCGATGAAGTGCTTCCGTGCATCCTGGACCGCCTGCTCGCCGACGATGCGGTACCCGGGACCGCCGGTGCCGGGTGTGCCGCTTCCGCCGAGCGTGGTGTTGGGATCACCACCCTGGGCCATGAATCCGGCAATCACGCGATGGAAGCGGGTCCCGTCGTAGAACCCCTTCTCGACCAGATCGATGAAGTTGGCGACATGGTTGGGGGCCTGATTTTCGAACAACTCCAGAACGAAACGGCCGCGGTTGGTGGTGATTTCGACTCGCGGAAGATCGTCGGCCCTGGCCTCCGCCTCCCGCAGCACCTGTTCTGCGGGCCAGAGCAGCGAGCAGGCGGTCGAGACCCCCCGCAGCCGTGCTGCCTCATTGTTGATGTTCGGCCCCGGGGGCGGCGTCAGGTTGATGAGGTCGAGCGACTCCGTGGCCTCGTCGAAGCGGTTGAGCATGATCAGCGTGTCGGCGATCTGCAGGGCGACCTTCGGATAGCGGGTGTAGGTCTCGCGATTGCGCTTCACCTTCTCGAGCGTGCTGAGCGCGGTGACGTAGTCGAAGCGCTGGGTGTAGAAGCTCGCCCAGCTTGCGAAGACGTTGCCATCCTCCGGCCGAAGCTGGGCCAGTTGCCGGAAGCCGGCATCGACCGCCTCGTCGTCATCCAGCCAGACTGCCGCCTGGACCAGCATCCCCACCACCGCCGCGTTGTCGGGATGTTCGGTGGCGTAGGCCACGGCCGCGCTTCGGAAGCCGCTGATCTCGCGCCTCTCGTCCGGACCCAGCGAGGGCTTTGAACGCAGCCATGCCGAGAGATCGGTGAACTGCTTGCGAAGCGCGTCGAAGGCCGGGTCCACGGAACTCGCCGCGGTGGGCGCCGGAGCGACTCGCGGAGGCGCGGCACCCGTCGCCGGACGGTTGGTGGTCGAGGCGAAACTGAGCAGAGACGCGAGGATGAACGTCGGAAGCATGGCTCGGGAAAGAGTACCGCACGAACCGCCCCGGAGCACGTGGAGGCACGTCGGGCCTTATCAGGGCACGTCGGCCGCTCCCGGGACCTGCTCAGGGAAGGTCGTTCTCACCCAGGAGCCTGAATCGCTTCCTGAGCAGAATCTGGCCGGCCAGTACCTGATCGTCGACGGCGAGTGCAATCGTCGGCGACCCGTGGGGCTTGAGCATCAACGGATAGGCGAAGCGGATGTTGAGCTCTGCCGCGAGCAGATGCAGACACATGCTGGTGAGCGTCTGCTGCTCCCCAAGTTCCACGATCAGCAGATCGAGCTCCGAGAAGGGCTGGGCGTGACTCTTGAGGATCGCTCGAGCCCGGTCGGCACGGTTCGGGATCAGCCGAACGACCGCGAAGTCGGAGCTCTCGATGACGCTCAACGAGGCGAGGTGGACATCGGGGGCCTCGTCGAAGAGCCTCACCAGTTCGAGCAGCTTTCCGACTTTGTTGTCGAGAAAGACACTGAACTGGCGGACGGTGGGCGCCGAGTAGCTCTGCTCGACTTCTGGAGGCATGTACTGGGTCATGGAAGCGCCGGGCATGGTAACGCGCCGCAGGGCTTCTCCTACACTCCCGGCCCATGCTCGCCTCCGAAACTCGCCGTCAATTTCTCGACTTCTTCGTCGGCCGGTGCGGCCACAGCAACGTGCCATCCTCCTCGGTGGTCCCTCACGACGACCCGACGCTGCTCTTCACCAACGCAGGCATGAACCAGTTCAAGGATGTCTTTCTGGGCCGCGGAACCCGTCCGTACACCCGGGCCGTGAACAGCCAGAAGTGCATCCGCGCCGGCGGAAAGCACAACGATCTCGAGGATGTCGGGCGCGACACCTATCACCACACCTTCTTCGAGATGCTGGGAACGTGGTCGTTCGGCGACTACTTCAAGATCGACTCGATCGCCTGGGGCTGGGAGTTCCTGACCACCGTCCTCGGTCTGCCGGCCGACCGGATCTACGTGACCTACTTCCGGGGCGAGCCCAAAGCCGGTCTCGACCCCGATCAGGAAGCTCGCGACATATGGCTCAACTTCCTTCCCCCCTCCCATGTCATCCCCGGGAACATGAAGGACAACTTCTGGGAGATGGGTGACACCGGGCCGTGCGGCCCCTGTTCGGAGATCCACTTCGACCGGATCGGCGGGCGCGACGCCTCCACGCTGGTCAACTCCGGCGACCCCGACGTCCTCGAGGTCTGGAATCACGTCTTCATCCAGTTCAACCGCGAGGCCGGCGGGGCCCTGAAGCTCCTGCCCGCCCGCCACGTCGACACCGGCATGGGCTTCGAGCGCCTGGTCTCGGTGCTTCAGGACAGGCGGAGCAACTACGACACCGACCTCTGGTCGCCGATCTTCTCGGCCATCTCCGCCCGCACCAGGTCCTCGCCCTACGGCGGCTCGCTGACCAGTCACGCGGACATCGCCTACCGGGTGATCGCCGACCACATCCGCTGCCTCACCGTGGCCATCACCGACGGCGCCGCCCCTGGAAACGAGGGTCGGGCGTACGTCCTCCGCCGCATCCTGCGACGGGCCGCGCGTCACGGTCACCAGACCTTCGGCGTGCGCGAACCCTTCCTCTGCGACCTGGTTCCGACGGTGATCGAAAGTCTCGGCGAGGCCTTTCCCGAGCTTCGGGCCCGCCCGCAGCGGGTGATCGATCTGATTCGAGACGAGGAGCTCGCCTTCGGCCGCACCCTGGATCGAGGCATCGCCCACTTCAGCGACGCCGCCGAGCGTGCAGTCGGTCCTGGCGGA
>CAYXKH010000075.1:3328-12641 GCA_964465255.1 uncultured Isosphaeraceae bacterium
TCGAGGCATCGCCCACTTCAGCGACGCCGCCGAGCGTGCAGTCGGTCCTGGCGGAGCGAAGAGCGCCGGCCAGACCTCCGGCCACATCTCCGGCCACATCTCGGGCCAGATCTCGGGCCAGATCTCGAGCCAGATCTCGAGCGATGATGCCTTCCGCCTCCACGACACCTTCGGCTTCCCAATCGATCTCACCCAGGTCATGGCCTCCGAGCGGAATCTGACGGTCGACGTCGAGGGGTACGAAGCGCTGATGGAGAAGGCCCGCGACGTGAGTCGGCGCGGCGGCGAGACCGAGGCCCGGATGGCCCTCACGCCCGACGCACTCGGAAACCTGCGCTCGCTCGGCATCGCCGAGACCAACACCGACGACAAGTATCTCAATCGCCCGCTGGTTGCCGAGGTGCGGGCGATCTGGACCGGCAGCGAGTTCGACGAACGGGCCGAGATCGGCCGAGTGGTCGGGGTGATTCTCGACCGGACCAATCACTACGCCGAACAGGGTGGACAGGTCGGCGATCAGGGTCGTCTGCGCTGCGAAGCGTCGACCCGCGGAGGTCGATCGCTGGGAGCTGCCGAGGTCGAGATCCAGGACACCCAGAACTTCGGCGGCTACGTGCTCCACATCGGGCGGGTGAGTTCCGGCACGCTGACCGTCGGCGACCGCGGCGAGCTCTTCCTCGAGCGCGACCGCCGCGACGGAATCCGGGCCAATCACACCGTCACCCACCTGCTCAACCTCGCCCTGCGCAAGGTCGTCGGCGAGGAGAGCGATCAGCGCGGCTCGCTGGTTGCCGCCGATCGACTCCGCTTTGACTTCGCCGCCAATCGGGCGCTGGCCCCCGAGGAGATCGAGCGGGTGGAGTCTCTGGTCAACGAGTCAATCGCCGCGGACCTGAAGGTCTTCGCCGATCTCGCCTCGCTCGAGAAGGCCCGCGCCGTGCAAGGTCTGCGGGCCGTCTTCGGAGAGCGCTACCCGGACCCGGTGCGCATCGTCTCAATCGGGGCTTCGCCGAGCGAGCTTCTCACCGATCCGTCGAATGGGCGCTGGCGTGATCTCTCAATTGAGTTCTGCGGCGGCACCCATCTCGACCAGACCGGTGAAGCCAAACGCTTCGTGCTGCTCTCGGAGGGCGCCCTGGCGAGCGGCATCCGTCGCATCTTCGGCCTTGCCGGACCGGCAGCGCTGGCCGCCCAGGCCGCGGGCCACGGTCTCGAGCAGCGGGCCCTCGCCGCCGAGCGACTGTCCGACGAGACCCTTCCGGCGGAGTTCGACGAGCTCGCCTCCCAGATCGATGCGCTTCCGATGAGTCTCGGCACCAAGCGCCGCGTGCAGAGCGCACTCGAGCGGCTGCGCGAGCGGGTCAAGTCGATCCGCAAGCGCGAACAAGGCGCCTCCCGCGTCGTGGTCGTCGCCCAGGCCCGGGCCATCGCCGAGCAGGCCACCACGCGGATCATCGTGCACGCCCTCGGCGCAGCCGATCGAGACGCGCTGCTGGCGGCGATGGATGTGATCCGCGCCCGTCGTCCCGATGCGGCCGTGATGCTCTTCGCGACCGATCTCGAGAGCGACAAGCTGGCGATGGTCGCCGGGGTCCCTCCCGCGCTCGTCGCCGCCGGACTCAAGGCCGGCGAGTGGGTGAAGGACGCGGCGACGGCGTGCAGCGGAACCGGTGGCGGTCGCCCCGACATGGCTCAGGCCGGCGGAAAGGGAGTGGCGAACCTCGAGGCAACCATGATCCGGGCCGCCGACTTCGCCAAGCAGCGAGTGCCTGTTTCGCAGGGAGCAACGTCGTGACCACGAGCCCCTCCACCACTCCTGCAAGCCCGCGGGAAAGTCGCGATGCCGCAAGCGCCCCGTCAGCCCTTCGCGTGGCCGGACTGCGCTTCCGCTACGGCCCGGGGCCGTGGATCATCGATCTTGCGGAGCTTTCGCTGGCGCCCGGCGAACAGGTCCTTCTCACAGGTCGATCGGGAAGCGGCAAGAGCACGCTGCTTCAACTCATCGCCGGTCTCGTCGATCCCCTGCAGGGCTCGGTCGAAGTCGACGGTCGAAACGTGCACGCTCTCTCCGGCTCGGCCCGCGATCTCTTCCGCGGCCAGCGGATCGGCATGATCTTCCAGACCTTCCAGCTTCTGCCGGGCTTCACCGCCCGCGAGAACGTGATGCTGGCCCTGCTCTTCGCCGGTCGGGCCCCGCGCGAGCAGCGCGAGCGGGCCGATCGACTGCTCGTCGAGCTCGGCATCGAGCGGGCCGACGCTGCCGTGGACGAGCTCTCGGTCGGGCAGCAGCAGCGGGTGGCGGTCGCCCGCGCGGTGGCGTGCAATCCCTCGCTGGTTCTCGCCGACGAACCCACCGCGAGTCTCGATTGCGAGAACGCCGGCATCGCCATGGACCTGATCCAGGAATCGTGTCGTCGCACCGGGGCCGCTCTTCTCTGCGCCAGCCACGATCCCGCGCTGGCGGCGCGATTCACCCGGAAGGTCTCCCTCACATGACCGAGCTTGCGATCATCTTGAAGAGCCTTCGCTCCAGACTCTTCCTCACCATCATCACGGTGATCACCGTCGCGGTCTCGGTGGCCCTGATGCTCACGCTGCTGACCATGCGCGAGGCGGGCCACGATGCCTTCCGCCGAGGCAGCGGCACCACCCACCTGCTGGTCAGCGCCGACAGCTCGCCGCTGGTCTCGGTGCTCAACGGGGTCTTCTACGCCAACGCCCCGCGCAATCCGATCCCCTGGGCGAAGTACGAGGAGATCCGCTCCCGCTTTCCGTGGGACTTCGCCATCCCCACGCAGCTCGGCGACAGCTATCGAGGTCACCCGGCGCTCGCGACCACCCGCGACTTCCTCGAGAAGTTCCAACCCGATCCGCGGGGCAGGTTCGAACTCGCCTCCGGTCGCTTCTTCGAAGCGCCCTTCGAGGTGGTGCTCGGGGCCGAGGCCGCCCGCGAGTCGCGCCTCAAGCTCGGCGCCACACTCTTCCTGACCCACGGCAGCGGCGGCTCTCGAGAGGGCATGGAGGGGGAAGGCGAGCACGCCCACGCCGACCATGAGCACACCGAGTTCCCATACACCGTCGTCGGCATTCTCGAACCGACCGGGACGCCCCACGACCGACTCCTGATCACCGACCTCGAGAGCACCTGGATCCTGCACGCCCACGATCGTCGGCATCACGCCGATCACTCGATCAGCACGACGACCAGCGCCGATCTGCTCGAGAGCGACCGGCTCATCACCGGAATCCTGCTGCGACTTCCCACGCGCCCGGGGAGCGCCGTCTCGGCCGGGATGCAGCAGCAGTTCGATCAGCTTCGCCGCGACACCAGCATCGTCGTCGCCCAGCCGGAGCAGCAGATCGACAAGCTCTTCTCGATCGTGGGCAGCATTGATCGCCTCTTCATCGCCATGGCCGCGGTGGTGATGGTGGGCGGTGGCATCAGCATCCTTCTGGCTCTGGCGAGTTCGATGGAGGCGCGGCGACGGCAGATCGCGGTGATGCGAGTCCTCGGCTGCAGCCAGATGCGAATCTTCTCCCTCGTCCTCACCGAGTCGGCGCTGCTGGGCCTCCTCGGTGCGGCGGTAGGCATCACCATCGGGCTGATCGGCTGTCTGGTCACCGCCGCGATCCTGCGGCAGACCCTGGGCCTGGTCATCGAACCGAACCCGAGGCTTCACTGGCTGGTGATCGTGGCGGCTGCCACCGTGGTGCTCGCGGGTCTCGCCGGAGTGATCCCGGCCGCGATGGCCTATCGCACGCCGGTGGCCCGGAATCTGCGACCGATCGGCTGATCGATGGCGGCGGGTTCGTGACGCTGGGGCAGATGGAGAATCCGGGTTTCCGCGGAGATAGCGCTCCCTCTCAACGGAGCCGACGGTCAGAATGCCCGGCGCTCCGCGCGGTTCGATCGCGCTCGCCCCCCAATTCGGACCCGATAGAGGAGAAGACGCATGCTGTCTGGATCAGTTGTTGCCGGTCTGGCGCTGTGCTCGTTCACCCTGTTCGTCGACCCATCCCTCCGACCCTCGATCCTTGATTGGCACGTCCGCGACGTCGCCCTCCCGGGGCTGCCGATCGTCCCCGCGCCTCATCCCGGCTGGGATCTTCAGGCGTCGAGCAACACCTATGCGACGCTCTACGCCAGCCAGTTCGCCGCAGGCGAACCCGTCGGGCTGATGCTCCGCAACGGGACCGCTCCGCTCTTCGGCTGGAAGGACCCCGATGCGCTGCTGACGTCGATCTCGATGGTCCCGCAGCTCGACTTCGTCTTTGCCGACTTCGAGATGCCTGCCGCTGAGCTTGCGATCATGGGCATGATCGATCAGGTGCGCGGCAACCTCGATCCCGCGATCAACCTGGCGTGGATCGGCGCGTACAACGAGTACCCCGGGCCCTACGACGACTCGTTCGCCAACCCCGCACTCGCGTTCCGCCCGTTCCAGAGCAGCTTCTATCTGACAATCGGGCTCGATGTGGCCATGCCGGCGTGCTACCCGTACTCGGTCTATCAGGCCCACACCAGTGTTGCAGTCTGGGGCGAGTACATCGCCCCCAACATCCGAAGCGCCCTCTTCTGGGCCCCGATTCACCGCGCCACCAACGCCAAGCTGAATCTGCCGGCGACCCACATGCTGATCCCGTGGGTCAATCCCTACGTCTCGACGGCGGGCTATCCCAACGTGACCCCGCCGACGGCGGAGGACCGCGTGGCCCTGGTCCAGCACCTCCGCCTGCGCGGCTGCGACGGCTACTACGTGCTCGAGTCGTTCATCGCCGACTATCCGACCGCGCAGTACCGCCTCGACATGCTGAATGCCTGGCAATCGCTCGACTTCATCTTCGACGTGCCTGCCAACGTCACCACCTCGGTGATGAATCTCAGCACCGACAAGGTCAGCGGCGTGCAGTGGTCGGGAATCTCTCGCCCCGGCTTCGCCGCGGTGCTGGTGAGCAATCTCGGGAACGCCGAAGCGGACGTCACCCTTCCGGGTTCGCTCTGGCCCGATGGCGGAGTGGTGACGGTGGCCGCGGGCACGCATCAGCTTTTCGTTGCGGACACCGACGGTCCGCTCGCCGACCTCAACGGTGACGGTCTGATCGACGCGTTCGATCTCGGGACGCTGCTGAGCGCCTGGGGGACGTGCCAGCCACGGGAGTGTCCCGCCGACCTCGACGGCGACGGCACGGTGGACGCCGCGGATCTGGGCATGCTGCTGGCGGCGTGGGCCCCCTGACGGCCGCCTTCTCACTGGGGTGCCACGCAACGCCGTGAACGAATCACGGCGTTGCGTGGCACTCGCCGAGCTCTTCGCCTCGCGCGTTGCGCTTCCCCCGCACGCCGTCCCGCCACCGTCGCCAGGGCCGCCCGCTGGGCGTCGTCCGTCGGCCGCACGCTCGACCCGGCATGCGACATGTCGAAGAAGGTGGTCCACCAGGAAGAAGGATTCATGGAAGGATGTGGGAGGCGGTGCGGTCCGAAAAGCGGACGAGCGGAGAGGGATCGGGAATGAGTAATGAGGGGCGTAACGCCGGATCACGCGCCCGCGCGGGGGTGCAGCCCGGCCGAGCACGCTTTCCGGTGAAGCGTCGCCGCCGGGGGCGTCGCGGGGCGATGTCCTCGACGGTTTCCCACGGCCAATCGCCCGGTTGGAAGTGGCCAGGCCCCAAACCCCCAGCCTTGTCCCCGGGACCCTCTCCGCTCGCGCGGCGAGCCCCTCATTACTCATTCCTCGTTCCTGATCCCTCTCCCCAGTTCAAACCGCGCAAAGCGTGGTCCGACCCTTCCCCGCTCCCTCAGGTGTCGGATACATTCTGCCCGGCAGGGAGCAGGCGCACGCCGTGTCCGCGCACAGGCCTTGACGGCGGTTCGACACTGATCCGCCGCGGTCCCTGCGTCTCTCCCTCCATGAAGTCCTCGCATGCCGCGGCGCCATCCTGGCGACGGAGTTGGCATCGGGGTTCCCGACGAAGGCCCGCCCATCGTGACCGATCGGCTGCCCAGTGCATCGTTTGCCATTCCCAGATCCCACTTCAGTTTCGACCTTTCAGGAGACGCTCACCATGAGCTTGAGAATGCTCGGCCCCGTCGCCGCCGCGATCGGCCTGTCCAGCATGGCATTCGCGGGCAGCGGCCTGCGGATCAATGAAGTCCGCATCGACCAGCCCGGTGTGGACAACGACGAGTACGTGGAGATCGCCGGCACGCCCGGCACCGTGCTCACCAACATCACCTACATCGTGATCGGCGACCAGGCCGGCGCGGTGCCTCCGCTTCAGAACGGCACGATCGAACTCGTGCTGAATCTCTCGGGCGCGGTGATCCCGCCCGACGGACTGCTGCTGGTGGCAAAGAGCACGATGACCATCGCCGTCCCCGATCTGGTGCTCTCGTTCAACTTCGAGGAACTCGACAACGTCACGCACCTCCTGGTGCAGGGCTTCTCGGGCTCGAGCAACCAGGATCTCGACACCAACAACGACGGCATTCTCGACATCACGCCGTGGACGGCGATCGTGGACAGCGTCGCCATCGTCCAGAATCCGACGCCCAACGGCATCACCTCCGACTTCTTCTACAGCACCACCACGATCGGCCCGGACGGGGCCTTCGCGCCGAGCCAGATCTGGCGCTGCACCGACAGCCTCGACTGGAACATCGGCACCCTGAACTTCACCGGCAGCGACTCGCCGGGCGAGCCCAACCCGATCTGCTCGGAGCCGCCGGCGCTTCAGATCAACGAGATCCGCGTCGAGCAGCCCGGCCCCGAGAACGACGAGTACTTCGAGCTCGTCGGCGCCGCCGGCACCTCGCTCAACGGCCTCAGCTACATCGTGATCGGTGACGATGAGGAAGGCGCGGCAGGCAGCAGTGGCGTGATCGAGTTCGCGATCCCGCTCGACGGCTTCTCGATCAACTCCAACGGCTTCTTCCTCGTCGCCGAGGATGACAACACCTTCGGGGCCATCGCCGACCTCTTCTTCCCGCTCGATTTCGAGGGCAGTGACAACGTCACCCATCTTCTGGTGACCGGTTTCACCGGCCTCGTCGGCGACGATCTGGATACCAATGACGACGGTGTGCTCGACATCGTGCCCTGGACGCTCGTGGCCGACTCCGTCGGACTCCTGGAGACCACCCAGCCGCCCACCGGCACCGGCAACGAATGGCTCTACTCGGAGACCACCGTCGGCCCCGAGGGCATCTTCCTGCCCGGCCACGTCTACCGCTGCACTCCCACGAACGAGTGGCAGATCGGCCCCTTCGATCCCGCCAACGGGCTCGACACCGCCGGCGCCACCAACGTCGAGTGCCAGATCTGCGGCATCCCCGGAAGTGGAAGCTGCTTCACCGAGCACGTCGGAACGGGCTGCGACAACGCGGTCTGCTGCGAGGCGATCTGCGACATCGATCCGGCCTGCTGCGAGACCGGCTGGGATGCCGATTGCGTGGATCAGGCCGAGACCATCTGCGTGACCGGTGGCTCGGCTCCGCCGGTCCTGCTCAACGAGATCCGCGGCGATCAGACCGGCACCGACAACGACGAGTACTTCGAACTCGTCGGTCCCGCCGGCACCAGCCTCAATGGCGTCACCTACATCGTGCTGGGAGACAGCGCGGGTGGTGGCAGCGGCATCATCGAGACCATCGTGCCGCTCAACGGCTTCTCGCTCAACGGCAACGGGTTCTTCGTGGCCGCGGAGGCGACCTTCACGCTCGGCACTCCGGACCTGAGCTTCACCGGCAACAGCTTGAACTTCGAGAACGGTGACAACGTCACTCACCTGCTCGTCTTCAACTTCACGGGAACGAATGCCCAGGATCTCGACACCAACGACGACGGCGTCCTCGACATCACGCCGTGGAGCACGGTGATCGACTCGGTGGCGATCGTGGGAACAAGTGTTCCGCCAATCGGCGCAGGTGAATGGCCCTACTCCAACTCCCTCGTCGGTCCTGACGGGACCTTTGTCCCCGGCTACGTCTATCGCTGCACGCCCGATGGAACCTGGGCGGTCGGGGCCTTCGACGTGACCCGCGGCTTCGACACTCCGGGGGCCATCAACGGCGTCTGCCCCGAAGCCGATCCCTGCGGCAATCCGAACTCGCCCGACTGCTTCACCGAACATGGTGCCGCAGGCTGCAGCGACTCGGCGTGCTGCAACGCGGTGTGCGATCTCGACGCCGCCTGCTGCGAAGTGGCGTGGGATGCCGACTGCGTGGCCCAGGCGAACACTCTCTGCCTGGTGAGCGGTGAGGCTCCGGTGGTCACCCTGAACGAGATCCGCATCGATCAGCCCAGCACCGACAACAACGAGTACGTCGAGATCGCCGGCAAGCCGGGCACCAGTCTCAACGGCGTCACCTATCTGGTGATCGGCGACGGCACGACCGCGGCCGCCAGCGGCGTCATCGAAGTGGCCCTCGATCTCTCGGGTCAGGTGATTCCGGCGAGCGGCTTCTTCACGATCGCCGAGACCACCTTCACCCTGGGCACGCCGACCCTCTCGGTCGGCGCCACCGGGCTCAACTTCGAGAACGGCGACAACGTCACCCATCTGCTGGTCTTCAACTTCTCGGGCACCAACGCCCAGGATCTCGACACCAACAACGACGGCGTGCTCGACGTGGCGCCGTGGGGTTCGGTGATCGACTCGGTGGCCTTCGTCGGCCTCGACTATCCGCCGGTGGACGTCGGTGACGAGTGGGTCTACTCGACGACGATCGTCGGGCCGGACGTCACCTTCGTGCCGGGGTACATCTATCGCTGTGCCAACGGCGGCGAGTGGGCCATCGGCCTCTTCGACGTGCTGCTCGCCCAGGACTCGCCCAACGAGGTCAACGCCGAGTGCGAAGGCAAGGGCACGCCCTGCCCGGCCGACATCACCGGCGACGGCATCGTCGACGGCGCCGATCTCGGCGAACTGCTCAGCGTCTGGGGCCCGTGCGACGGTTGCCTCGCCGATCTCGTCGCCGATGGCAATATCGACGGCGCCGACCTCGGCGAGCTCCTCAGCGCCTGGGGACTCTGCCCGGAGTGATCCTTCCCGCTTCCGTGAGGTGATCAGCTCGAGGTGATTCACACCCACCGCTCGCCGACCCACTCTGCCTCATATCGCCCCCGGACTCCAGACTGCGGTTTGGGTCCGGGGGTTTTTCATTCCAAGCGGGCTCGGCTTCGCCGACTGGGCGCGTCGGCTGCGCCGCCGCCGTTGAGGTGTGCCGCTGCCGCGGCACCTCTTTGAAGCCGGCCACGCCGCCGCCGACAGGGGACATGTGAACTTCGTGCGGCAGTGAGCGGCGGCGAGTCCG
>CAYXKH010000076.1:0-6913 GCA_964465255.1 uncultured Isosphaeraceae bacterium
GGCGTACGAAAGCGAGTGTCGGCCCGGAGGGCCGAACCGAGCGCTCAAAAAACAACAAACACACAACGCGGCGTGGTGCCTGAGCACCACGCCGCGTCGTTGATCTTTCTCAGCCGTTTGCCGTCCTGGGCGAAACCGAGGACTGGAGACAGCACCACATCACTGTCGTTGGCCTCGTGGCAGACATCCCATCCGGAGAACGTCGTGTGACTGTCGATCCACTAATCGTTCCTCGAGGAACGCCCTTTGGACCGCCAACCACTCGATTGAGTGCTCGCAGAACTGGGCGGTTTCCTCGTGTCTCCCGGCTGCATTCCGCGGACCGGCGTCACCTGTCGACACCGGTCCCGCAATGGCAACCCACGATTCCATCGTCACTGTTCTGGTTGTCGCCGATCGCTCCTCCCGAGCGACGAGACGACGGGCTTGTTCCAATCGGAGTCTGAACCGGGGGCGTTTCGGTGCAGATCCGGCGGGCACTCATTCCCGCCCTGACTGGTCAGAGCGGGGACGGAACTGTAAACAATCTCAAACCGGGTCGAAAGCACGAATTCGATTCCTTGACGAGCTCGGCTCCGGGTTCGTCTCCGGCCCCGCGGGACATTCCACAAACATTGATCCCAGCGCATGTTGCGATTTGTTCGAGGGTGCCGGCGGGGGCCGCACACGAGCCCGGAATGGCGCCGTCGCCTCGTGCATGTCCGGTGCACAAGTTGTTGGGGGGACCCATTGGGGCCCAGCCGTGATCTCAGCGGTGGGCGTGGTACTCGCCCGGCGTGTCCAGATCGACCCGCACTCCCGGATCGTCGAGCGGCACTCGTTCGACTTCGTCCGCACAGCTTCGCCACAGACCCGCCAATCCATCCGGGCCGCGCCACCCGAGGATTCGACTTCCCCACGAGGCCGGCACGAACGCCGGATGTCCGCCTCGGCCATCGTGCTCGGGGATCACCACACCCTCAGGGTTCGCCAGAGCGTGGGCCCTGAGTGTGACCATCGTCGATTCGCGAACCGCCGGGTGATCCGCGAGATGGAGGAGATACCAGCCCCGATGCAGATCGAGATTCGATGTGCCCTCTGCTGACGCGAGGGCGCTCCGGGCGTCGAGCTCTGCACGGCGAAGCATGTCCGCGGCGATCAGGCCGAGCTTGAGCGACTCGAGCATCTCGCCGTCGGGGGCGCCGGCGGTGGGAACGAAGGAGCGCGGGAGGAGTGCCGCGCGAAGCAGCTCCGGCGAGGCCCCTTCGACCAGCACGACTTGAGTCGCGACTCGAACGAGAAGATCAAAGCTCGCGGCGGCGACTGTCATCCCATCGGTGCTGCCGGGTGGCCACGGGAGCAACTGCTTGTTGAGCCCCATGCGCGTTGATCGCCCGGCGGCGAGCAGGATGCCGATGATCGGCGGCTGATCGACTCGAGGGGCCTCGCGGTGATTCGACGAGTGCATTGTCATGGCAGCGATGCGGTCACCGCATCCGGCGAAAGGCACGGCGGTGTCCACTCACGTTGTTGCGATTGCCGCCGCAGCGCCGCGAGGCTCGCCGGAGGTGATCTCACGCACTGCTGCAATTCGGCTCGAACGCCGCACCTCAACCAGTTGGGCGGCGATGGCGATGGCGATCTCCTCGACCGAGACGGCCCCAATTGGCAATCCCACCGGAGTGCGGACTCGAGCCAGCTCGGCATCATCGGCCCCGCGTGCCCGCAAATCGTTGAAGATCAAGGTCGACTTCCGACGGCTTCCGATCATCCCGAGGTAGCGCGCTCCGCGACCAAGGAGTGCCTCGAGGGCCTGCTCGTCGTGGCGATGCCCGCGGGTGACCACCAGCGCGAAGGTGCCTTCGTCGATTGTCAACGCTCGCAGTTCGCGGGCAATGTCGCCGCAGCGAGTGTTCGCGCCGGGGGGAGAATCGGCAAGCGTCTCGGGTCGGTCGTCGACGAGGGTGACTTCGAACTCGAGCCGCAGCGCGAGGCGGGCCACGGCCTGCCCGACGTGGCCGCCGCCGGCGATGATCAGGCGCTCTCGTGGCAGGATCGAGTAGACGAACCGGCGAGGCTCGGGGATCGAGTCGACGTTGACTGCAAGCTCGGCGGGTTCGCGCCGATCAATGTTCGCGAGGAGCTCCCGCAGCTCAGCGGCCGGCGGCACCGGCACCACCGCGATCTCGATCGTTCCTCCGCAGATCAGACCGTCGTCCCAGCCGTAGTCGTGATCGAGCGTGTAGCGGAGGAGGGCGCTGCAATTGGCGTGGAGAAGTTCGTGGGCGGAGCGGCGCACCTCGGCCTCCACACACCCGCCACCGACGGTGCCATGAAGCTGGGCGTTCTCGTCGACCAGCATCAGGGAGCCCGCGGACTGCGGAGTGCTTCCGCGGCTCTTGACGACCAGACAGAGCGCCAGCCGCTCGCCGCGTACGGCGCGCTCGCAGGCGAGTTCGAGGAGATGGCGCGGATCGTGGGACACGGGAAGGGGCTGCAGGAGGTCGCGAACGTCAGACGGCGCGGCCGCAGTAGCAGTTCCTCGACGCCGAGCAGAGCGAGGGCGTCACGCCATCCCGGTCCGGGCCGCGGGAGTCCTGCGAGACCTGGCACCAGAAGATCCGCGTCTCGCTGCTGTCGTCGACCAGTCCCGGAGTCATGTGGTCGATGTCGACGTACATCAGCTTGTGCCGGAGATTCAGGCAGGTCTGAACGACCGTGAGGGTGTGGTCTGCCATGGAGAGTTCCTTCGCATTCGAAACGTCAGCCGCGGAGCGGATCGATTCCCGCGGCATCGAGCACGGCCCGTCGAACGGCCACCGGGAGAAGCGCGAGCTTGTAGTTGTTGTCGGACATCGGCGTGGCACCTTCGACGGCGACGGCGCAGGCCTTGCGCAGGGCCGCATCGTCATCGAGGGAGACGCCTTGCAGAGCCTTTTCGACGGCCGGCAGAGTCCACGGGATCGGTGCCACCGCGCCCGCCACCACGCGGGCCGAGGCGATCGATCGACCCTCGAGCTGGAGGGCGACCGCGGCGAAGACCAGCGGCCAGTCGAAGGATTGCTTCTCCTTGACGGCCCAGAAGCCACTGATGGGAGCAGGCTTGAAGGTGATCCCGGTGATGACTTCGCCGGGACGCAGGTTGTGCTCGGTGAGCACTCCGCCGGCGAGGCGCGGGTCGGGGAGGTGGTAGAGATCCTTGATGGCGAGGGTCTTGCGGTCGCCTCCGACGAGATCCACCGAGCCGTCGCAGACCATCAGCGCCGGCGCCAGGTTCGAGGGATGCACGATGTGACAGGGACCGCTGCCGAAGATCGCGTGGTAGCGATTCTCGCCCTCGACCGCGAAGCACTGCGACCCACCCTTCTTGAGGCACTCGAACTGGTGGTTGCGGAAGTACCAGCAGCGCGGGCGCTGGAGCAGGTTGCCCGCGGCGGTGGCGACGTTTCGCACCTGCGGTGTGGCGGCGGCGGCGACCGCCTTGGCAATCACCGGCGATGACTTCCGAACGGTGTCGCTGGAGGCGATCTGCGTCAGCGTGACCAGCGCGCCGAAGCGGCCGTCGCCGATTGCCCGCAGGGCCGGGTCGGAAACCGTGCGCAGGTTCACGAGCTGGGGCGGGTCGATCAGGCCTTCCTTCAACTGATCGAGGAGGTCGAGGCCGCCGGCCTTCAGAATCGGAAGCGACACGCTCGAATCGGGGCCCGTTCGCGTGGCGACCGAGGCTTCTTCGATCGAACGCGCCTGGAGAAGTGAGAAGCGATTCACGAATGGGCTCCCTGGCGTGCCGAGGCGACGGTGATCGCGGCGAGCACCTTGTCGGGCGTGAGCGGCAGATGCCGCACCGGCTCGCCGATTGCGTTGAAGAGGGCACAGGCGATGGCCCCGGCGGTGGGGACGACGGGGGGTTCGCCGAGTCCGCGCGGGCCGGTCTGGTTGTCGTCGACCCACAGCAGCGGCTCGATCACCGGCATGTCGTTGGAGCCGAGGATCTTGTACCACTCGAGATTGGGATTCACCATCGCCCCGGTGCGGCGGTCGAGCAGCTTGTTCTCGAAGAGCGCGTAGCTCGCACCCTGGATCACGCCGCCGAGGATCTGGCTCTCGGAAGTCTTTCGCGAGTAGACCCGCCCGCACGACTGGAAGGCGATCACCCGCTTGAGGTCGATCACGCCGGTCTCGGAGTCGACTTCGAGTTCGACGAACTGCACGCCGTGACTGTGACCCTTGCCGAAGTGAGGACTCTCCCGACCGTCGAAGGAGCCCCGACCGACGAGTGTCTCGGTGGGCAGCACGCGGCAGAGATCGGTCCACGTCATGGCCAGTTGATCTCGCTGATCGCCGCGGCGGATCTCGCCTTCGGCAATGGTCAGCGCACTGGCTTCGACGCCGAGCTGCTTCGCCGCGACCTCGAGGAGCTTCGTCCGAGCGTCGAGTGCGGCGGCCATGACCGCAGGGGCCACGCTGGGGGTGGTCACCGATCCGCCCGAGGCCGGTCCTTCCGGAAGTTTGGAGCTGGCGATCCGAACGGTCAGGGCCTTGAGCGGCACACCGAGCTTTTCGGCGGCAGCCACGCCGATCATGGTGCGGAAGCCGGTGCCGATGTCCTGCGAGCCGCTCAGCACTTCGATCGAGCCGTCGCGATGGACGACGACCTCGGCCTGCGCTGGTCCACGGAGGGCCTTCCAGGAAGTGGTCCCGATGCCGAAGCCGCGGCGGATGATTCCGCGCTGGCTGCCGGTCGCGACGCGCCGATCCCAGCCGATCATCTTCGATCCGAGCCGCAGCATGGTCTGCCGCGAGCCGGTGTCGTCGTTGGTCAGCCGCAGGCGAAGTTCCAGTGGGTCGACGCCGGTGATCGTGGCGATCTCGTCGAGCATCAACTCTTCGGCGAATGCCGCCTGAGGATGTCCCGGCGCCCGCATCGCTCGAGGCGCGCCACCGTTGAAGGAGACGTTCTTCGACTTCGCGTCGATCTCTCCGAGGTTGTAGCGCCCCGACGGGAACGCGGCACCGCCGCCTGAGCGGGCCACGCCGACACCTCCGGCGATGGCGATCTGACCGCCGCGGATGGTGCCGTCGTCGTCGAAGCCGATCTTCACGCGGGCGTGCATCGACGGGCGATTGCCGGTGTCGAGATGCTCCTCGCGGCGATCGCAGAAGGAGTGTGCCGAGCGCTTCTGGGAGGCGCTGGTCGTCGCCGCCCACGTGCCTTCCTTGCCGATCTGGAACTTGGCGCCGAATCCGCCGCCGACGTACTCGCACCTGACCTCGTAGTTGCTCCGAGGAACTCCAATGAAGCGGGAGACTTCCTCGGCCACCACGAAGGTGCCCTGGGTCGACGCATGCACGATGACATTCTCGTCGTTCCGCTCGACGGTCAGTCCGTGGGTCTCGAGGGCGCTGTGCGTCTGCACGGGAGTCGAGTACTCGGTCTCGAGGACGTGTCTCGCTCCGGCGAGCGCCTTGGTGATCGAGTCCGGGGCGTCGCCGAACACGGCATCAGCGGATTCGACGCCCGTCCGGCACGGCAGTCGTTCCCAGCTCACCTTCAACGCTCGGAGCCCGCGCCGCAGCGCCGTTCGACTCTCAGCGACCACATGGCCGATGGGATCGCCGTCGTACTCGCCCGAGTCGCCTTCCAGCACCACGTCGACGACTCCCGCGACCTTGCGGGCGCCGGGCACGTCGATGCTCGTCAGCTTGGCCTTGCCCCACGGACAACGGATTCCGCCGACGAAGAGAACGCCCTTGGGAAAGACGTCGCGCGAGTACTTGGCCCGACCCGTCACCTTGGCGACGGCATCGAGTCGGGAGGTGTCGTCGTCCACCGACTTCCCGTCATTCGCGGGGCGATTGGCGGTGGGCATCCGCGTGGGAAGGTGCGCGGGTCCGGTGTCGGCGGCATGAAGCGAACTGCTCATGTTCACGTCCCTCCCTGTCTGGAAGTGGGCTCGGAGGCGGGAAGAACTGGCAGAGCGGCGTCGGTGGGAACCGGCTGTCCGCTGGCCTCGAGGACCGCATTGAAGATGTTGGTGTAGGTGCCGCAGCGGCAGATGTTGCCGCTGAGACCCTTGCGGATCTGATCCATCGAAGGCTTGGGATGGTGATTCAGAAGCGCCTTGCAGGCCATCACCAGGCCTGGAGTGCAGAAGCCGCACTGCAAGGCGTCGTGTCGGATGAAGGACTCCTGAATCGGATCGAGGCGGTCACCTTGGGCCAGACCCTCGATCGTGGTCACTTCGCATCCGATTGCATCCACCGCGAGCATCATGCAGGAAGTCACCAGCGCCCCGTCCACGAGCACGCTGCATCCTCCGCACGAGCCTCGATCACATACTTCCTTGCTGCCGGTGAGTGCGAGTGGTCCTCGCAGCACTTCAAGGAGGGTTGCCCCGACTTCCGCAGTCACCGTGGTCCGCGACCCGTTGACCGTAAGCGGCATGGCCACCGCGTCCGGCCCGAGCACGGTCGCCTCGGCATCGGCCTGGCTCGGCGACTTCGCAGCAAGCGCGGCATCGGCCCGGGTGCCGATTGCGGCCGCGGCGCTGGAGAGTCCAAGGGTCTGGATGAACCCGCGTCGACTCACACCAGCGGCGCCGCACTGGCCCGAACCGCCGCTCGTCGGTTCGATGAAGGGCGGGGAGGCGTTCTCGTTCGTTCCGCTCGATTCGCTCGATTCGCTCATCGCATGGGCTCCGGCTGCGCCTTCGACGGTGGCGTCGGCGCCGACTCCCCTGGGGAGCAGAGCGCACGCAGATGCGGCCACGCTACGTTCCGCGGCGCGGACCGCAAGTCTTCTCTCGCTGTTCTCGAGGCGGAGTTGGGCGAATGCCGGGACTCCGGAGGCACTTCGGCGCGTGCGGGCGCGGGGGACTGTTCGGCGTGCGCCGCGAACCGGCGCCGATCCCTTGTCATGCGGGATCATGCGGGA
>CAYXKH010000076.1:7013-8354 GCA_964465255.1 uncultured Isosphaeraceae bacterium
GGATGATGCTGGATCATGCGCGATCCGGCCAGACCGCTCCCTCCGCAATCCACGCGCGCAGCCGCTGGAGGACGCGCTGATTGGCCGGCAGCCAATGGAGCGTCGCCGTCTCCTCAATTCGCATCCAGCGAAACTCGGAGACCTGAAGGGCGTGCAGTTCCGCCCCGGGGCCGAGTTCCCCCAGGAAGAGCGTGAGCCAGATCACCAGATCCCCGTAATCGTGCTCGAACTCGTCGAACAGCGATAACTTGACCGCTCCCACACCCAGTTCTTCACGCAGTTCGCGGGTGGCAGCCTCAACCGGCGACTCCCCCGGCTCGAGCTTCCCTCCCGGGAACTCCCAGAGGTTGGCTCCTCGGCCTGTTGGAAGTCGTTTCGTCGCCAAGATTTCGGGGCCCGGCGGGGCTCCGGCGGAGGAGCGTCGCAGCAGACAGACCGCGGCGACACGGAGGACTCGAGGGGAGTGGGGGGCTGGCGATGTCATGGGCCGACCAGAACCGGAGCCTGTTTGGTGAAGAATACGTAAGATCATTCAGAACAATGACTTATCAATATTTCCAGAAACCAGCACGCGGGCGTTGACCATGCCCCGCGTCAACCGATACTGTCCGTCGCTGTCCTGTCCTCGCGACAGACCCATCAGATCGGACCAGCGCTTTCTTCGCGGCCCCTCGCGGGCCGCGCTGCCTTGCCGCCCGGAGGTGTCGGAGCTTCCGGGCGGCGTCTTTTTTTGCCCCGCGCAGTCGTGCAGAGTCCGATTGGGCTCAGTCCGAAGAGCGGAGTCCGAGCCGCTCGGACGTGGCTCTGCGATCGTGATCGCCCCCGACCGCCCCTGCACCGCCCCTGGGCGCCCGTGCAGGTCGAGTGACGAGTCACCACCGCACCTCGGAGATCGCGCAGCAGCTCGGTTCAACTCGAAGCGCTCGAGTTGCCCGCGCCGCGAGTTGCGGAACCCGTTCGTGGCTCGCTCCCGCCCGCTCACCCGATGGCTCCCCTGCGTCGTGCTGTCGCGAGGGTTGCGCCAACTTCGGCGTTCGACGTGCGACCGCGCCATGCTCTCGACCTCCGCAATCGTGCCCGTCCGCGACCGCCCCCGGCATGGGGTGATCGTTGCCGCGCCGAGCGCGGGAGTCCACCGCGGGTTCGATCGACGTCGCGAGGTCGCCGAACCGTTGGGTCGGTTGAGGAGTTCACTCTCGCGCTCTACCTTCAACCCATGCCAGCCCTTCTCCCGACGATCTCACTGCTCCTCACGTCTGTGGTGAGCGCTCCCCCCGCAGCCACGGAGGCGCTGACCGCGTCATCTGCGTTGACCCCATCATCTGGATCATCTGGATCATC
>CAYXKH010000076.1:8454-12520 GCA_964465255.1 uncultured Isosphaeraceae bacterium
ATCATCTGGATCATCTGGATCATCCACCCTGGGGGACACGACAGTCGCCCTCTCTCCGCCGAGCGTGGATCTCGCGAAGCGCACCGGCGGGGCGACGAAGCGATTCGGCGAGCTGAACGATCACCGCATCAATCTGCTCGTGGGAGGCGCCGGCGACTTCGAGGACAACTATCTCGGCACCGCCGGCGTTGGACTGAGCTGGTTCTTCCTCGACGATCTGAGTATCGACATCGAGTTGATGGGAATTGGCGTGAGTCAGGATGGAGATGATGCCGCCGGCTTCAACCCCAATCTGATGTTCCGCTGGCACTTCCTGCCGCGCCAGACCTGGTCGCTGTACGCCGATGGTGGATGCGGGCTAGTGATCGCGACGGAGGAGGTCCCCGACGGGGGTTCCAACTTCAATTTCACGCCGCAGATCGGTTTCGGGGCCACCTACGAGATCGGCGTGAACACCCGGCTGATGGCGGGGGTCCGCTGGTACCACATCTCCAACGCCCGGCTGTCGGAAGACAATCCGGGTCGCGACAGCCTGATGGTGTATGCGGGGGTCAGCTTCGGGTTTTAGGCCGCGCGGGGGTTTCACGCGCAGTCGAGGTAGCCGTGCGGGTGAGCGCAGCGCCATCGCCAGGCGCTGCGGACGATCTCGTCGAGATCGGTGCACCGCGCCGACCAGCCGATGTCGGCGCGGATGCGCGAAGGATCCGCGAAGAGCGCGGGCGGGTCGCCTGGTCGCCGCGGTTGTTCGGCGACAGGAATGGGATGACCGGTGACGCGTCGACACGCGTCGATGACCTCGCGCACGGAGATGCCGCGGCCCAGCCCGATGTTCCAGGCCGGCGCCGCGTCGGACCGCAGCACACCGAGGACGGCAACGTGGGCATCGACGAGATCGTCGACGTGCACGTAGTCGCGCAGGCACGTTCCGTCGGGCGTCGGGTAGTCGGTGCCGAAGACCCCGATCTGCGGACGCTGTCCGGCAGCCACCTCGAGACAGATCGGAATCAGATGCGTTTCGGGCCGATGGTCTTCGCCGAGTCGTCCGCGGACATCGCTTCCCGCCACGTTGAAGTAGCGAAGCAGGGCCATCGAAAATGAACGCCCCGCGGCCAGTTCGGCGCGACGATGGTCGAGCAGGAGCTGCTCGACGAAGTACTTCGATCGGCCGTAGGGATTCACCGGCGCCTGCGGACACGTCTCGGCAATCGGAATCCGACTTGGATCGGGTTCGCCGTACGTCGCACAGGTGCTCGAGAAGATGATCCGGGCAACACCGCACGCCGCCATCGACTCCAGCAAGGAGATCGTCGCAGCCGTGTTGCGGGCGTAGTAGCGGAGCGGGTGGTCCACGGATTCGCCCACGTAGGCGATGCCGGCGAAGTGGAGGATGGTGTCGATTCTCCGGTCGCGGAGGAGCCGCTCGACCGCCTCTCGGTCCGCCAGCGAGGCCTGCGCAAAGCAGAAGCGGTCTCCGCCGGACTCCTCGAAAATCCGGACCGCCCCGAGGTGACCTCGAGACAGGTCGTCGATGACGCTCACCTCGTGGCCATCATCAAGAAGTCGGAGCGCGGCGTGGGAACCGATGTATCCCGCTCCCCCGGTGACGAGCACGCGCATGGGCGGATGCTACCGCGAGCTTTTCTCGCCGACGGAGTCGAGGCCCGTCCTTCGGCCGCCTGCCGGGCTGACTGCCCAGATGGCCTTTGGGGGCTCTCGAAGGCGGGCCAAATTGTGAAGCCTGCTCAGCCTGCGGACCGATACCCACTGGTTCGCGACCGGAAATGGGATTCTGTTCGGCTCTGGTTTGGGCTCGGGTTTGGGCTCTGGTTTGGGCTCTGGTTCTGGTTCTTGTTCGGGTTCGACAGCACCTCGAATACCCGGCGACACTTGCCAAGCTCTTCACGCGGTGCGAACATTCGCCACGACGATGAACAACCTGACCTCCCCAGCCTCAGTTCCCCCGGCCTCGGGCAATCGCCCTACCCGGAGCCTCCGCAGTGTGGTCGGCATCGACCAGAGTGCGACCGCGGTGCACGGAAAGTTCGAGCAGACACTCTCCGCCCGGAAGCGAGCCAGTGATCTTCTGGGGACTCTGCTCTCCGAGCGCGACCGGCTCGAGGCCCGACTCGTCGAATTCGGGCGTCGGGATCCGATGAAGGCCGTCACCGGCCGCAGCGCCCTCGAGAACGCCATCGCCGCCACCCGCGAGATGATCCGAACCATGGACGGCCTGCTGGAGATGGCCTCCCGCGGCACCCCCGTCGGCAAGGCGTAGAGCTCACTCGAGCGAATCTGATTCGATCGAAGCCTGCTCGCCCTTCATCCGCTGCTCGACGTAGCGCTTCACCCAGTTCTCGAAGGTCTTGCCCGAGGCGGTGTCGCGGCCGGTGACCTCGAGGCGGGCGATGTCGGCTTCCCGAACCACCACCCGCTCGTCGGAGTCCTTGGGCAGGATTCGCACGATCGGATCTGGCGTGGTCGCACGATCCGCCCGTTGATCCGTCTGTTGATCCGTCTGTTGATCGGCGCGACGATCCCCCCGACGATCCCCCCGACGATCAAAGACATAGCCCTCGACCACTCGGCCATCCCGCTGGGTGATGGTGACATCGCCGCGGTAGTCCAGAGCGAGCGCGAGTGCGGCGGCGAGTGTGGCGGAGTCGCCTCCCTCGACGACCAGGCCTTGGGCGATCGAAGTGACGGTGGTCGGTGGCTGCATGGTTTCAGGGGCGGTCAGGGGGTTTCCAGGCCATCACGGCGAAAGCTCACGGCCCGAGTAGGGGTCGAAGATCCGCCAATGGAGGTCGCGAGCGAGCCTCAGGATCACCGACCAGGCGATGTCCTCGTCGGTGACCGACAGAAGCATCTGGGTGATGGGATCCTGTCCGGGGGCCAGGTGGATCTCGATGCCTGGACCATACAGGACGTCGTCCCCGGTTCGCTCCGGGCCGGTGTTGCGGTCCGCCAGTTGGCGAATGATCTCGGAGCGCGGGGCGATCGGGGCGAGTTCGCCGCTCTTCCCAGCTTGTCGTGCGAGGATGACGAGCTGGGTGGTGGGCACGAATGCTCCGAAGGGGTCGGTTATAGCAGAAGCGCCCGCGGACGTTTACAGGGCGAAGACCGCGTATCGCCGGCTGCCCTGCGGCCCCCTGGCAAATGGGGCGCCCGACGAACTCGTCAGAATCGCTCCGTATAGTGGAGCCCTTCGTGCGAGAAGGTCGATACAACCGCTCGCACCTTCTTCGGTCACCGGGTCGTGCGTCGATTGCAGGCCCGACACCAGAACTGGATTTCCCAGGCTGATCCCGATGGCTGACTCACTCGAACAACCCTCGAACGACGGCGTCCTGCCCGGGTGGTCCCGGCGCGGCTTCGTCTGGGCCAGCCTCGCCTTTCTGGCCGCGTGCAACTCGCCGACCACGGTGTCCGAGGTCCCCGCGCCGGACTGGCCAATCGATGCGCCGCCGTCGCGGCCGACACCGATGCCCTTCCCCCGCGCTCCGCAGCCGGCGGCGCCCAGGGTTCCGGCGACGCCGCCGATGCCCAACGTGGTGCCGCGGGCGAAATGGGCCAAGGCCACTCCCGACTACTCGCGCATGGATCGGATGCTTCCGATCAAGCACGTGACTCTGCACCACGACGCCCTGAGCCCCTTCACCGCCACCGATGCCGCGAGCAGCCAGGCCCGCGTCGAATTGATCCGCGTCTCGCATCGCAACCGCAACTGGGCCGACATCGGCTACCACTTCGTCATCGATCGCGCGGGTCGCATCTACGAGGGCCGACCGATCACCTGGCAGGGCGCCCACGTCGAGAAGTGCAACGAGGGCAACATCGGAATCCTCTGCATGGGGAACTTCGAGGTGCAGTCGCCGACCGACGCCCAGCTCGGCGCGATGGTGGCGCACATCAAGCTCCTGCGTGCCCGCTACAAGATGTCCGCGGGCAACATCCGTTCCCACCGGGAGTGGCAGGGTGCCCAGACGCTCTGCCCGGGTGTCAACATGCAGAAGAAGTTCGTGGCGCTGCGGAGCAACAAGGCCTTTGGGTGAGTTGAGCGCTCCGT
>CAYXKH010000077.1:0-6147 GCA_964465255.1 uncultured Isosphaeraceae bacterium
GCATCCAGCCGTGCAACCCGCTGCCATCACTCCCGCCCCCGCTCCCTCTTCCTCCGTGTTCTCCGTGACCTCCGTGTCACCAACCTCCTGCGCGCGACGCCACCACATGCGAATGCGCTTCAGTCCTGCGCACCGGACCATCTGGCCGAGCTGGTGCTCGGCGGTCCAAGGGGGCGATGTCACGCCCGGGGGCGAAGGCACGGTTGGCGTGCCAACCGTGGCCTCGAACACCTCACCTGCCCCCCCCCAATCTTTCCGCTCGACTCGATCGACCAAGCGGGCGCAGCCAGCGCCGCGTCGATCGTGCCGAGCGCCACACAGGGGCCGCGCACGCGGCACACCTCAGGAGTCGGCGAAGCCGACGACCCCGCCGGCGAGAGCCGTCGCTCCCCTCAGCGCCGCTCTCACCCCACGCGCCGAAGCTTCGTCACCCTCCCCACCTCCACCCACTCGACCACGAAGATGTCGCCCTTGGCGTCGAAGCAGGCGGCGTGCGGGGCGATGAATTGACCGGGGATGAACTGCTCGCGGCTCTTGTCGCGAAGGGCGAACTTGCGCTCGTCGGTCCAGCCGTCGCCGAGTTGGGCCACGGGGCGGTTCTCGCCGTCGAGAAGCGTCACGCGCCCCTCGAGATCGGGCACGAGGAGCAGGCCGCCGTGCATCCCTCCGCAGGTATCGAAGTGGCACGGAGCCCGCACGCCGTCGGTCACAAAGGAGAGGTGGCGACCGTCGAGGGTGAAGTACTGGAGCCGTCGATTCGATCGATCGGCAACGACGAGCCGGGCCTCGCCGCCGCGGGTGTCCACGAAGATCCCGTGTGGGCAGCTCACCTGGCCACGCTCGCGCCCGGGGCCGCCGAAGGAGCGCAGATACGTGCCCGCCGCGTCGTAGTGATGAATCCAGCTTTTGCCGTAGCCGTCGGCGATGTAGAGATGGCCGGCGAATGGACTGTCGAGGGAGTCGGGCACCTGGGCGACATTGGTCGGCTTGTACTCCGCGAGATTCGCGTAGAGCCCTGATTCCTCGGGCACGCTGCGGGTCCAGACCTGCTCGCCCTTGAGGTCGCACTTGACGACCACACCACGGTTGCAGTCGGCGAGATAGAGGAACTCGCCCTCCTTCTCGCGACTCAGCAGGAGCCCGTGGGCGCCGCCCTGAAACTCGGCGCCGAACGAACGCACGAACGCTCCGTTGGGATCGAAGACGCAGAGTGCATCGGGCCGCGAGCTCGAGGCGTGGACGGTGTGCTTGATGTAGACGAACCCCGCGGCATCGACTGCGACCCCGTGAGTGTTTCCGAAGGCGATCTCGGCCGGCAGCCTGGCCCAGTCGTGCACGCATTCGTACTGATGCTCGCCCTCACCAAGAGTCGGCGGCGCCAACCCGCTCTTGTCTTTCGTTCGCACACCGGCGAAGAGCGACGGCGCGGCGACCAATGCGGTCGCGGCAACGCCCATATGCGAGAGGAACTCCCGGCGGCTTGCACGGTTCATCGAGCGATACTCCGAAAGGGGTGTTGAGTCATTCATCAGTCGGGTCAGGTCACCATCATCACGCCAGCGAGTAGCCTTCGCGGCGCGGCACATCCTTCCACAGCTCGGCCTCGGGGTCGCCCGAGAAGGTCCATGTCTGCGGGTCCCAGCGCAGTGGACGGCCGTACCAGTAGGCCAGATTGATGAGATGGCAGCAGGTCACCGACCGCGCTCCAACCTCGACATCGCACACCGGTCGACGGCGCAATCGGATGCAGTCGATCCAGTCGGTGAAGTGATCGCCGGGGCGCGGAAGCTTCTCGTCGTTCTCACCGAGAGGAGTCTTCAGAATCTCCTCCGAGACCGAGGCAATCCGTCCCCGATCGACATGGATCATGCCGTCGGTTCCGATGAAGGTCGCTCCGCTCGGTCCGCCGTGGGTGACCACGGTGCCGTTGGCGTAGCGCAACGCCGCGCCTCGTGCAGTGCCTGGCTTCGGATTCGGGTCGGCCTTCCATCCCAGCGGCGGCGTGACCAGCACCGGTCCCGACTCATCCGCCTTGAGGGCCCACTGCACGATGTCGAAGTGGTGCGCCCCCATGTCGGTGGTGTAGCCACCCGAGTACTCGCGGTACTCGCGCCACTTGGGATAGTGCCCGTGCACGCCGCGCGGACTGAGCACGCTGTTGTACGGGCGCGCGGCAGCGGGGCCGAGCCAGCGATTCCACTCGAGTCCGGGCTCGAGCGGCTCTTCGGGAAGGGTGCAGAAGGTCGACGGATCGCCCACTCCGACGCTGACGTTGAGCACCTTGCCGATTCGTCCGTTTCGAACCAGTTCGCACGCCCGGGCGAAGATCGCCCCGAACTCGGTGCGCTGCTGACTGCCGGTCTGGAAGACCCGGTCGTGCTCGCGCACGATGTCGATCATCCGCTTGGCTTCGGCAATCGAGAGCGAGAGCGGCTTCTCGCAGTAGATGTCCTTCTTGGCGCGGCACGCGGCGATCACCTGGATCGCATGCCAATGGTCCGGCGTGGCGATGACCACGGCGTCGATGTCCTTTCGGGCCAGCACGTCGCCGTCTTCCACATATGCGGCGCAGTCGCTGTTGCCGTAGGCCTCGTCGACGAGCTTCTTCGCGGCCTCGCGACGCACGGTATCGACGTCGCAGACCGCCAGCACGCGGACGTCATTGCGCTTCACCAGGCGACCGAGGTGAGAGCGGTTCTGAATCCCGACGCCGATGACGCCGAGACCGATGCGTTCACTCGGGGGTGTCGTCCCCGGCGGGCCTGCTGCGGAGGCTCTCGTCGAGTCCTGAGCGGCGCTCGCGGCCTGCGCCGGCGAGGCGGCGCCGACCACCCACGGAACCGCAAGTGCGCCACCGGATGCGGCGAGGAAGCGACGACGGGAGAAGGATCGGTTCATTGGCGTTGATTATGCCCTCGCAACCCGCGAATTGGCGTCACTCCTCGACGGTCGTTCGAATGTGGTCGAGCACGCGGTGGTGGATTCGATGGATGATCTGAGCACCTCCGGCGACGCGTCGGACTCCGACTGGGGGTGAGGTTCCGTCATGGCGTGGGTGCTCCCGAGGAGGGCTCGTGCGAGGTGCTCGTGTTCGTGTTCGTGTTCGTGTTCGCGTTCGCGTTCGTCCCGGCCGAGAGTCCGCGGCCGCCTTCGAGGAGCATCCCCGAACCGACCAGTTCGCCGAGCCGGGCATCGAAGAGCTCGCGGATCGCCGCGGTCGTGGTCCCCAGTCCAAGTTGCTTGCGGGTTTCGACGATCAACGTGTCGCGGTCGATCCCGAAGTGTCTGGTGACGATGGCCTGCATGAGCGTGCGGATCTCGGACGGCGGCAGCAGCTCCGGGCGGCGGAGCGATGGCAGGGCGACCGCGCTCCGGGTGCGCGGAAGCCGAGGCTCGGCGCGGCGCTTGGACTGCGGGCGGTCGAGGAACTGCCCCTCGCGCTCGATCGACTTCGCCAGAAGGGCGAGGGTCACACCGGTGTCGACCGCCTCCTGCATGGACGCACTGGTTCGCCGCAGTCCCCACAGGCTGATCATCCGCCGCTCGAGCTCCTCCTCGTGGAGGGGCCCCTCCGCTTCGACGATTGCCTCGACAATTGCCCGCAGTCGTTCGCCGGGCACTTCGTTGGGTCTGGTGCGGGCGGGCACGCCCACCTGGGCGACTTCGTAGGCAACCACGAGAGGCGCAATTGATTCTGCCGTCCGCGCCGCGACATCACGCAGAATCGGAGGCGGCGGGCTCGCTGTCGCAGCGGCGCTGGCCGCACCTGGTGGCGACTCCGCTGGGCGCCAATCGGACACTTCCGCAGTCTCGACGCGTGAATCGCCCATCGCCTGTTCGCGGGCCGCCTCCTCGACCGCCGCCTTCGCAGTCTGCGCCGCCGCGACAATGGCCGCGACCGACTCGTCGCGCCGGCGATACCAGCTTGAGGCGAAGAGCCGGGACAACCTCCACCCCCGGGCCTCGAGCACCGCCCCGCGAGTCCGTTCACGATCCCGCGCCGTTCGGGCCTCGCCGTACGCCGGACCGTCGGTCTCGACGCCCAGCAGAAACTGAGGCGACAGTTCGGCCTGCTTGAGCGCCAACTCGACTCGCAGTCCGCCGACGCCGACATCAAGCGCCGTCGCATATCCCGACTGCCGAAGCTGAATCCCCGCCAGGGCCGCGAGCGGGTCCGCGTCGAGTGGCAGACTCGAACTGCCTCCCAGCTCGCCGGTGCGCGCCGCCCGAAGAAATGCCTTGAGTGCCGCGGGCCCCAGTCCCGTGGCCCGCTCGGTGTCGATCTCGTCATCGGTGATCGAACTGAACATGACGCAGCGGCGCTTGGCGCGGGTCATGAGCACATTGAGTCGCCGCTCACCTCCGCTGTTGGAGACCGGCCCGAAGTGCATCGAGAGCTTGCCCTCTGCACTTCGTCCATACCCGACGGAGATGAAGATGACGTCGCGCTCGTCGCCCTGGATGTTCTCGAGGTTCTTGACGAAGAAGGGCTCGGCGCCGGCGTCGGCCCCGTTCTCCGAAAAGAACGACTCGGTCTCGGGACTGGCCCGGCGGAGTGTCTCGAGCTCGTCGAGGATCGCATCGCGCTGTCGCACCGAAAAGGTCCCAACGCCGAGCGACTCGCCCGGTGACTGGCCGGATTGGGCGCGGGCGTGGGCCATCACCGCCGCTGCAACCGCCCGGGCCTCGTCGCGATTCACCGCCCCGCCCCCGCGATCGAAGGTGGCCGCGGGCAGATGGATCATCGAGAGACCGGCTCGCTCGCTGCGGGCACTCGGGCTGGGCACCACATGGAGTCGAGAGTCATAGAAGAGCTGATTGGAGACGGCGATGAGCGAATGGTGTTCGCTTCGGTAGTGCCAGCGGAGCATCCGATTCGGAAGCCCCGCGGCAGTGCAGACGCCGAGGATGCTCTCGAGGTCGCGGACCGAGCCGGAGTCGTCCTCGCCGGCGGCCTCGACCTCCTCGTCCATCTCGGCACGAAAGAAGCTGGTCGGTGGAAGCTGACGGTCATCGCCGACGACCACCAGCTGGCCCTTCGCGGCGAGTCGGGCAATCGCTCCGAGCGCGTCCACCGGACGCACCTGACTGGCTTCGTCGAACACCACGATGTCGAACTCGATTCCGCCAGGCTCGAGGAACTGGGCCACGCTCAGCGGGCTCATCATGAAGAGCGGCTTGATCCGCTGAATCGCCTCGCCGGCCTCGCTCAGCAGACGACGCATCGGCAGATGGCGACTCTTCTTCTGGATCTCGCGACGAACCAGTCCCATCTGCCCGAGCTGGTCCTCCGGTCGGGGCAGTCGCTCGTAGTGGCGCAGGGCCGCTTCGGCTCGGGCATGGGCCATCCGTTCACGATCGAGGGCGATGAAGCGGGATCGCAGCCGCTCGTGCTCTTCGGCATCGAACCGCAGCACGCGACCATCCGGATCGAGTCGCTTCAGCGTCGCTTCGAAATAGGCGTGCTCGAACTGCTCGACCGCCTCGCGATGATCGATCTCGCCGCAGGCAAGTCCCGCCGCGATGGTCCCGACCCCGGAGTCGCCCAGTACCGCGAGTCGACGGCGCATCGCGATCCACTCGTCAAGCCGCCTCGGCTCGGCCCGCCATGCCGCGACTCGCTCGCGAAGACGGGCGATTGCAACCTCGATCCAGGTCGCCGCACCAAATGCTTCCTTCGCCTCAAGAACAAGGTCGCGGGCGCACGCCTCCCACGACTGACGCGCCTGCCCGGCCGCGGCCCGGACCGGATCGCAATCGATCGTCGACCACCGCATTCGCACTGCGGCGAGACCGGAGAAGCCGCTCGGCAGCTCGACCTTCTGCCCCGCGCGGATCCACTCGACCATCGACTCGAGGAGTGCCGCGTCGCTGCGATCACCCTGCCACGAGCCTCCGAAGAGTTGTGCCGCGAGTGCGTGACGGGCCTCGAGCCCGCGCCGCGCCGTCTGCAGCGCGATGATCTCGTCGAGAAGGGCAACCTCCGCCTCGACACCCTTCGGTCGGCTCGCCGCGAGTTCGGCGACTGAGGCGAGGGCTCGGGCGCTGCGGCGGAGGCGATACCACGAGGGGGAGATGACCCGCAGGATCGACTGCCGTCGCTGGGCAATCTCCCGGCGCAGCGCCCCGATGTCGGCGCTGTCGGCG
>CAYXKH010000077.1:6247-12389 GCA_964465255.1 uncultured Isosphaeraceae bacterium
CTGCCGTCGCTGGGCAATCTCCCGGCGCAGCGCCCCGATGTCGGCGCTGTCGGCGATGTCGGCGCTGTCGGCGCTGTCGGCGCCGGGGGCCAGGCGGGGTCGGAGGGACTCTTCGCGCCTCTTCAGGTCCCGCAGCAACCCCACGATCTCCGCCGCGGATGCCACGTCCAGCTCGATGCGGCCCGAGGCCGACGGGTCCTCAGCGACACGGGCCGCGAGGGCGGCGGCGGTTCGCTCCGGGAGGGCTCGCACGTGTTCGACGAGAGCGACCGTTCGCTCGATTGCGGCAAGCTCGTCGAACGCAATCAGCCTCGCCGTCCGTGAAGAGAGGGCGACGTCTGCGACCTCCTGGCGACCAGCCTCCACGAGTGCGTCACGCAGCGTGGCGGCCGTCTGCTCGAGCGCGGCCAGGCGTCGATCAAGCGCTTCGAGGCGCGCCGCGAGTCGCTCGGATTCGCTCGGCAGCATGCTCTCGAGCGAGGCCCCGCGCCAGGGGTGCTGATCCGGTCGTCCGCCCTTTGCAATCGCGTCCGCGGCGGCCGCGACCGCATCGCGCCGTGCGCTGCGCTCCGTCTCCGACCAGCGCTCGCAGCCATCGAGTGCGAGAACCTGCCACGGTTTCCGCTGCGATTCCAAGGCAGCGAGCCCCACCACGACGTGGTAGAGCGAGAGTCCACTCACCAAATCGCGCTCGTGCATCCGACGAGCGTGCAGATTCAGCGTCCTCTGCACCTCGCCCAGCCGGGCCATCTGTTCCGAGGCGCCGTCGCCGCCGCCGCCTCGCGGTCGACCGAGCTGGAGCGTCGCGTCGAGTTCCCGCAGGATCGCCCGGCGGTTGGCTTTGGTGCTGTGCAGCTCGAGGCAGAGCGGCCCGAGCCCGACCGCATCGAGGCGGCGCTTGACCACGTCGAGCGCCGCCCGCTTCTCGGCCACGAAGAGGACTCGCGAACCGGCGGCGACAGCTCCCGCGATGATGTTGGCAATCGTCTGACTCTTCCCCGTTCCCGGAGGCCCCTGCACGACCAGACTGCGCTTCGCGTGGACCACATCCGCCACCGCCAGCGTCTGCGAGCTGTCGGCGTCGACGACGTGCAGACACCGCTCGGGTGGAAGGATCTCATCGAGGAAGTCGTCGTCGCCGGCAATCGGCGCAGGCTGCGGGGGAGCCGCGCCCGTGAGAAGGCCAGCAATCAGGGCATGGGCATCGAGCCGCTTCCCCTGCGGCCACGCCGCGCAATCGAGATCGCGGAACATCAGAAACCGGGCGAAGGAGAAGAAGCCGAGATAGATCTCGTTGGCGTGCACGCGCCAACGAGGCTGACCGGCGACCGCCGCTGCGACCGCCTGGGCGTATGCGGCGGGACGAAGCGTGTCATCGCCTTCGGCTCCGGGTTGCGCATCTCGCCCTGCACCTGGCGATCCTCCGCCGGGCGCGAGGTCGGGCAGGGCGACCCCGAATGCACCCGCGAGCTTCTCGCGAAGCGAGAGGTTGATCGTCGGCTCGTCGTCGGTTGCCGCGATCCGAAAGATCGCTCCGGCTCGCGAACGCTCGAGGGTGACAGGCACGAGCAGCAGCGGCGCGTAGCGAGGCGAGGTCTGGCTCGGCGACTCGTACCACTCGAGGAATCCCAAGGCCAGATGAAGGATGTTGACGCCCTGCTCCTCCTGCTGCGAACGGGCCTCGTACTGCATGCGGAGCAGTCGGCGCTCGAGCGATGGGCCATCGAGATCGCTCTGGAGATGACCGTCGAGCTGATGCGGGAGCGGCTCGACCGATGGGTTGGCGGTGGGGTCGTCGGGACCCGCGGTGACGGGCTCCGCGGGGGGCTCGGCGGCGGGCTCCGTGGCGCGCTCCGCAACAGGCTCCGCAACAGGCTGTGCGCCTGCTGGCGTCGAGAGAGGCGCCTCATCGGCCGCGGGCGGCGGCGGATCGGCCTCGCCCGACGCGGCTCCGTCGCCGGGAGCGATTGTCATCGATCGACCCTCGTCGACCAGCAGGCGGTACACCTCGTCGCTGCGCTCGCCGACGATGTGCACGCCGGAACGCTCGAACCGGGTGTTCAGGAGGCGCGTGCGGTTCGAGACTTCGATCAGGTCGCGGCGTGCTTCGAGCAGCCGGCGTTCAACGGCGGACATGTCGGCAGGATATTGAAGTGGCCGGACCGGGGCGCGCCTTCACGCCCCGATCCGGCCATCTTCGCTGACATGATCACCTCGCCAACCGAGGATCGTGCGGCTCAGCGGCTCCAGTTCGCCAGAAGAACGCCGAGATCGGCGCCATCGGTGGTGCCGTCGCAGTTCAGGTCGCTCGGCCCCGCTTCACCCCAGCCCGCCAGCAACTCGCCCAGATCGGCGCCATCCACGATGCCATCGCCGGTGAGATCGGCAAGCAGTCCGAACTCGGGCATCGGAACCCGCACGATGGCCTCACGTTCGGCCGTCGGAAGAGCGAGATCCACGTTCACAAACGACGCACACCGCTCCGCCAACCGGAGCCCGGGACCGACGACAGTTGCCGCATTGAAGTCGAGCACCGCCGCGTCGCCGATGCCGTCATTGTCGGTGTCGACGAGGTCGCCCACCTTGAGCAGGACCTCCGCGTCGTAGCCGTCGGTCCCGTTCTGAGTGAACAGGAACAGCGCCTCGCCCGCGTTGGTGGCCCAGATCGCACCGATCCGGCCGTTGTTGGCAATCGAGACGGCCCGCGGATTTCCCGTCGGTGTCAGTCCGGCGATGGCCGTGCCCTCGCGAGCCACGACGGCGTTGTTGCGGACGATGAATCCGTCGGTGGCCACCGGGCCGTTGGTGTCGCCCGAGAAGGCGTACTGGCCGCTGTCGTTGATCCCGACATCATCGAAGAGCGCCCAGTTGTCGCCGAATCCGGTCGGCTGTCCCTCTCGCGCCACCAGCGAGTCGCCGACGATCATCACGTCATTCTCGGTCGCGGCCGCGTTCACCACCGCCTTGATGATGAAGTTGGCGCCATTGGGCGAGAAGTCATAGGCGAAGCCCAGGCCGCTTCCGCTGGCGATGGCGAGGCCGTCGAAGACGTCACCCGCCGTCAGAATCGACGAGCCCTCGACCATCAGGGCCCGGAAGTTCGTACCGCCGCCCTGCGTCGGACCCACGCCGGCGATCCAGGTGCGCACGCCGTTGGCGCTCATCTGTGGTCGGCTGCAGAAGGTGATGAACTGACCGCGGAAATCGACGGCCGGATCGGTGTCCTTCTGAAGCGACACGCCGTTGCTCCAGACGGCATCGAGACCGCCCTCGGCGGGGCTGTAGATCCAGCCACCCTCGTCGGAAACCCCGCAGGTGCTCTCCGCCCCGGTCAGGATCACGGGAAGCGCGGCGCTGTTGTACCAGATGGCCCCGTCGTTCCACCAGACGAAGCGATCGCCGCTCGTGACCGATCCCGTGAATCCGACTCGTCCCTTGCCATCGATGGTCGGATCGTTGAGAACGTCGATCGTCTCGATCGTCCTGGGGACGAAGTCGCCTTCCTTCACCAGAACCGACGAGACATCGGCGATCGCCGAGGACATGACGAGGCTCGCCGCAGCGAGTCCGTATCGAAGAGTGATCATCGTGTGCTCCACCATGCGTTGCATCCGCCCCCGCCGCGCCAACTCGGCGCCGCTCCTCCAAAGGGCGGATGACCCCATGCTACTGATCGGCTCGCTCGGGTCGACCCCTATTCCCGGCGGCAACTGAAGTCGGTGGATTCCCCGTCGCTACCGAATCACCAGCAGTCGCATCAACCCATCTTCCATCACCATCTCGACGTACTTGTACTTGAACTGGCTGGCCAGTCGGGGACTGAACCGCACCTGCATCATGCCCTGCCCGGCGGACTCGAGGATCACATCCTGCCCGAGGAAGCCGAAGCTCATTCGATTGAGCGTCTCCATGATCGGGGCGCGCTCCAGATCCATGAACTCCGCGAACTCGGCCAACCCCTCTTCGCGCGACGCGTACGCAAGTCGGGTGCGCTTCGAGAGGAGCTGGTTCCACATCAGCTCGTACTCGCTGTTGCGGATGCAGGTCATCGCGTTGGCGATCACGTGCTCGGGGACGATGCATCTGAGCACGACCGATCCGTCCTCCAGTTCCTCGCGGATCTGGAGCAGTTCGCCGTCCTCGTTGGTGCTGGTGGGCTTCTGCGGCACGGCGTCGCGATACTCGATGATCGTTCCATCGGGCATCTCCAGCCGATCCGGGAGCGGCTCGGACGACGCACTGTGATAGAAGGATGGACGGGTGTGCCGCTCGATGCGGTAGCGCTCGCAGCCCGAACCGACCACGCTGACCATGACCGCGGCCAGGGCGCCGCCAATCAGGTGCTGGACCAGCACTCGGATCAGGCTTCGTCCCCTCCCGCCGCTCACGTCTTCACCCGCTCCACGACCAGATCGGATGTCCCAACCGAGGCGCTGAGGTAGGGCGCAATCGCCCGCAGGCGCGGTCCATCCTCATCGCGGTGCCAGATGGAGTGACCGTGGAACTCGTCGCGTTCACCCGGATGATCGAGACGGAAGTGCGTTCCGCGGCTTTCGCAGCGCCACGCCGCGGAGCGGGTCATCAGCGACCCGACGGTCAGCAGGTTCTGCGTCTCCCACCCCTGCGGGTCGTCGAAGATCTTGTCGAGGGTGTAGCGCTGCCAGAACTCGAACATGTCGACGACGTCGGTCAGCTTGGTGCCGCTGCGCTCGATGCCGACGTTGCGCCACATGGCGCTTCGCAGACTGGAGCGGACGTCGCTCAGGTCGAGCTCGCCGAGTTCCGACAGCCGGATGTCGCTGATGATCTGCACCGGACCGCCCCCGCCGTTGGTCTCCATGGCCGAGGCTCGGCCGGCGCGCCGTCCGTACACCAGTCCCTCGAGCAGGCTGTTGCTGGCGAGGCGGTTGGCCCCGTGAAGACCGTTGCAGGCGGCCTCGCCGCAAGCGAAGAGGCCGCGGAGCGAGGTGCGGCCCTCGAGGTCGCTCCAGACGCCGCCGACGGTGTAATGGGCCGCGGGATAGACGGGAATGAGATCGGTCTCGGGGTCGAGGTCGAACGCCGCGAGCATCTTCATCAGCCCTGGAAAACGCGATCCAAAGGTCCCCGCGCCGAAGTGTCGCGCATCGAGGAAGACATTGGCCTGACGGGTGCGGGCCAGGTGGTCGGTGATGGCTCGGCTGACCACATCGCGCGGGGCCAGTTCACCCATCGGGTGATACGCGGCCATGAAACGGGCTCCCTCGCGATCGACGAGGAACGCTCCTTCGCCGCGGACCGCCTCGGAGATCAGCGATCGAGCCGCGCCGGCGACGTACAGCGTGGTCGGGTGGAACTGCATGAACTCCAGATCGGCGATCTCGGCGCCCGCTCGCCACGCCATCGCCAGACCGTCTCCCGTGGCCACCTTGGGATTGGTCGTCTCGCGGTACACCTGCCCGGCGCCGCCGCTGGCGAGGATGGTCGATCGGGCCCAGACGATCTGAAGACCATGCTTGGGATGCCAGGTGATTGCGCCGAGCACGCGAGCCTCGCCGCGACCGTTGTCGGCCGAGGGCGTCAGGAGGTCAAGTGAGAAGCAGCGATCGAAGATGCGGATCTGTTCGCGTGCCGCCGCGGCAGCCCGCAGGCAGCGCATCAGTTCGCGCCCGGTGGCGTCGCCGTCGGTGTGGGCGATGCGGGCCCGATGGTGGCCCCCTTCGCGGCCGAGGATCAATCCACCGGCACCGTCGCGGTCGAAACGCATGCCCAGCTCGCCGATCCACTGGATCGCCTCGGGACCCTCCTCGACCAGCGTGCGCACCGCCGCCGGCTCGCACAGTCCGGCGCCGGCGATGAAGGTGTCGTCGGCATGCGCATCGGGCGAGTCGTCGGCGGCCAGCGCCGCCGCGATCCCCCCTTGGGCCCACGCGGTGTTGGAAAGATCGGCGACATCCTTGCCGAGCAGAATCACGTTCCCGTGCGCCGCGGCTTCGATGGCGGCGCTCAGCCCCGCCACTCCCCCACCGATCACCAGGGTGTCGGTGAAGATGTGCGGCAGGAGCAGCGTTCGAAAGGGGATGAGATACCGCCGAGCAATCACGGGGCGATGGTAGAGAGGGGGAGGGTTGCACGGACGCCGCGGGCGCGGGGGTGGTGCGCG
>CAYXKH010000078.1:0-2378 GCA_964465255.1 uncultured Isosphaeraceae bacterium
CCCGTGGCCCCCATGACCCCCATGTCCCCCAGGTCGAGGGCGTCGGCCGCGCCGGCGGCCCCCGCTGCCAAGCCGAAGCGCCGCACACCGCCGACTCGACGTTGAGGCGCCGCCGACACCCATCTGTCCACCACGCACTCACTCCTCCCGCCGCACCAAGGAACTCACATGCCGCTCTACGAATATCTCTGCGAGGCCGACGGCACTCGGCTTGAACTGATCCGCCCGATGCGCGACGCCGACGCCCCGGTCGAGGACCCGGAAGGTCGCCGTCGCCTGTTCTCGCGGGTGATGTCGATACCGATGCTCTCGACGCCGAAGGGCGAGACCTCGCTGCCGAGCCCCGGTGGCTCGTGCGGCTGCGGTCGTCGCCAGGGCGGCTGCGGCCATTGACCTTGCCACCGACCTCATCACTGGCCAGCGGCGGAGCGCGGGAGCGGCACTCGTCCGCTCGAGCGATCGATCGAGTGCTGGTCCGGCACGGCGTCGATTTCTCGGGCGCCGAGAATCCCGCAGGCAAGATCTGGGTTGCCACCCGCGATGACAGCCGGCTCCACGACGAGAGCGGGAAGCCGGTGATTGGGCTGCGCCGAGGCTTCGATCACCGCTCCCTCGTCGAGCTCATCGCGGCCAGCGCCAACGATGGTCGGGAGCATCTGTGGCGCATCGATGCGCCCTTCGGTCTCGCGGTTCAGACCCTCGACTCCCACGGCATCGAGCGCAACTGGTTGGCGATGGCGAAGTGGATCGCCCAGTTCGGCTCGGCCCGCGGCTGGCGCAGCGCCTGCCGCGAGACGGATCGCAGTGAACCGAGACGGGTGACCGATCATGCGGCCCGCACCCCGATGGCTCCGCTCAACCTGCGAGTCTTCAAGCAGACCTGGGCGGTCATCACCAACATCCTGATGCCCCTGACCGAGCGCGGCATCCGCATCGAGCCATTGGCAGGTCCGACCGACTCGCTCGTAATCGTGGCCGAGGGCTGTCCCGCCTCGACGCTGGCGCTTCGCGGCTGGCCCACCCGCGGCTACAAGGGAATCGGCGAACCGCCAAAGGCCCGCCGCGCCGAATTGATCGAACACCTGAAGCGGGCCCGCGTGCGGGTCCCCGACGACTCCGCCAGCTTCGCCATCAACGACACCGAAGGCGACGGACTGGATGCGCTGCTGCTTCTTCTCGATCCGGAACAGACGGTTGTTCCCGCGGAGGGAATGGTGGAGGGGTGGGTGTATTAGTCGGCTGCGCCGCCGCTTGTAAGGAGTGCCGCGCACGCGGCACACCTCAGGAGTGGGCGCAGGCGACGACCCCGTCGGCAAAGCCGACGCCTCACACCCCCCTCGTTCTCGGGTCCCAGATCAACTTGTGAAGCTGCGTCTGCATCCGCACCGGAAGCTTGTCGGCGAGGATCCACTCGGCGAGCTGACGCGGGGGCAGGGCCGCGCAACCGAGGATCTCGAGCCCCTGGGGCTGTTCGAAGACCGCCGACATCAGGACCGCGGCGCAGCGCCGGGGCAGATCGTGACGTTCGATGATCTCCTTCGCGAACTCGTAGTCGACGCGATCGGTGATCACGAACTTGATCTCGTCGTGTGGCCGCAGGCGATCGAAGTTGCTCCAGAGATTCCGCTCGACTTCACCGCTCCCGGGAGTCTTCACGTCGAGGATGAGAATCACCCGCGGGTCGCAGGGTGTCGTGTCGCAGGCGCCACTGGTCTCGATCAGGACGGTGTGCCCTGACTCGAGCAGGCGTCCGATCAGGGTGTGCACCCGCGGCTGCAGGAGCGGCTCTCCACCGGTGATCTCAACCAGCGGGCAGGCGTACGCGTCCACCGCCGCGACGATGTCGTCGATCGGCCTGGTCGCGCCCTCCCTGAAGGCGTACTCGGTATCGCAGTAGCGGCAGCGAAGGTGACATCCGCTGAGGCGCACGAAGACGCAGGGCAGTCCCGCGCGCGTCGACTCCCCCTGGATCGAGAAGAAGATCTCGTTGATCCGCAGCGTCACGGCTTCGCTGCCTGCCTCGGGACGGAGCGCCCGCGCCCGGGGAATCGAATCGGCGCGGTCGCTGGTCGGTGGGTTGACGGTCATGACGTGGTGCGGGGGGCTGGAAACGTGCTGAAAATCGCCTGTTCCGACCATCTCGACTCACCCGAAGGGGCCGGTATACTAACGCCCTTCGTTTCCAGCTCGCGCAGGTGGCGAAATTGGCAGACGCACCAGCTTGAGGTGCTGGCGGGAGTTAAATCCCTTGGAGGTTCAAGTCCTCTCCTGCGCATGAAGTCCCACGCCCTCGGCAATCGCCGGGGGCGTGGGGTTTTTTGAGCGCTGCAGTTGGAGCGCTCCGTTCGGCCCTCCGGGCCGGCACTCGCTTTCGCGGG
>CAYXKH010000078.1:2478-12339 GCA_964465255.1 uncultured Isosphaeraceae bacterium
GCTTTCGCGGGTGCCACGCGGGTGCCACGCGGGTGCCACGCGGGCGCCACGCGGGCGCCACGCGGGCGCCACGCGGGCGCCACGCGGGTCGAGCGCAGATCTCGTCGGCTGGCGCCGACTGGGTTCCGTCGGCTTCGCCTCCGTCACTGAGGTGTGCCGCATGCGCCGCACCTGTTCTCGCTCGGCACGATCAGCGGCTCCGATCGAGCCGAGTGGTTCTTTTGTTTTGTTTGTTCTTTGGGGGGGGCTTCTTCGGGACCGACACGGGGGCCATCACGGGACCGATATCGATGCCATCACACGTGCGAGGCTTCACCACCCCGCGCACGTACTCAGTCGTGCAACCCACTGCTGCTCCCTTCCGGTTCGCGAAGCGAACCGCCTGCCCCCTGCCCTCCCAGCCTCGCCCCAGCGATCCAAAAAAACCCGCGGCTGGCAGTGCCAGCCGCGGGTCGGTGAATCAACTGACCGAATCGAAACGCACTCAGCTCCACGCGGCGAGCAGCAGACCGAGGTCGGCGCCGTCGATGGTGCCGTCATCGTCGAGGTCGCCGATGCCGGCGGTGCCCCAGTTGCTCAGCAGGATCCCCAGATCCTCGCCGTCGATGATGCCGTCGTTGTTGAGGTCGCCGAAGACGCTCGGCGGGTTGCAGTCGACCGTGACGATGCGGACGCCGTCGACGCCGGCCTCGACCACCGAGCCGGGGCTCGCATCCTCCGCGATGAAGCGGATGCGGAAGTTGGCCGTCGGCGAGACGAACGAACTGATCTTGAACTGCTTCGCATACCAGGCGCCGTTGGCCTCGGGGCCGCCCGGTCCGACGACCTCGAGCGGAGTCCAGGAAGCGCCGTTGTTCGAGGACACGTCGACGCGGAAGAGATCCTGGTTGGGCGCATCACCGAAGGTGTTCGAGAACCAGCGGGAATACGAGATGTACGCATTCGGCACCGTCGCATCGAGCGTCGGTGAGACCAGTGTCGTCGATCCACTGTCGACATCGCTGTTGCAGGTCTGCGTCGAGTTGTCGGTGACGTAGCAGGCACCGCTGCCGTCGGCGTCGATCTGGGGATTGCCACGATTGCAGCCGGTGATCGGGACTGCTCGCTCCCAGGGTCCATCGGTGAGGCTGGCGGAGTTGGTGATGGTCCAGCCGAGGTCGGTCTGGAAGTCATCGGCGAAGGTCACCGTCGTCGCATAGCCGATGAAGGCCTGGTACGGCGAGGCGGCGCCGGCGGCCGGACTGGTCACGGTCTGACCACCGGTCGACTGGGCGCTGAAGTAGAACTGCGTCGGCAGGCCGCAGGTCTGGGCGGGGAAGACGGCAAGGAAGCTCCCGCCGTTGGGGACGAGCGCAACCGCGGTGAACGCTCCACCGGTTCCAGTGCGGTAGAGCAGCGTCTCGGACCCGGGCAGCGGCGTGCCGAGGAGCGGGAGAACGTCGACGGCGACGCTGGTCTCGCCACCGGGCGCCACCACCGACGGCACACCGTCCGGCAGGATGATCTTGATCTCGGCGAGGGCCGGCGCAGGAAGACCGTGGGCCCCGAACGCGGCGGCGATCTGGGCGTAGTGCGGCGTTCCGTCGGAGATGTCGCCGTTGTCGTCGTCGAGAGTCAGGTAGTCGATTGTGATGCTGGAATTGATCGACGTCCCGGTGTGCAGCAGGATGGCGTTGATGGCCAGCGCGGCCAGCGTGTCGGAGTAGCCGACCGGGTCGACGGCCACCAGTTGCTCGCGGAGATCCCACACGCAGCCGGACATCAGCCGACCGCAGGAGTGGATGGCGCTCCCGCAGCTCGAGCAGTTGTTGGGGTCGTACTGGCAGTTGTTGTCGGCGTTTCGCAGCGGAGTGTTGCAATCACCGAAGAAGCCCAGTCCCAGGAGCGGGCTGTCGAGGATCAGCACGCTGATCACGTCGCCGGTGCCTTCGCCGTAGGCCCCTTGACCGCTGCCGGCGGCGTTGACCAGGTGATGGCCGAACTCGTGGTAGACCACCGAGGCGAAGGCGGTGTTGGGCGAGTTGCCTCCGGCCTGGCAGAAGTTGATCGAGGGAACCGAGGGGCTGTACCAGGCGTTGCCCGGGCAGAAGCCGTCGGTGCGGTTCGCGACCACTTCGAAGTTCGGATTCTGAAGCGTCGGGTATCCGGGGTTGTACTGGAGCACGAAGTCGCGGACCAGATTGGACTCGAGATACAGGTTGGTCTGAGCGCGGATGAGCGGGTCGGAGTTCGCGGCATTGAACAGCAGATTGACCGGGCTTCCGACGGGAACCTCGGAAGCCGAGGTGACCGGTCCGGGGAAGTTGAAGACGTCGAACCAGAGGCCATCGAGCGTCGAGTCGATGGTCAGGGCGCCGTCGGCGTCGATGGTGTAGTTGCCGTTGGCATCCGTGTACACGGTCTGGCCACCTGCGGTGACCTTCACATAGGGCAGCGGCGTCGGCACTTCGGGCTCGCACTGTTCGCTGCCGATGCCGGTCGTCGTGTTGCCGAGAACAGTGCCGCTGGTGGCACCGAAGCAGATCAAAGACTCCTTGTAGAGCAGCGTGCCGTCATTGGCGTCCACGACGACGCGCCACTCTTCGAAGCCGTTGACGACGTGGGCCTCGTAGGCGAGACGCGGAGCGACGACCTCGTCCTCCGCACCTGCGAAGATCACCACCCGCCCCTCGTGGATGTGCCCGCCGCCGCCGGCGTTGGTTGCGAAGGTGGCGAGTGCCCGCGAGCTGAGGCGATTGAGCGCCGTCGGGGCAATTGAGAAGTCGCCGATGTCGCGCAGGCTCGAGGCCGCGAGGACGACCGGGTGACCCGGCTCGTTGCTGACGAGCACTCGGAGTTCGCTGCCAAACACCGGGACATCGTCTCGCTTCTGCATGAAGTACGAGAGTGTGAAGCGATAGTCGCCGGTTGCCGGGTCGAAGCGGACGCCGGTCGAGGTGCGGCGATCCGGGAGGAAGCTCTCGGACACCAGGTCGCTCGAGCGGATCCCGAAGATCTCGGCATGGGCATTTCGGAACGCCTCGGCCGAGGCCGTGGGCGTCGCTCCGCCGCCGAAGGACTTGCCGTGCACGCGCACGATCCGACCCTTCTGGGTCAGAAACTCGGTGCCGGGATTCACGGCCAGGAACTGGCTCGCGGCGGTCAGCCCACCCGCAGGAATCTCACCTGCTCCCCCGCCGGGCTGGGGCATCGATTGGGCCACGCTCAGACACGCGATGAACATCGCTCCGGCCGCTGCGAGAGCGGGTCGTCTCCACTGCTGCATTGAGTAATCCTCGATAGGGGGTCCACTGCTGCGCCTGGCACGCCGATGGTCGGGTCGGGATTGGCCCAATTGCCATCGAGGCAACAGGATCGCCCGAAGTTCGGTCGCACGCAATCGATTTCGATGCGCTCTCGCTCGGCGAGTTCCCGCCCTTTCCCTGGCTTTGGCCAGTCACCCGCCGCGGGGTCCTCGCCAGAGGCCGGAGACCTTTCCCCAGCCCTCCTTCCGAATCCGAGGTCGCCATCGGGACGGTTCCTCCCGCGGTGCCCGTATCCTCGCGACGAATGGCCAAAGCCGACGCCCACTCCACGCACGAGCCGACGATCGAGAACCGCAAGGCTCGGCACGACTATCACATCGACGACACCCTGGAGTGCGGGATGCGACTGACCGGAACCGAGATCAAGTCGGTGCGGACCGGGCAGGTGAGTCTGGGGGAAGGGTTCGTCGAGGTCCGAGAGTCTCCGCCGGCCCTGATCCTCCGCGGGGTCCACGTGGCCGAGTACGCCCCCGCCGGCACCGCCCGGCAGCACGATCCACTGCGTCCACGAGAGCTTCTGGCCCACGGCCGGGAGATTCGCAAGCTCTTCGAGCACACCCGCGACCGCGGCGCGACCCTGGTGCCGCTCAAGATCTACTTCGTTCGCGGACGGGCGAAGGTCCTCGTCGGGCTGGCCCGGGGCAAGAAGCAGTTCGACAAGCGGGCCGACATCGCCAAGCGTGAAGCCCAGCGGGATATCGATCGGGCCATGAAGCGACGCTGAGTCGGTCGTCGATTCGCGGCGCGTCGCGACGCCGGGTCGCATGGCATTCCGTCGGGTCCCGGCCAATCAGCGACGCACGACCGGAATGCTCCGCCCGTTGTCCCAGTCGCGCATGCCGAGCACGCACTCCGCAATCACCTCGGCCACGCCGCGGGGATCGAGCGTCTGGCTCTCCGCGACGACGTCGGTGGAAAAGGCCGAGCGCAGGAGCGGCGTCTCGACCGCGCCGGGATTGACCGAGAAGGATCGCACGCCAATTGACCTGCCTTCGAGCGCCACCGAGCGGGTCAGACTGTCGAGTGCTCCCTTGCTCGCGGCGTAGGCGAAGAAGCCGGGAAAGGGATCGAACGCAGCCACCGACGAGACGTTCACCACGCAGCCCTGATGCTGCGAACGGAAATGCGGCCAGGCCGCGGCGATCAGTTGCGCGGGTCCGAAGACGTTGACTGCAAAGGTCTGTTCGAGCAGTCGCTGCGTGGTCTCCTCGATCGAGACCACCTCGGCGGCGCCGGCGTTGTTGACCAGCGCGTCGATTCGCCCGAAGCAATCGATCGTGGCGTCGATCACCGCCCGGGCCGAGAGCGCGTCGGCGAGATCCGCGGGCACCAGCTCGGTGGCCTCCGGCGGCTTTGGAAGGGCCGCGAGAAGCGCATCGGTCTCGGCGAGCCTCGACTCGTTTCGACCAACCAGCACCAGACGCCATCCCGCCCTGCCGAGGCGCAGGGCCACGGCCCGCCCGATCCCGCTTCCCGCTCCGGTCACGACCGCCACTGGGGTTGTCATCGCACGCTCGCTCTCTTGATTCACGCTGGTTCTCGAACGCTTCTTCTCACCCGCTCGACCAATCAGCCGAACAGTCGCATGACGTCGTTGTAGAACGTCACCAGGAAGATGCCCGCCAGCAGACAGAGTCCGACCAGCGTCGCGGCGTTCTGGAAGCCCGCCGGTGGCGCCCGACCCTTCACCTTCTCGTAGACGAGGTACAGGAAGAGCCCGCCGTCGACGATTGGAAGCGGCAGGAAGTTCAGGACCGCGAGATTGATGCTGATCATCGCCAGGAAGAGGACCAGATAGGCCCAACCCTGATCCACGACCTGCGAACCCAGATGCACGATGCCGACCGGGCCTCGCAACTGCTCGACCCCGACGGTGCGCTGCATCAGTCGGTAGATCGTGAGATAGGTCATCACGATCAGCTTGTGGGTCTCGGTGAATCCCATGCCGATGGCGCGCAGCGGATTGCCGTCGGCGCTCAGTCGCACCATGACCGGTTCGAAGAGCGAGGCTCCCAGCGGCGTTCCCCAACCGAGTGCATGGAGGCGCTCGACGTCGGCGGCGCTGAGCGCCATCTCGACCTGGCTCGCCACCGCGCCCGGCGTCGGCGCAGTGACGGTGAGGGTGACGGTCGCCGATGACTTCGACGATGCCGCCTCGGCGGTGGCCTGCCGCAACGCCTGTCGCAGATCCGCCCACGTCGCAATCGAAGTGGTGTCGACGGCGTCGATTCGCGACCCGGGAATGAGCGCCGCGTCGGCAATCGGACTGGGGACCACCTGATCGCCGGCCGCCACGAGCCGATCGACCGGTCGCGAGATCACCGCGTGATCGAGGTCGTAGCCGAGCACCACGCCCATCTGACCACGGCGATTGAGCGACGCGCGCACCTCGACCTCGACTCCATCGCGAAGCACCACCATCGCCACGCTCTGGCGCGGTCGAGCCATGAAGGAGCGACGCAGTTCGACGGCCCGGGGATGGACCAGGTCTCCGGCGCGGATCACGATGTCGCCGGCCCGAAGTCGATCGCGGTTGTCGCTGTCGGCGGGAACGGATTCGATGCGGGCCCGTGGTGTCAGGCCCAGAAGTCCCAGTTCACGATCCTGAACACCGGGCTCGCCGGCGGCGCCGGGAATGACCAGGGCGTCGAGCGCTGGCCGGGCGACGAGTGGCACCTCGATCGGGGCGGCGCCCGGGGCGTCAGGGTTCTCCCACCGGGTCATCACCGGTCGGCCCTCCGCCCGGCGAACCAGGCGGTCGAACTCCTCCCACGTCGAGACCAGAGCGCCGTCGAGAGCGGTCAGTTCCATGCCGGGCTTCACGCCCGCGGCGCCGAGCCCGGTCTGGCTCAACGCCGGCTCAAGGAATGCAAGCGACTGGGCGTGGTCGTCGAGACGCGTGCTGCTTGCCGGAGCGACGCCGATGGACAGCAGGTTCGAGATCGGATCGACCGCAGGAAGAATCGTGAACTCGAGCGGTCCGTCGACACCGGGCCGCTCGACTGCAAGCGCAAGCGGCGTGTTCGGCGGCGACATGGCTGCGGCGATCATCAGATCGTCGAAGGTTCGGGCCGGCGATCCGTCGATGGTGAGAACTCGGTCGCCCGGCAGAAGCCCCGGATCGGCCACGCCGAGCGCGGCGGCATTCGACGCCGAGGCGGTGGCCGCGGGCAGTCCGACGAAGGTGTCGCCGATCACCGGGGCCGGGAATCGCACGCCCACCAGGAAGGCGATCATGAAGAGGATGACCGCGAGCACCGCGTTGGCAATCACGCCCGCGGAGACCACCACCATGCGCTTGCCGACGCCCACCGAGGCGTAGCTGCGTTCGGAAGCGTCGTTGCCGGTGGGACGAAGGTCCTCCTGCCCGAGCATCTTCACGAAGCCGCCAATTGGCAGCCAGCGAAGCGACCACTCGGTTTCGCCGATCCCGTGGCGACGCAGTTCCTCGTCGCTCAACTCGATGGCGCTGCGACCGTGTCGGGCGCGGACGATGCGATCGGTCGAGCCGGCGACCAGCCCGACGCCGCGCCGCCAGGAGAGCGCCGTGGGACCCATGCCCACGGCGAATCCGTCGGCCCGGATGCCCGCCCAGCGCGCCGCGAAATAGTGCCCGAGTTCGTGAATGACGATCAGCAGGGTGAAGCCTGCGAGGATCGCGATGATGCCGAGGAGTGTCACGGGACGACTTTAGCAGCCGTGCGGGGTCGCCCCGCGGGAAGGTCGCCCTTGGCGCGGCGAGATCGGGCAACGGATGCGGCGCCTGCGCTCAGTCCACGAACTTCTTCAGGACCAGCGACGTGTTGTGCCCGCCGAAGCCGAAGGAGTTGTTGAGGGCCACCGAGATCGCCCGCTCCTTCGCGGTGTTGGCCACGAAGTCGAGGTCGAATCCGTCGTCGGGCGAGTCGAGGTTGATCGTCGGCGGCAGAATTCCGTCGCGAAGCGCCAGGGCCGTCAGCACCGTCTCGATGCCGCCGGCGGCGCCGAGTCCATGGCCGGTCATCGACTTCGTCGAACTGATCGCGAGCTTCCGAGCGTGATCCCCGAAGAGCGCCTTCACCGCGCGAACCTCGGCGGCGTCACCGAGCGGCGTCGAGGTGCCGTGAGCGTTGATGTAATCGACGCACTCCTTGTCGATTGCGGCGTCGCGCAGCCCTTCGATCATCGCTCGACGGGCGCCGTCGCCGTCCTCGTCCGGAGCGGCGATATGCGAGGCGTCTCCCGAGGATCCGAACCCGATGATCTCCGCGTGGATGGTCGCCCCGCGGGCCTTGGCCAGCGAGAGTTCCTCGAGAACGACGACCGCGGCACCTTCCGAGAGGATGAAGCCGTCGCGCCCGCGATCAAAGGGTCGCGAGGCCTTGGTGGGATCGTCGTTGCGAGTGGAGAGGGCCTTCATCGCGGCAAAGGAGCCGATGCAGATGGGGCTCACCGCGGCCTCGCTGCCACCAGCGACCATCACCTCGGCGGCACCGCGCTGGATCATGTGGAAGGCGGCGCCGATCGAGTGCGAGCCGCTGGCGCAGGCGGTCGCGGTGCAGATGTTCGCACCCTTGAGCTGCAAGCGAATCGAGACGTTGCCTGCCGCGGCATTTCCCATCAGTCGCGGAACAGTGAAGGGGCTGATCTTCCGCGGACCGGTGGCCATCAGTCGGGTGTGCCCCTCCTCGATGGTCATGATTCCGCCGATGCCCGAGCCGATGGCCACGCCACGCCGCGTCGGATCGCCCTTCGAGAAGTCGATGCCGCAGTCCCGTGCCGCCTCGACCGAGGCAGCCAGCCCCAGCAGGCAGAAGCGATCCATCCGCTTCGCTTCCTTCGAGTCGACCACGGCGTCGATGTCCCAGTTGCGCACTTCACCGGCGATGCGCACGGTCCACTCGTCGTTCTGGGGGAACGCCGTGATCGTCCCGATGCCCGACTCGCCCGCGCACACCCGCTTCCAGACGGTGAGAACATCGTTGCCCACGGGGCAGACCATTCCGAGACCAGTGATGACGACGCGGCGGCGCGAATCAGTGCTCATGGCGAGACGGTGAGATGAGGAACCCGCAGGGAGAACGCCGAGCGTCTCTGCACCCGCGGGCGCGTGGGGAAATTGAGCGGACGAACCGCCGACCAATGCACCGCCCCGGGACGGGACGCATCACGCCCCTCCGCGCCCTCGGTGGCGGGAGTGTCGATTCGGTCGGCGACGGCCCGGACCGGCGCACGGGGCCTACGCAACTTTGTTCGCCATCGCGTTCCTGATGAACTCGACAGCCTGCCCCACGGTCTGGATCTTCTCGGCCTGCTCGTCAGGGATCGTGGTGCCGAACTCGTCCTCGAACTCCATGACCAGCTCGATGGTGTCGAGGCTGTCGGCGTTGAGGTCGTTGGTGAAGCTCGACTCCAGCGTGATCTTGTCCTTCTCGATCCCGAGCTGCTGGGCGACGATGTCGATGACGCGGGATTCGATTTCAGCCTGGTTCACGTCGGTCTCCTGGACTCAACCCTTGGCATGGGTTCGGCCCGCGCGGTCGTTCCGCTCGGCACGGGCGGACTATACACGGATGGTTTCCATCGCGGAAGCGGTTCCGGGAGCGCGAGGCCCCGGAGGCTCGGGCAGAGGTCTGTCCGCAGGCGATCCACGCAGGCGATCCACGCCGGCGATCCAGCCCTCAAGTCATGCCGCCGTCGACGACGAGCACCTGCGCGGTGAAGTATCCCGCGAGATCCGAAGCCACGAAGGAGACGGCGTGAGCGATCTCCTCTGCGCGCCCCAGGCGGCGGACCGGCAGCGACTTGGCCACCTCCTCCTTCATCGCCTCCGGCAGGCCGGCGGTCATGTCGGTCTCGATGAAGCCCGGGGCGACCACGTTGGCGGTGATTCCCTTGGCCCCGAGCTCCCGGGCGATGGTCTTGGTCAGACCGATGACGCCGGCCTTCGCCGCGGCGTAGTTGGCCTGCCCGGCATTTCCCATGATCCCCGAGACCGAGCCGATGTTGATGATCCGCCCGAACTTCCCGCGCATCATCGGTCGGGCCGCGGCCCGACAGGCCACGAAGACCGATCTGAGGTTGGTGGCGATCACCTGGTCGAAGTCGTCGTCGGACATTCGCAGAATCAGGCCGTCCTTGGTGATTCCGGCGTTGTTGACGAGGATGTCGAGTCGTCCGAGCGAGGTGGCGATCTCGTCGATCAGCGCCGCGACCGCCGCTCCGTCACTGACATCGACGACGCGGGTCTCGACTCCGGTTGCGCCCGCCGCTTCGAGTTCGCTCTTCACCGTGGCGAGTCCGTCGGCGCTTCGGGCCACCAGCACGAGGCGATGTCCATCCTGCGCCAGGCGGTGGGCGATGGCCCGTCCGATCCCGCGACTGGCCCCGGTGACGATGGCGACACGCCTGGTGTCGCGAGCGGATTCAGGTGACTGGCTCACGGCGCTCCGATTGAAAAGCGGCTGGGGGAACAAAAACGCACGCGCCCGTCAGGATCGACGGGCGCGGCGGATGAGGCGCATGAGGCGGATGATACGGAAGGCACGGAAGGCACGGAAGGCACGAAGGGCACGGA
>CAYXKH010000079.1:0-2311 GCA_964465255.1 uncultured Isosphaeraceae bacterium
AGTGCAACCCACTGCGATTCCCCCTGCTCCCTGCTCCCTGCCTCCTGCTCCCTGCCTCCTGCCCCCCGCGCCCCCCTTGCCACGTCTGGACCGGCCGCTACACTGTCCGGTCCACCGTCCCCCTTGGGACGGTTTTTCTTCCGCCCTCGAAGTGGCTGCAGGACGCAGGGCTTCGGGACGCGGGCGCTCCGTAACCGGACCAGATGAGGCGATCGAAATTCGATCAATTCAGCGGGTGCCGGGACAGTCCAATCGCCACCGTAGCTCAGTGGTAGAGCACACCCTTGGTAAGGGTGAGGTCACGGGTTCAAGCCCCGTTGGTGGCTTTCGCGATCCTTCGCAGGAGGACGCGGATCCAGATGTCGAGGATGGCGCGGCCAGTCGCCGCGACCAGCCCATTTCGAGCAGGTGCGTCGAGTCGACCTGCTGTTCCTGACCGGATGTTGTTTTCGACCAGATCATGTTGAGGCGAACCGACCGGAGCACACCCGCCCCGGAATCGCCGCAAGAGAACCAGTCCCGCGCCAACCCGCGACGGGCACTACCGGAGAGCTGAGCCATGGCCAAGGGCACCTTCAACCGAACCAAGCCCCACGTGAACGTCGGCACGATCGGACACGTCGATCACGGAAAGACCACGCTGACCGCCGCCATCACGGCAGTGCAGGCGGCGAAGGGTCTTGCGACCTACAAGGCCTACGACGAAGTCGCCAAGGCTTCGGAGAGCGAGGGTCGTCGCGATCCGACCAAGATCCTCACCATCGCGACCTCGCACGTCGAGTACGAGTCGGCGGCGCGCCACTACGCCCACGTCGACTGCCCCGGTCACGCCGACTACGTGAAGAACATGATCACCGGCGCCGCCCAGATGGACGGCGCGATTCTCGTCGTCTCGGCCGCCGACGGCCCGATGCCGCAGACCCGCGAGCACATCCTGCTCGCCCGTCAGGTCGGTGTGCCCCGCATCGTGGTCTTCCTCAACAAGTGCGATCTCGTCGATGACGCCGAGCTTCTCGATCTGATCGAGCTCGAAGTCCGCGAGCTCCTCAACAAGTATGGCTTCCCCGGTGACGAAACCCCGATCATCCGCGGTGCCGCCTTCCCGGCCCTCACGTTTCCCAAGGACCCGGAGAAGGCCAAGTGCATCCAGGAGCTGATGGACGCTCTGGACACCTACGTCCCCGAGCCTCCGCGCGAGATGGACAAGCCGTTCCTCATGTCGATCGAAGACGTCTTCTCGATCAAGGGCCGCGGCACCGTCGTGACCGGTCGTATCGAGCGTGGCATCATCAAGGTCGGCGATGAAGCCGAGATCGTCGGTCTGCGACCCGAGTCGCGGAAGACCATCGTCACCGGCGTCGAGATGTTCCAGAAGACCCTCGATCAGGGCCAGGCCGGCGACAACGTCGGAACGCTCCTCCGAGGCATCGAGAAGGATGACGTCGAGCGCGGACAGGTGCTCTGCAAGCCGGGCTCGATCAAGCCCCACACCGAGTTCGAGGCCGAGGTCTACGTGCTCACGAAGGAGGAGGGTGGTCGTCACACTCCGTTCTTCTCGGGCTACAAGCCGCAGTTCTACTTCCGCACGACCGACATCACCGGCAAGCTCGAGCTCCTCAACGGCGCCGAGATGTGCATGCCCGGCGACAACGTCACCGTCAAGGTCGATCTTGAAGGCAAGTCGGTCGCGATGGAGAGCCAGGTCCGCTTCGCCGTCCGTGAAGGTGGCCGAACCGTCGGTTCGGGCGTCGTCACCAAGATCGTGAAGTGATCGCAGTCTGAATTCCACGGTGGGAGCGGGTCGAACCGCTCCCACCGCTTGCTCTGTTTTCGTTCCACTGCGCCCGTCGTGCTCCGCCGCTCGTTGAAGCGGCAGTCACCCCGACGGGCCCCCTTTTGTCGAGAAGCGTCATGGCCAAGAAGGCAACCGATCGCGAATACGTGTGGCTCCAGTGCACCGAGTCGGGCGAGCTGAACTACCGCACGAACATCCGCGTCAAGGGCGGCATCGCCGAGAAGATGAAGGAAGGGCTGAAGAAGTTCTGCCCGAAGCTGCGCAAGCACACGCTGCACAAGATCAAGCGGAAGTGACGGACGTGGGCGGACGCCGCTCGCCCGTCTGTCTCGCAGGCCACGATCGCCGCTCGGGCACGCCGGTTGCGACGCACTGCGGGATCGCCTGGAGTCCACCGCCGAGCGAGGACTCGACTGGAGTATTGGAACGCCAGTAGCTCAATTGGCAGAGCAGCGGATTCCAAATCCGCAGGTTGAGTGTTCGATTCACTCCTGGCGTGTTGTTTGGACGTGTTGT
>CAYXKH010000079.1:2411-12175 GCA_964465255.1 uncultured Isosphaeraceae bacterium
CGTGTTTCTCGACGTGTTGGATCGGCCGCGTTCGCTCCTTCGGGGAGAGCCGGCGTCAGTTCTGGCAACGGAGCCTCGATGTACAAGATCGGACAGGGCTACTGGACTCGAATGTGCACCGCGGTTGCGGCGCTGGTGGTCGTCGGGCTCGGCGCGTCGTGGCTGTGGGAGATCGTCGCCAGCAGCGTTCGAATCGGCACGATCCAGCCCATCTACATCGCCGCCGGCACCGCCCTTCTGGTCGTGGGCGTCTTCGGCTGGATGGTGTACTACTACGTGGGCGTGAAGCCCGCGAGCGTGGAGTTCCTGATCGCCACCGAAGGCGAGATGAAGAAGGTCAACTGGTCCTCCCGGCGCGAGATCTTCGGATCCACCTGGGTGGTCTTGGCGCTGGTCGCCCTGATCACGTTCCTGGTCTTCATCTTCGATCTGGTGTTCTCCCTCTTCTTCATGTGGATACAGGTGCTTGATCAGGCCCCTGTCACCTGATGTTCGATCCTCGCTCCACCACCCCCAAGGGCATCGACGTGTTCTCATGATGGAATCGATCGAATCATCCGGCGCCTTCGACCCCCACGAGTCCGCGGAGTCCTCGGGCTCGCTCGACTCGCTCGCCATTCCCGCTGGAGCGGACGATTCCGACGCACAGCGATCGCGCGACCTGGGCCCCCACAGCGACGCCGATACGCCGGGCATGGAAGCTGATCCATCGGCCGCACCCAGCAAGAAGCTCTCCTCCGGCAAGGGCGCCAAGCGCAAGGGCGAAGCCACCCTCGCCGGCGCCGGCGTGGCCACCTCCAAGGCCCTCATGCCGTCGGCCGGCAAGCGCAAGAGCGCTCCGGCCGCAGCCGCCGCGGAGGCTGAGAAGGCCTTCGATCCCGCCGCCGATCTGCCCATGTACCGCGAGGGCATGGACTGGTTCGTGCTGCGGGTGGCCTCGAACAAGGAGAACTCGGTCCGCGAGACGCTCCTCAAGAAGGTGCAGATCGAAGGCATGGAGCATCTGGTCGGCCGCATCATGGTTCCGACCGAGAAGACCAAGACGCTCAAGGGCGGCAAGCAGCGGGTCACCGAGACCAAGCTCTATCCGGGATACGTCTTCGTCGAGATGAAGCTCGAGCCGGATGGCCGTATTCCTCAGGACGTCTTCTTCCTCATCAAGGAGACCGGCGGCGTCGGCGACTTCGTCGGTACCGCGGGTCGTCCGACCCCGATGGCACCGAACGAGGTCGAGAAGATGCTCTTCGACTCGCGCCGTCCGGAAGAGGCCCCGACAGTCAAGATGGACTTCCAGAAGGGCGACGCCGTCACCATCAGGGAAGGTCCCTTCCAGAACTTCCAGGGCAGCGTCGACGAGGTGCTCCCCGATCGCGGACTGGTTCGCGTGCTGGTCACCATCTTCGGTCGTCAGGCCCCAATCGAGCTCGAGTACTGGCAGATCGCCCGCGCCGAGTCGGAGTGATCCGAGCTGGTCGCGGTCCGATTGGGAGTGTGGTCCGAATCGAACCAGTTGCGCCTCCGCCGTTTGCAGGTTTCGGTTCCTCGAGAGACGCCATGCTGGTTCCCTCGAAGGAATTCCGCTCCCGTCTTCTGGCTCTCGAAACGTGGCTGTGGGACCGCTGCGCTCCCCAGCATCGCCTTGATGTCCCCTCCATCGATGTGCTCGCCGAGCGGGTGCGCGATCTCTCTGATCTCTACACCCTCGAACGGGACCAGCTCGCCCGCGCCGGGGCGCGACATGGGCATCTGCTGGCGCGGCTCCTCTACTTCCTCGCCAGCGACGCCCCGAAGCTCCATCTGATCCTTCAGGAACTGGCGGGGCGCGGCGTGCTGACGCAGCCGGGGTCGCGGCCCTGGCGATCGGTCGTCGATCTCGGATGCGGACTCGGGGCAACCACCGCCGGGCTCCTGCTGTCGCTCGCGCCTCGAGAAGAGCCGCTCCGCCTCGTGGGTTTCGACAGCGATCCGACCACGCTGGACCTCTGGGCGGCGGTCGCGGGAGAGTGCGCAGCCATCGCCGGCCTGCGCGTCGAGCTTGTCTCGGAACCGCTCGACCTTCGCCGCGCCGAGATCTCGCCCGAGACCGATCTCGTCCTCTGCCAGGCGGCCCTCAACGAGCTCACCGTCCCCTGGAGCAGCGCACTCCCGACAGCAGACGCGAGCGAACGGCACGAGGAGTCGGTGGTCGAGCTGATCCATCAGATCGCCCGCCGCTCGCTCACGATCCTGATCGAGCCTGCCCTGCGCTCGACCACGCGCCCGCTGCATCACCTGCGCGACTCGGTCCTTCGCCGTGGCAGTATTCGCGTGCTGGCGCCCTGTCCGCATCAGGCCGACTGTCCGATGCTGGCCTCGCCGCGCGACTGGTGTCATGAGATCCGCGGCTTCCCGGCCACGCCCAAGGTGACCGACGTGCAGCGCCTGACCCAGCGCCGCGACGAGCGGGTGAAATACTCCTTCGTCGTCCTCGCCCCGGAGTCCGCTCAGGGCGCGTCGATGGCAGCCGCCCTGAATGTCTCCGACGGGGGCGACTCCGTCACCGCTCGGCTGGTGAGCGACTCCCTCGCAACCCGCGGCAAGACCGAGCGCTTCTGCTGCACCGAAGGCGGCACCATCGTTCGCCTGCGCCTGCTCGATCGCGAGCAGTCGACGACCAATCGCGCCCTGGCCGAGGCCCCGCGCGGCACCCTGGTCCGCATCCGCGGTCTCGGCGACCGCGAGCGGGTCACTCCCGAGGTCTCGGTCGAACCACTCGTCTCCGGCGCCGCACGCCCAGCGCGGCCCGCCGACTAGGGCCGTCCCCACTCGCTCCGACTCGTCGTGCGCATCCTCGTCGTCACCGACATCTGCCTGCCTGAGCCATCGCCCGCCGCGGCGCACGTCTTTGATCGCGCCGTCTGCTGGGCGGCGGCAGGGCACGAGGTCACGATCCTCACCAATCACCCCAACTACCCCGAGGGGCGATTCCACGAGCAGTACGGCAATCGGTGGCGCACCACCGAGCGCGTCCAGGGACTGCGCATCGTCCGAGTCAAGACCTTCGCGACGCCCAATCAGGGCATCGTGCGGCGGCTCCTCGACTATCTCTCCTTCGTCGCCACCGCCTCGATCGCCGGGCTGTTCGAGGCTCGCCCTTCAGTGGTCTTCTCGACGACACCGCATCTCTTCACACCGCTGGCGGCGGCCTGGATTGCATCCTGTCGCGGCGTGCCGCATGTGATGGAGGTGCGCGATCTCTGGCCCGAGTCGATTCTGCGCCACGGCTCGATCAGCTACGCGCTCCTCGAGCGCCTCGAGCTCTGGCTCTATCGACGCGCCGCCCGGGTGATCGTGCTCACCGCCGCCTTCAAGGAGAGTCTGCTGTCGCGATCGATTCCGGCCGAGACCATCGACATCGTCCGCGGCAGTGCCGCCCTCGAGGTCTTCTCGCCCGCATCGCAGCGGAACGCGGCCCTCGAGGAGACGTCTCGACTGCGCGGTCGCTTCGTGATCGGCTACCCCGGAACACTGGCGACGGCGCACGATCTCGACGTACTCCTCGCGGCTGCCGAGGCCCTGCGGGCCACACCCGCCTGTTTCGTGATCGTCGGAGGCGGTCCGGTGAAGGCCGAACTCGAAGCTCGGGCCCACGCCGCAGGACTGAACGAACAGTTCCGCTTCCTGCCGGCCCGACCGCGCGAAGAGATGCCGGCGTGCTGGTCGCTCTTTGATCTCTCCCTCGCACTCCTGCGAAACGCCCCGGCCTTCTCGCGAGTGGTCCCCTCCAAGATTCTGGAGTCGATGGCCTGCGGTGTGCCGGTTCTCTTCGTCGGGCCCGAGGGCGAGGGTTCGGAGCTGGTGCGACGTGAGGGCGTGGGGATCGTGGTGGCTGCAGGTGATGGCCCGGCGCTTGCGGCGGCGGTGGTCTCTCTGATGAACGATTCGCAGACCCGAGCCCGGCTCGCGACGAACTGCCGCATGGGCGCGTCGCGCTGGTCGCGGACGCGGCACGCTGCCGAGACGCTGGCCTCGCTCCGCCTCGCCGTCGGCTCGAGCGGCTCGATGGAATTGGGCCAGTCGGGCGAGTAACGCATGTCGGGCGACTCGGGCGACTCGGGCGAGTTCCGCGAGTCGGGCCGCGCCGCCGAACTCACCGCTCCTTGTACTTCTTCGGCGGATTGCGCTTCTGGGCCTGCTTGTCCTGCTGGCGCTTGAGGGCCTGCTCGTACATCCGACCGAGCATGTCCTGCTTCTTCGCCTTGGGCGCCTTCGGCGGCTCCAGATCCATCCGCTCGACCTGCTTGCGGATCTGACGACCCTCGACGATTCCAATCAGGCTCGAGGTCATGATGTAGAGCGTCAGGCCCGAAGGTGCGCTGTAGAGCATCAGCGGGAACATCACCACCATCATGATCTTCAGCAGCTTCTGCTGCTGCTCCTGCTCGGGCGAGAGCTTCATCGCCGGCGGCGGCGTCATGTACTTCTGCTGCACCCAGAAGATGCCGCCCATCAGGATCGGGAGGAGATTGATGCCGGTGAGATTCCAGAGGAGGAAGTGCCGCGGCTCGGCGAACTCCCAGAAGAAGTGATCGCTCGAGCTGAGGTCGGCGAGGAACGACCAGCCGCCCCAGAGCTGACCGATCCACTGGAAGATTCCAAAGAAGGCCGGCTGCTGCCTGAGCTCGATGGCGAAGTAGAGCATCGCGTAGAGCGCAATCCAGATCGGCATCTGGAGCAGCGTCGGAATGAAGCCCCCGATGCATCCCACGGGGTTCACGCCCTTCTCCCGGTAGAGCCGGAAGGTCTCCTGCTGGAGCTTCTGGGGATCGCCCTTGTAGCGCTCCTGAAGCTTCTCGATCTCGGGCTTGAGCGCACCCATCGCCCGTGTCGTGCGCTGCATCTGCACCTGCGAACGCTTGAGAACCGGATGAAGGATCGCCCGCACCACGACCACCAGCACGACGATGGCGATGCCCCAGTCGAAGACCACGTAGTCGTGGAGGAACGAGAGGAACGAGAGCAGAAAGTGCGCCAGCCACGAGAAGGTGCACCAGGTGCAGCACCCGCTCATGAGGTAGAGGATGAGCCCCGCCATCCCGAGACTCTCGTAGGGCTGCTTCACGGCCAGCACGGCGCGATCGAGCGGGCCCGCGTACACGCCGAGATCGAAGCTGGCGCTGGCGCCCGGCGCAATCACCAGGACCGGAGAGTGGATCTCGGAGAGCACGTCGCGCGTGCCATCGGGAGCCATCCCGGCCACGCCACGCACTTCGGCGATGCTGCCCTGGGCGGAACGCGTGGGAGTCGCCCCGGTGACGAGATCGCTTGGCGCATGCACCGCGAAGCCGAAGTAGCGATTGGTCGTGCCGACCCAGCTCAGCGAGAGCTTGCTCTCGATGCTCCGCGGGTTCGGCCAGAGGACGTGCGCGGCCCGATCGATCGACTTCAGGATCTCGGTCCGGTCGAACATCTGCCCCTCGGTCAGCACGATCTCCTGGCCGGGATCGCGCGACGGAGGCATCAGGTAGCCGAAGTGGAAACGGCGGATGTCGATGTAGCGACTGCGGTCGAGTCGCAGATCGGTCGGACCGTACTGGATCCAGCGCACCGACAGCGGTCCCTCGGAGAGATTCTCGACCGACTGGGCCAGGCCGATGTCGAAGCCGTCGGCACCCAGCGAGATCGTGCGCCGCACGCGGAGCATCGCCGTTCCGTCGGCATCGCGGATCTCGCTCACGAACGAGCCGGGGCCATCGAGTGACCAGACGTCGCCGAAGAGCGAGATGAACTCGCCGTCGACCTCGAGCGAGTGCACCGCAAGGAGCGGGACCTCGAAGCCCTCGATCGAGCGGGAGGTCTGGAGGATGTAGCGGAGGTCTTCCGGCGGCAGCGGGGGAATGGTTCCGCCCGTGCCCTGCGCGGCGCTCTGCGCTTTCCAATGGGCCTCGGCCTGCCGTCGTGCGTCGGAGGTCTCCCAGAACCCGGCGAAGGCGATTCGTCCGATCCCTGCGGCTCGGGGTGCGAACTCGAGCTTCAACTGATGCTGCCGCGGATCGAGCGAACCGACCGCGTCGATGTCGCGCCCGGCGATCCCGCCGCTCGGCCCAACCGCGCTCCACGCCGCCCGCTCCCCGGGCGTGATTGCGGTCGCCGGCTCCGCGGTCCCGGCCTCCGGCGACGTTCCGCTGGCACCGGTTTGGCCGGAGGCGGAGGCCTGCGTCTCCGATGCCGCCATGCCGGTGGCGCCGGAAGCAGGGGGGGCAACGGCGGGCGTTGCACTCGGTGCATTCCGCGCCGCAGCCGTTCCGCGATTGATGGCGACCACGGTGACGACGCCAATTGCAGCGACGAGGATCACCACCGTGACAAGGATGCGTCTGAGACCAGGACTCATGAAGTGCTTTCAGGGAAGGAGCACAGACGGCGCAGGCCGCTGGGCTCAACGTCCCTCATAGAGGCGTTCGCCGAGCCAATCACTCAGCTCGGGAATCGCCAGAATCTTGTCGACGGTCGACTTCACGTCGTATTCGAGGCGGAAGAACTCGACCCGCGCCGGTCCTTCGACGGGCTGCTCGAGAATCGCATAGCTCGCCCGCGGATCGAGATCGCGCGGCTGGCCGACCGAACCTGGGTTGACGATGGCCTTCTCGTTCTCGCTGAAGGTGTAGACCCCGTCGACGTCCTGAGGCGGGTAGAAGTCGGGCTCGTCGGTGAAGACGCCCGGGACGTGGGTGTGGCCGACCAGGCAGAAGCGGTCGATGCGATCGAAGACCTGCTGCATCTTGACCGGCGAGTTCACCGCGTCCTCGGGGAAGAGGTACTCGTTGATCGGTCGACGCGGGGTCCCGTGCACGCAGAGGAAGTTGTCGAAGGCCACTCGGACGCGAAGCCTCCCCAAGAACTGCCAGCGCTTGATGGCCAGTTCGCGGTCATCGTCGCGCTTCTCGAACTGGGTCCGGGTCCAGAACGCGGCCTGCTCGGCGGCGGGATTGAAGTTGGTCGGCTCGTAGAGCACGCCGAAGTCGTGGTTGCCCATCAGCGACCATTCGCACCGGGCGGCGACCAGATCGACGCACTCGACCGGGTCCGGGCCGTAGCCCACCACGTCCCCCAGACAGATGATGCGATCGACGGCGTTTCCGTCGATGTGCGCAAGCACCGTCGTGAGAGCCGCGAGGTTCGCGTGGATGTCGCTGATGATGGCGGTGCGCACGGGGAGCGGAGATGGTAGAGGCGCGGAAGGGGGGGTGCAAAGCAGGGCAGGCACGGGGTCTGATCCCTCCCCCAACCAGAGGTGGCTCGATCAGTACAATCCACCCCCCATGGCATCCCACTACGACCTCATCGTGATCGGCGGCGGCCCCGGCGGCTACGTCGGAGCGATCCGCGCCGGCCAGCTCGGCATGAAGACCGCGCTCATCGAGCGAAGCAACCTCGGAGGCGTCTGCCTCAACTGGGGCTGCATCCCGACCAAGGCGCTCCTGCACACCGCCGAGCTCTACACCGAAGCCGTCCGTCACAGCGCCGAGTGGGGCTTCGGGATCGATCCCGACAAGGTGTCGGTCGACTGGGCCAAGGTCATCGGCCGCAGCCGCGACATCGCCGGCAAGATGAACGGCGGTGTCGGGTTCCTGCTCAAGAAGAACAAGGTCGATCACGTGGCCGGACATGCCCGGATCGTCTCGGGCAGGACCGCCCACGGACCGGCCACCGTCGAGGTCACCGCGGCCAGCGGCGACTACTACAACGGCGCGGGCACGCCACCGCCCATCCAGACGCTGACGGCCGATCGGATCATGATCGCCACCGGCGCCAAGCCGCGCGAACTCCCCGGCACTCCCTTCGACGGCCAGACGATCATCTCCTCCTACGACGCGATGATTCTCAAGAGCCGGCCGAAGTCGATGGTGATCGTCGGCTCGGGCGCAATTGGCATGGAGTTCGCCTACTTCTACAACGCCTTCGGCACCAAGGTCACCGTGGTCGAGATGCTCGATCGCATCCTGCCCAACGAGGACGACGACGTCTCCAAGGTCGCCACGCGGGCCTTCACCAAGCAGGGGATTCAGTTCCAGGTCGGCCAGACGGTGAAGAAGGTGGAGAAGAAGAAGTCGGGCGGCGCCACCGTCACCATCGCCGATGTGAAGGACGAATCGAAGACCTCGACCATCGACGCCGAGGTGGTGCTCGTGGCCATCGGCGTGGGGCCGCGCACCGACGGACTGTTCGATGACAAGGGGGCCGCCAAGCTCGGCCTCGTCCTCGAGAAGGGCTGGATCAAGACCGACTACCGCGACAAGAAGGAACCGACCTATCAGACCAGCGTGCCGGGCATCTACGCCATCGGCGACGTCATCGGACCACCGTGGCTGGCCCACGTCTCGATGGATGAAGGCGTCACCTGCGTCGAGCGCATGAAGGGCCACCACACGCTGGGCGTCGACTACGCGTCGATTCCCGGTGCCACCTACTGCAATCCGCAGATCGCCAGCATCGGCATGACCGAGCGCGATGCCAAGGCCAAGGGGATCGCCTACACGGTCGGCACGTTCCAGCTCAAGGCCCACGGCAAGGCGGTCGCAGTCGGGGCCACCGAGGGCATCGTCAAGATCATCGCCAGCAAGCCCTACGGCGAGATTCTCGGGGCCCACATCATCGGCGAGGACGCCAGCGAGCTGATCCACGAGATCTGCCTCGCCAAGCGCCTCGAGGCCACGGTCGAGGACATCATCTCGACCCTGCACGCCCACCCGACGATGGCCGAGGCGATCCACGAAGCCGCCCTGGCCGTCGAGGGCCGCACGCTGCACGCGTGATCGGGGGCCGATATCTCCGCAGCGACACCACTCGTCCTCCAGAGGACGGTCGCAATCGGCCTTCCCGCTCCAGCGTTTTCGCCGGTTTCGACGGGTCGAAGGGTTTCGTCGCCTACTATCGCCGTCCGTTCCACCCCGCGGGAGGCAGCATGCGACAAGCCCTGGTACCGGTGCCGACCGAGGCCCTCGACCGTTTCGAAACGATCTACGTCGAAGCCGATGCGGCAAACGACGCCGCGCGCATTCCGTGGGAGCAGGGTCGGCCCAACGCAGCGCTGGTGGCGTGGCTCGATCACGTCGCGCCCGGTCTGGTCCGATGCGGCTGCCGCATCGCGGTCGTCGGGTGCGGTCTCGGCCACGATGCCCGCGAGCTGATGCGGCGCGGCTACGAGGTCACCGCCTTCGACATCAGCGGCACCGCCATCCGCTGGGCCAAGAAGCTCGATCCCGAGAATGCCCAGTGCTACTTCCGCGCCGACGTGCTCGAGCCGCCGCCGCGCTGGGTGCACCGGTTCGATCTCGTCGTCGAAGTGAACACGGTGCAGTCGCTCCCGCCGGAGTGTCGTCCCGCGATGGTGGAGTCGATTGTCCGACTCGTGGGCATGAATGGCAATCTGCTGGTGATCTGCCGCGCCGCCGAGGAAGGCCTCAGCGAGAAGCAGGACGCCCCGTGGCCCCTCACCGAAAGCGAGCTCCTCGAGCTCGCCTCGATCAACGGCCTCCAGGCCGACGGGATCGACCACTTCGCCGACGACGAGACCCCGCCCAAGCGCCGCATGCGGGCGTTGTTTCACAGGGCGTGAGGGCGAGGCGGCTCGCTGCGCGAGCCGGTCGGGAGCCGGTCGGGAGCCGGTCGAATCGCAAAGGGTTGCACATCGTGACGCGAGCGCAGGGATCGAGGCGCTGCCCTCGATTGCAGCGCACGCATGAAGAAGTGCAACCCGCTGCAATTTTTCCCGCCCCCTGCTC
>CAYXKH010000080.1:0-12023 GCA_964465255.1 uncultured Isosphaeraceae bacterium
GCACCGACAACTTCAACACCGGCACGCTGCGGGCGAGCGCGGGCTCCACGCTGACGATCCTGAGCTCCTCCCTCGACAACACCGGCGGCGAAATCCTCGCCGACGCCGGCACCGTGTTCATCTCCGGCTCGACGATCGTGAACGGCCTCTTCCGTGATGCGAATGGCGGCACGCTTCGCATCTCCGGTCCGTCCGTGCTCACCGACCCGACGATCGACGCGGCAACGCTGCGGGTGAACAACGACGTCGACCCGGTGCTCCAGGGCACGCTCCAGAACGACGGCGTCCTGTCGGTCGAGTCCGGGGGTTCGTTCACCCAGATCCTGCTCAATACGCCAATCGTCACCCTCTCCGGAAGCGGAACCGCGATCGGCTCGAACACCCAGGTCAATCTGTTCACGAGCGTCACCGCTGTCCGGCGACTGATCAACGGACCCGATCACACCATCAGCGGATCGTTCAACATCGGAAGCAACAACACCGAGCTGACCAATCAGGGCCGGATCGTCTCCAACACCTCGGCGGGCCTCACCATCGACGTGAACAGCGACTTCAAGAACGAAGGCGTTCTCGAAGTGAGTGGTGCTGGTGCGATGACCATCGCCCCCGGCCCCTTCGTGAACACCGGAACGGTCACCATCAATCCGGGCCGCACCCTCACCCGTCAAGGCGAGACCTATCAGCAGAATTCTGGAATCACCACCGCAAACGGCACCCTGTCCGCCAGCGGAATTCAGGTGGCTCTGGCCGGCGGACTGCTGTCGGGCGACGGAGTCGTGACCACGTCGCTCCTCAACAACACCGGTGGAACCATCGCCCCGGGGTTCCCCGTCGGACAGCTCGATCTCAACGGCCCGGTGACCTTCGGACGAAACGCGAATTTCGATGTCCAGATCGGCGGGCCGTCACGCGGCGCCCAGATCGATCGGCTCGCGGCAACCGGCGTGGCCACTCTTGCGGGCACGATCGTCGTGACCCGCGCCTACGGCTACGCACCGCTTCCGAACGAGGAGTTCACCGTGCTTACAGCGTCGAGCCGTGTGGGAACCTTCACCACCGTCGAGAGCTGCGAGCCGGTGCTCGTCACCTACACCGCCAACTCCGTCAAGGTGCGCTTTCCGGATTCGACCGGAATCGTCGGCGACCTCGACGGCAACGGCTCGGTGGATGGCAGCGATCTCGGGATTCTGCTCTCGAGCTGGGGACCCTGCGAGAAGCTCTGCTGCTTCGGCGATCTCGATGGCGATCAGCAGGTCGACGGCAGCGATCTCGGTGTGCTGCTCTCGAACTGGGGTTGAGTGAGCCGACGGTGCGAATGCGGCCCTCGCCCGCGGCGCGTTCGACCAGGGGTGGTCGAAGGTGCCGCGGGCTTCTGCTCAGCGCGGTTCCACGCGCCGCAGCCGTCCGAAGTACTGCTCGAGGCGCGGGTGTCGAGTGAGTCCCTTGAGGACGCCGGGCTCGTACATGTAGAGCGTCTTGTAGGTGCAGAGCGGAATGAACGGCGACTCCTCCTCCATGAGGAAGCGCTCGGCTTCGGCCAGGAGTTCGAGCCGTCGCGCCGGGTCGGTCTGGGCTTCGGCGTCATCGAGCATGGCGTCGAAGACGGGGTTGGTGTATCCGCGATCGTTGTTGCCATCACCCGTGCGCGAGAGCATGAGGTACGCCATCGGATCGCCGAAGTCGCCGTACCACCCGCCTCGGGCGATCATGAAGTTGCCGATCTTGAGATCGTCCTTGTAGAACTTCGCGTCGTTGGAGCGCACCTCAATCGGCACCGCCAGAGCCCGCTGCCACATGTCGCGGAGGGCCAGCGAGAGATCCTCGAAACGCGGGTTGCCGCTCGAGTAGAGGAGATCGATGGTCGGGAAGACCTTGCCCGACTCGTCCTCGACAAGACCGTCGCCGTCGCGATCCGACCAGCCGGCTTCGGCCAGTTCCGCGGCGGCGCGCTGCGGATCGAAGGTGATGCCGGTCGGGGCGGTGTAGCCGGGAATCGATCCCGCCGGCGTGAGCGATCCGCTGGTGCGCTCTCGAAGGCGAGTGACCTTTTCGACCAGGAGGTCGCGATCGACGGCGCGGACGAAGGCTCGCCGCACGCCGGGGTCGGCGAAGGGGTTGGGACGGCCGTCGACCAGCTTCGGACGACAGTTGAAGCTGAAGAAGTCGGTTCCGAAGGCGTCGAAGGCGTGGATGTTGCGACGTTCGCCCAATCCGCGTTCAGGCTCCGGAAGCGCCGCCAGCAGATCGTCGGGATCGCCCTCGGGATCGCTCGCCCGCAGGGCCGCGATTTCGTCGGCGTGGCGCGCTTCGTAGGCCCGCCGCTGCGCCAGCAGATCGGCGCGATACTCGACGGTGACATCGGCGATCCAGTCGATGCCGCCCGCGTCGAAGGCAAGGACCGCGGTGTTGTTGTCCTCGAGAGGCAGGACGGTGATGGTTTCGGCGTGGATCGCGGCTTCGTTCCAGTAGTGCGGATTGCGCCGCAGGCGAAGGTCGCGCTTGTACCGCCAGCCATCGAGCTGGTAGGGACCGTTGCTCACCAGAACGCCGGGGCGGGTCCATCCATGATCGACGCGCAGCGCGCCACTCTCCGAATCGAGCGTGGTGAAGCGCTCGATCGTCGGGCGGTGCACCGGCGAATAGATGCCCATCGCCAGAAGATCGAGGAAGTAGGCCGTGGGTCGACGAAGTCGCACCACAAGAGTCTGCGGATCGGGGGTCGAGACGCCGACGGTCGAGGCGAAGCGCTCCCGCAGCTCAAGGAGCATCTCTTCCGCTCGCGCCGCAGTGCGCTCGGCCGGCGGCAGCGCCGCGTGCGCCGCAAGCTGGGCGACGCGCCAGTGGAAGAACTCCTCGGCTCCGTCGAGCGCGAAGAGAAGTCCGGTGTAGTCCGCCGCGAGATCGGGCAAGAGCGCCCGCATCCATCCCTCGGCGAAGTCGTGGCTGGTGACGCGGTCCCCGTTGCTCCAGCGAGCCGACGATCGAATGGTGAAGACGTACTCGCGGTCGTCCTCGGATCGCTCCCACCCTTCGGCGGTCGCGGGCATGGGCCTGCACTCGTAGGGATCGAGGACGACCAGGCCTTCATAGAGGGCCTGTCCGACCCGCAGGTCCTGCTGATAGCTCATCCGAAACGGATCAAGCGTGAAGACATCGGCCCGGTGCACGACCACCAGGTCGGACCGTCGTATTCCGCCATCGAAATGAAGGACGAGGGCGACGAGCAGGGCCAGTGCGGCGAATGGAACGACGAGCCGCACGGGACCCCCGGGGTTCTACTCGGCCTTGCCGAAACTGGGGAGCATCGCCTTGGCCTTGGCCAGGTCGGCGGTGAAGCCGACCTTGTCGTTCTGCTCCCAGCGCTGGGCGAAGCTCACTGCGAGTTCCTGGCGGAGATCGCTGCTGGCCGAGAGCTTGAGCAGGAGCTCGGCACCGGCGATTGCGGCGGCGTAGGTGCGGCGGGCGCGGGCATCGGCCTGAACCGGAGTCCACTGCGCAGCGATCACCTCGTTCATGGCAACGAGAGTCGGCGCCAGCCGCTGGCGATGCTGTCGGGCGCGGTCCGCGGGCATGGTGTAGAACTGATCGCGAACCACGAGGAGGGCTCTGGAGATCGCGTCCATCATCGGGCTCGGACCAGCTTCCTTGGCCATCCGCGGCACATGCGACTTCAGGATCTCGCTCTGGCCGCGAAGGGCCATGGTGGCGGAGGGCTCGGGAAGCTTCGGCATCGCCGCAATCGTCGCCAGCGACCTGAAGTTGTGGAGGACGCAGACCCAGTCGGTCTCGCTCGACCCCGCCGCGACGATCTTGCGTGTCGCCGAGTCCACCTGGGGTGGCGCCAACGCAGACTCCGCGATTGCCTCGCCGACGACCGCCGCCGCCTTGAGTCGGATGGCCAGCCGCTTCTCCGTCATCGGATCGATGCGGGCGAGGATGGCCTCGACGGCTTCAGGAGAGCGCAGCGCCCGGAGAACGATGAGGGCGTTGACCGCCTGGTGCTCGTCGCTGCCGGCGACGATGTTCTCCATCGCCGGTCGGACCAGCGCCGCGTATTCGCGCTGAAAGGTCTCCGAGGCTCCGGGGCGACCGGGGAGCGCGGTGAGTTCGAGCCGCGCGGCGCGGATCTTCTCCGGCTCGCCCGACTTCAGGAGTCCGACCTGCTGGTCGACGAATCCCGCCACCTTCGACTTCTGATCGGCCGTCAGCGCACTCGTCGTTGCGACGATCGCCTGGGAAACGCCGCCCGAGTCCTGGGCCAGGGCGGGGACCGCGAGCACCATGGTCATCGCGGCGACTGAGAACGCTCGAGTCGCCAGGGCGATTGGCCGAGCGCGGAATGGGGTCGAAGTCAGGGCTGTCACGGGTCGGAGTATAGCGAACGGCTCTTGCAGGTTCGGCCGCTCGGACCCGCCCTCCAACGACGTGCCGCGAAGCGCAGCGCCGCCCCCGTCGGTCCGACGAAAGGCCGCTCGGTTGGCGGCGCCGCAAAGCGTCCCGTACAGTCCGCTGGTCGTCAGGCCGTGATCGACGAAGGCCCGACGCGCCAGCGTCCTCGACTGCGAACACGCTCTCCGACCGAGACCTCTTCTCCGAACTCGAGAACTCCTATGCCTTCAGCGCTGTGGCGAAGGCCGCTGGCCTTCCTCGGTTCCATCGCCTTCGCGACCATCTGCGCCGCGTCCCCTCAGGACGCCGGGAAGGTCGATCCGGTCAGGGCGGACGAACTCCAGCCGGAGGCTGCCGCCGCCCCCACTGCTGCATCGATGGCCGACGAGCAGCGCGTCCGAGCCCTGCTCGCCGATGCCTTTGTCGATCGTGCGGTGGAAGTCGCCACCAGTCCCGAGGCCTACTCCGCCGACCTCCTGCTGGCGCTCGACCTTGCCCAGCTCGCCGCCGAACTCGATCCGGGCAACGCCGATCAGTGGCGGTTTCTGATCCAGGTGGCCGATCTCGCCGACCGCCCCGATGCGGTCGTGCCGGCCCTCGAGCAGCTCGTCCATCTCGATCCCACCGACGAAGTGGCCCGGCTTCGCCGACTCGCCGCGGCCATCGAAAGTCACGAGACCGCGGAAGGCCGCATCGCCGCGTATCAGGCCGTGCTCACACCGGAGCGCATCGAGCAGATCGGTCACACCGCCGCGTCGCGACTGGCCTTCGATCTGGCCATTCTGCTGCAGCGCCGCGGCGACCTTCAGGGGTATGCCCGCTGGCTCGTCGAAGCCGTGGCCCTCGATCCATCGAATCCGCTGGCGACCTCCGAAGGCGCCGGCTTCTTTCAGACGACGACCGGCGATCCGGTGGCCATCATCGAACTTCTGCTGGCCCGGACGCTCGCTGATCCGACCAACGAGCAGGCCGTGGGGCAACTGGCCCGGCTGCTCCTTCAACGCGGCGCGTATGTCGGTGCCGACCGGCTCTTCACCATCGGACTGGAGCGGACCGGCGGCGTGCGCTACGCCGAACCATCGCTGCTCGCCGAGGCCGCCATCGCCAGATGGGGTCAGGGCAAGTCCGACGATGCCCTGGCGATGCTCGACCTGCGCCAGCTCGAGGAGACCGACCAGTTCAGGCAGCGGGTGCAGTTTCTCGGCGGCAACCTCGTCGAACTCGGGCGAATCGATCCGGAGGCGATGGAGCTGACCACCCGCAAGCTCCCGCTGATCATGATCCTGGCCCTCGAGGATTATGCCAAGGGCGGGGACATCACCATGGACATGGTGCGGGCTGCTGTCGCTCCGGCCCCGCCCGAACTGGCTGGGCTTCGCGTGGCCCTGCTCGATCGACGCGGTCGCTCCGAAGCGGCCGAGGCGGCCCGCGAGCTCACCCGCATCCAGAAGCTCAATGTCCGGACGCTGATCGAGCGCGGCGAGCGACTTCGACCCGAGACGCGGCAAGCGGCGCTGCTGGCGGCGGCGTGGTCGCTCCTCTTTCTCGGCGACGATCTGGCCGAGGCCCGATCGATCGTCGATCTGGCGGACGGGATCCTTCCGCTGACCGACGTGCAGCGCCGCGTGGTCGATGGATGGACTGCGCTGCGAGCCCAGCGATTCGAGGAAGCCATCGCCGTCTTCGAACCGGTGGTCGCCGTCGCGGCACATGCCCAGCTCGGACACGCCCTGGCCGAGCTTGGCCTTGGGCGTCGGTCCTCCGGGGCTGCGGGGCTCCTCAAGTCGGCGCGGGAGTTCAGCGGAACCTATGTCGGCATGTGGGCCCTCGATCGGCTCTATGCCGAACTCGGGGTACGAGCGCCGCTCAACGCCGATGTGTCCGAGATCGAGTCGCTCATGGCCTCGGTGCCGCCGACCTTCGATCGACTCATTCGCCAGGCCTCTCGTGAACTGGTGATCAACGTGCGTCCCGTGCGGTCGCGGTATGGCCCCTTTGACCGTCTCGAGATGGATGTCGAGATCACCAACCGCACCGATTTCCCGCTGGCCATCTCGCCCACCGGCCCGATCCGCTCCTTCGTGGTCTTCCCGCTGAGCGTCACCGGCTACGGCATCGAGCAGTCGACCATGGACCTCCCGGTCCCCGCCATCTTCGACATCGCCCGCAGGCTTCGGATCGAGCCCCGCTCGACCACCAAGATGAGAATCAACCTCGGGCGCGCTCCGCTTGCGGCGCAGACCCTGAATTCCGCCACCCGGCTGAGCGCTCTCCTGGGCACGACGCTCTCAATCACCGGGCGAGCCATGCTGAATGCGCAGCCGGCAGGGCGTTCTGGTCGAGCCGATCGACTGGAGGTCGGCAATCTCGGTTCGGAGTCGCCGCCGGTCGACTTCCGAATCGAGGCGGTCCCCTTCGAGACCACCTGGCGCGAGGCCGCGATCGAGCGGGTCGCGACGATCGACGCGGTCGAGGACATCGAGTCGCTGGTGGTGCTCGCCTTCCGCTCCGGGAAGGCTGAAGAGGCCCGCATCGCCGCCCTGCCCCCCGAGCAGCGCGTCATGGCCCAGCAGGCCCTTGATCAACAGGTCGCCGCAATCACCTCCGCCCTTCCGCAGGTCGGACCGGCGGCGACCGCTCTGGTTGCGCTCCAGCTCACTCCGAACCGCGCTGCGCTCGCCGACATCGAGCGAAGCCTTCGCGAGAACACCCACCCCTACGTGCGACTGGCGGCGTTGCTGTCGCTGGTCCGGGGCCCGGACGACCCGCTCCTCGACGAGACCCGGCGCAGCGACAATCCGATGCTGAAGCGGGCCGCGGAAATCATCGGCGCTCGTCTCGCCCGCGTGGCGGCGAAGGCGGGATGACGCGGAGTTCTCCGCCCGGCGGCAGCGAGCCCTCGAGCCTTCGACGGCGCCTGGTGGCGCTGCTCCGCCATCGGGTGGTGCGGGTGGTCGGCACCATCGCCGGTCTGGGGCTTCTGGCGCTGGCTCTCGCCGCGGTCGTGACGCAGCGCGACGCTCTCGATGCGGCCTGGAAGTCGCTGGCCCGCCCGGAGCCACTTCTGGTCCTCGGGCTGCTGGGGGCGATCGTCGGCAATCTGCTTCTGACCGCGGGTGTCTTTGGCTGCCTGATTCGGCGATTTCCCACCGACACCGCGAAGGTCGGGCGACTGGAGATGGTGGAGCTGATCGGGGCGTCGACCCTGATCAACTTCGTGCCGATGAAGCCCGGGCTCTTCGGACGCATCGCCTGGCATCGCGTGGTCAACCACATCCCCGCGGTGAACTCGGCGCGGACCATCCTTGAATCGGTCGGACTCTCGATGGCGTGCGCGGCGGCCATCGTCGTGGCCCTGCTCGCGGCCCATCGATGGCAGCTTCCGCTGGTGGTGCCGCTTTCGGTTCCGGCGGTCGTTCTGCTGACGTTGATGGTCCCCGGTTTCACCCGCCCCTTCGCCATGGCAGGGCTCTGCCGCTTCGTCGATCTCCTGCTCTGGGGAGCGCGCTACTTCATCGCCTTCCAGCTCATCGGCCAGCCGATCTCGCCGACCACGGCGCTCGCCGTGGCCATCGGGAGCACTGCGGCGTCACTGGTTCCGCTCGCGGGCAACGGACTCGGACTGCGCGAGTGGACCACCGGCGTGCTCACGCCGCTTCTCTCGGATCAGACCCTGCACGTCGCCCTCACCGCCGAGTTGGTCAATCGCGCCGGCGAGCTGCTCGTCGTGGTTCCTCTCGGGCTGGCGTCGATTGCCGGCCTGCTGCGGCGCCGCGCCGCTGCGACGCGGCGGTGAGTGCGGAAGCGGGTGCGGATGCAGCGAAGCCTCCTGTGCGCCGCCGGGGCCTGAAACGAAAAAGGCCCCGCCTTGCGGCGGGGCCCTCGTAAGTCAAGAGACCTTCATCAGGACGGGTCCATCACGACCGTCCATGCCATCCCTGCTTCCGACGCTTACTTCGCACCGAGCACGTCGCGGCCCTGGATGCCGTCGATGGTGAGGATGTGGAAGCTGGTCGCCACCTGGAAGTCATACGACTGGCTCATGAAGTAGCCACCGTCGCCGGTGGTGTCGTTGCCGCCGAGGGGGGTCTGGATGCTCCAGAGACCGGAGTTGTCCGAAGAGGTCTTCTTGGCGCGGCCGTGGGCATCCATGGCGTCACCGCAACCCGTCGGCTGCACGTGACCGTCGTAGTACAGCGTCACCGGCGAGGAGTTGAACCCGTGGTTGAAGAACCACGGGGTGTATCCACCGGTGAAGTTGTAGTTGACGTCGCTGTTGGGCTTCGACTGAAGCCAGTGATGCTCGAGCATCCGGGTCTTCAGATCGGGGTAGGTCGCCTGACCAGCAGCGGGCGACTTGTAGCCTGCCGCGAGCGAGTCGGGATTGGTGTAATAGGCGCCGGTCAGCTGGTTCTTGCCGAGGACCGCAGGGTTCCACATCGCCGCGGGCGAGAGGCAGTAGCTGCTGTTCCAGAGCTGCGGAATTCCACCCGTGCCGTCCGGCGGAATCACGGTGAACTCGTCGGGGAGCGCGAAGTACTTCTCAGCGCCGGCGAGGACGATGGCGTCCTTCGGGGCGTAGAACACCGGGTCGTAGAACCGGCCGTTGAGATAGTTGTTGAAGCTCTCGGCGTTCGGCAGACGGAAGGCGCCGTAGACCTGAGCCGGCGTGAAGGTGTTGGGCATGTAGAACTGGAACGAACCGCAGTTGCCGACACCCGCACCGCCGCAGCCGAGGAAGTAGCCCCAGATGGTCGGGACCACGTCGGCATCCCAGCCAAGCACAAGGAACGGCGGGCAGCCGCCGGACGCAATGTACTTGGTGCAGGTGTTGGTGTAGTTGGCACCACCACCCTGCTGAATGGCGTAGACCGCCGCATCGTCGGGGACCGAAGTCCACTGACGATCGCCCCAGTCGGCCGAGTAGGCCGCGTGGGCCGCAGACATGTTGCGCATGTTCGCCGACGACTGAGTCGTCTGGGCGGCTTCGCGCGCCTTGCCAATCGCCGGCAGAAGAATGCCGATGAGCAGCGCGATGATCGAGATCACCACCAGCAGTTCAACGATGGTGAACCCACGACTAGCAGTCTGATTCCGAGTCTTCATCATGAAGACCAACCTTTCCGCGACGCGAGGCGTCGCTTCCGCGGAAGCCGCAAGACTGAAGTGCGCCGAAGATCGATGACCGTCAGAGGCTCGGCGCGGTCTCGGCAACGCATTCGCGTCACCGAGGCAGAGCTCGAGTTCGATCCCAGCGTTCACTCCCGCACAAGGCGAGCTTCCAGACAGCGAACCCAAGAGACGTGACGGCCGGGTTCGCACGAGTGCATCCGGTGTGATCCGGACGTGGCCGCAGGTGCCAGTGTAGTCATGGCTTGAGGGCCCGCAAGAGAAGGGATGGCAAATGCCTGCAGGAGGGGTGAGGTCGCGCCGCCGGCGGGAAGTGCGCGGACGGGCTCGTCCCGTGATCGAAGAGGTCAGAGAAGGACCGCGTCGGGCTCGACCGCGCCGCGAATTTCGAGATCGAACCGGGCGCTTCGGTAGCCTTGGCGAAGCGCGGCAGCGCCCCAGACCCCGTCGCTGCGAAGGGCCAGCACCGCGACCTGATGATGCTCTGCCACCGGCCCGGAATCGGCGATCCGCTTGATCACGGCGGCTGCGGCCTCAACCGGGGACCGCCCCTGCCGCAGCAGTTCGACGACCAGGAAGGCCCCGCAGACCCCCATGATCAGTTCACCGGCTCCGGTTGCGGTAGCGCCCCCCACCGCCGGATCGACATAGAGCCCATGTCCGATGATCGGCGAGTCCCCCACCCGGCCGGGGACCTTGTACGGGGTTCCACTGGTTGTGCAACCCCCGGCAAGGCGGCCCCCGCGGTCGAGGGCCAGCACACCGATGGTGTCGTGGTGCCGGAAGCGATCTTCCGGATCCGGCTCGTAGAAAAGCCGGCCCCCACCCTCCGGCCCCGCATCGACTGGTCGCGGCGCCGCCGCCCGCCCCGAGCTGCTCGAGCCATCGCGGCTCTGATCGACGATTGCAGGCTGCCGCGACCACTCCCTCCATGAAGCCATCGCCGCGGGCGAGAGCGTCTCGCGCGGCGGAATGCCGACCCGCGCCGCGAACTGATCCGCGCCCTCGCCCGCGAGCATCACGTGCTCGGTCCGCTCCATGACCTGCCGGGCAATCGAGACCGCGTGCGGCGTCGAGCGCACGAAGCAGGCGCTGCCGCAGCAGCGCGGCGAGATCATCACGCAGCCGTCGAAGCTCGGTCGTCCATCGCAGTCGGGAAGTCCGCCGTACCCGACCGAGTCGATCTCGGCGTCGGTCTCCGCGGCGATGCAGGTCGCCTCGACCGCATCGAGGGCGGCGCCTCCGGCCTCGAGCAGGGCCCATCCGTCGCGACCTGCGCGCAGTCCGAAGGACCAGGTGGTGAGGAGGATCGGGGTCGGCGCCATGGCTTCGGCAGCGTAATGAGGTTTCGGCCGCGACGCCCCGCCGACGGATGGATGGGTTCTCCGGTAGGTTGCCCGCGCAGGCCGAAGGCCGTGCCCCCACGCATGCTCACTCTCATCATCCGCCGACTGCTCCAGCTTCCGCTGATCGTCTTCGTGGTCTACACGCTGACGTTCTGCCTGGCGTGGCTCGTGCCGGGAAGTCCGCTGGAGAGCGCCGACGGCCGTCGTCCTCCCGCCGAAGTCGAGGAGGCGATGCGTCGGCAGTATCGACTCGACAGTCCCGTCGCGTTCTTCGTCGACTATCTCGGCAAGGCAAGCGGCGCGAGCTGGGTCCTCGGCAGACATCCTCGGCCGTTCGACCTCGGGCCCAGCCTGCGGCATCCGGACTGGTCGGTGAACGAGATCCTCGCCGCAGGACTCCCGGTCTCGATGACCCTCGGGCTTACCGCAATCCTCATGGCCTGCGTTCTTGGAATCGGCGCAGGTGTGATCGGCGGCGTGCGGGTCGGGGGCTTTGCCGATTTTGCGACGCTGGTGATCGCTCTCGTGGGCATCAGCCTGCCGTCGTTCGTCGTCGGGGCGGTGCTCCTCATTGTCGTGGCCGGATGGCTGAGGCTGGTTCCCGTCGGCGGATGGGGCACGCTGAGCCACCTGATCCTCCCCGCGTTCACGCTGTCGCTGCCCTACGCCGCGTACATCGCTCGACTCACCCGCTTCGGCATGATCGAACAGATGCGCTCCGACTACATCCGCACCGCCCGAGCCAAGGGACTGTCGCGGGGCCGCGCCGCGTTCACCCATGCACTGCGCAACGCGCTGCTGCCGGTTCTCACATTTCTGGGGCCCGCGACCGCTGCGGCGATGACCGGCTCGTTCGTCGTCGAGAAGGTCTTCAGCGTGCCGGGGATCGGCCGTCACTTCGTCGACGCGGTGCTGGGCAAGGACCTCACCCTCATCATGGGAGTGGTGCTGGTCTACTCGACGCTGCTGGTCCTCTTCAATCTCGGCGTCGATGTGCTGTATCGCTGGGTGGACCCGCGGCTGGCGGCGTGACGACGCTGCGCGGGCAGGGGGCGGGGAGCAGGGAGCAGGGGGCAGGGAGCAAGGACAGATCGCCGAGGGTTGCACGAGTTGATGCCCGCGGCGCAAGTGTCGCCCCCTCAAGAGCGAGTGTGCGGC
>CAYXKH010000081.1:0-12015 GCA_964465255.1 uncultured Isosphaeraceae bacterium
GGAAGATAGTCCGGCCGGCGATGGTCCCAATCGACGCGAGCATGCGGAGCCACCCGAGGACGCGCCGCGCCGCGCCGCACGTCTTCTTGCGGGATGCATCCGCGAGGTGCTCGGGGTCGAGCCGATCACGCTGCCTGCGGTGTTCGGGTCGATTCCCCCTGTTCGTCGCGCTCCGTAGCGGCTTCGCCGCACACTCGCTTCGGCGGGGGCGACAGGTGTGTACGCCCGCGCCCGGCGCCGCCTTCAGGATGCGTGCGCTGGCCTCAGACCGCGGCCGGCGGATGCAGGCTCGCAATCGTCTGAGGCTCGAGCGGAAACTCGCGGAGCATCGCTCGAAGGTCAGCGACCCGCAGCGACTCGATGCGCTCGAGATCATGCTCGAGCGACTCGTATCGACCCAGCGAGGTCCAGACGTGGCCAAGGCGGCGCATGCGACCCGCGGGGCGCTCCCCGGCGAGGGTGAGCGAGGTGGCGATCTTGCGAGCGGCGCGGGCCAGATCGTCTTCGGTCAGCGACTCGGCGAAGCCGCGCAACTGCTCGAGCACGATCGCTCGAGCTCTGGTCGCGTCCTCCGGCGGGCAGGTGAAGGAGACGAAGAGGACGCCGTTTCCGTCACGCCCTTCGTACTGGGCACCCGCTTCCTCGGCGATGCCCGGCTCGACCAGCGCCCAGTACAGGCGCGAGCCGTCGGCATCTCCGAGGATGTCGGAGGCGATCGCCGCGGCATAGCGCAGGTCCGACTGCGCAGACGGCGCCTCCAGCGCCATGATCTCGTAGTGCCGAACCGACTTCGTGAAGTGCACGTCGACGACCTGCGGCTCGCGCGGAATCGGGACGTGTTCTCGAACCGGCCGGGTCGTCTGCCATCCCGCGCAGAGCGCTTCGATCTGGGCCACCATCGCGTCGAAGTCGAGTCGGCCCGCCAGCGAGAGGACGGTGTTGTCGGCGGAGTAGCGCTTCTCGAAGTAGTCGCGCATCTGGACACAGGAGAGGGCGGCGATCGACTCCTTCGTGCCGAGGACGCGATGGGCCAGCGGATGCCGTCCATAGTGGGCCTCCATCGCCCGCTCGTAGAGCACCCAGAAGGGCTGGTCGTCGTACATGGCAATCTCCTCCAGAATCACCCCCTTCTCCTCGTCGAAGTCGGTGTCGCGGAGGGCTGGCCGGAGGATGTCGCCGAGCACGTCGACGGCCGCAGGGAGTCGATCGGGCAGAGTGTGGGCCCAGAATGCGGTGAGCTCGCTGCTGGTGAAGGCGTTGTGGTCGGCGCCCAGATCGTCGAACTCCGCATTCACCTGCTCGGCCAAGCGCTTCAACGAGCCCTTGAACATCATGTGCTCGAGAAAGTGGCTCACTCCCATGAGCTCCGGGGCCTCGTCCCGGGCACCGGTCCTGACGAAGAACCCCGCGGCGGAGGTGTGGGCGGAGTCGTCGATCTCGGCGACGATCGTGAGTCCGTTCTTGAGGACCGCATGTTTGAATTGAACTGTCATGAGTGGACCGGAGGGTAGTGGGGATTCGAGTCGCGGGCGGTGGCTCCGCGGCAATTCGGCTCCCCGATCGGCCGTCGCCTGCGATACGCTCTCGCCGTGCCCGCCCCGCTCCAGCGCACCACCCGCGAATTCCGCGATCTTCTGGACCTCGCCGGTCTTTCCGGCGAGACCATCATCGAGTTGCTCGATGCGGCAAGCGGCCACATTGCCGCGGCCGAAGGCCACAGCGCCGCCCGACCCTCGCTCGAGGGGCGGCTCGTCGCCAATCTCTTCTTCGAGGACAGCACTCGAACGCGAGTCAGCTTCGCCGTCGCGGCCAAGCGACTCGGCGCCCAGGTGGTGGATCTCGCGGAGGGGGGCTCGAGCGTCAGCAAGGGCGAGACGCTCGCCGACACCGCTCGGAACATCGAGGCCATGGGCGTCGATGCCATCGTGGTCCGACACGCCGCCTCCGGCGCCGCCAACCTTCTGGCCCGCGCGGTCCAGGTTCCGATTGTCAATGCCGGCGACGGCCGCCATGCCCATCCGACGCAGGGCCTCCTCGATCTCCTGGCGATGCGTGAACGACTTGGAGACCTCGCCAATCGCCGCGTGGCCATCGTCGGCGACATCGGCAACAGCCGCGTGGCCCGATCGACGCTGCACGGGCTGGTTGCGCTCGGCGCCCAGGTGGTCCTGATCGGCCCGCCCACGCTGGTCTCGAAGAGCTTCGAGAAGATCGCCGTCGGACCGGGAAGCGTGCGGGTGACCCATCAGATCGATCCCGAACTGCACGCCCTCGATGCGATCATGATGCTGCGGGTGCAGCTCGAGCGCGAGGCTGGACGGGCCATCGCCACCGACTTCCACGAGGTCTTCGGGCTGACCCCGCTGCGGCTCGAACGTCTGCCGGCGCACGCCGTGGTGATGCACCCCGGCCCGCTCAATCGGGGAGTCGAGATCGACTCGATCGCCGCCGACTGCGCCCGGCGAAGCGTCATCCTGCGGCAGGTGACCCTCGGGGTCGCCGTGCGCATGGCGGTGCTCGAGTGGTGCCTTCACGTCAGCGCCTGAGCGATTCCCTGCGACTGCTTCGAACGACCCACATGGCCAAAGCCGCACCACGCTCCACCGCCGGCACACTCAGCGCCTCGACCCGCGTGGCGGTGCTGCACGGACCCGACGTCCATCGCCGAAGCGAGCTCACCCGCGAACTTCTGGAGGCGCTGACCAAGGCTCACGGCGAGTTCAGCCGCTTTGATTTCGACGGCGAGACCGTCTCCGCCAGCCAGGTGCTCGACGAACTTCGCAGTTTCGGACTGATGACCACCCACAAGCTGGTGATCGTCGACAGGGCCGAGAAGTTCCTCGGTCGCGGCGATGCCCGGAAGCTGCTCGAGGGCTACTGCACCGCCCCGATGGAAGAGGCGACGCTCCTTCTCCGCGCCGATCGCTGGAACGCCGGCAATCTCGACAAGCTGATTGCCGCCGTCGGCTCGATCCATGCGTGTCAGCCGGCAACGCCGGCCGAAGCCGTCGAGTGGCTCACCCGACACGGGAAGGAGCGCTCGGGCAGCGCAATCGATCGCGCCGCCGCGGAACTTCTGGTGGCCCGGGTCGGCTCGTCCCTGGCGCGGATCGAGAACGAACTCCAGAAGATCGCCACCTTCGCGGGCCTAGGCGTGGCCATCACCACCACCCACGTCGCCGAGCTGACGCCGCTGACCCGCGAGGATGTGGTCTGGCTGCTCCAGCCTCTGGTGATGAAGGGCGACATCGCCGGCGCCCTGGAGGCGGTCGATCGCCTCGTTGCCGTCAGTCGCATTCCCGGTGTGCTTCTCTCCTTCGCCCTGATCGACGCCCTGCGAAAGCTCCACGATGGCGCCGCCCTGGCCGCTGGCGGGGCGTCCGCGTGGGACATCGGCAAGGCCCTCAAGCTCTGGGGCCCCGACCGCGACGAGATGGTCGCCGCCGTCACCCAGGCGGCGCGGCGGAACTCGCGGGCTCGGCTTGCCGCACTGCTCCATCGCTCGCTTCAGGGTGTGGTGCGGGCCCGCAGCGGCGGTCTGGTCGACGAGCGCATCGCCGTCGAACTGGCAATTGCCCATCGCGGGCGCGAGTAGTCGGACATTCACATCATCTCGGGCCCTCTCCGTGCCACGCCACCGTCCGCTTCTCATTCTCAACGTCGTCGGTCTCAGTCGAGGGCTCGTCGGAGCGGACACGCCGAACATCGCCGCCCTCGCCGGCCGAACCGCCCTGCATCGCATCGAGCCGATGCTTCCCGCGGTCACCTGCGCCGTGCAGTCGACCTATCTCACCGGGCTCGCCCCGCGCGACCACGGCATCGTCGGAAACGGCTGGTTCGATCGAGCCCTCTCCGAAGTTCACTTCTGGAAGCAGAGCAGCCATCTGGTCCAGGGCGAGCGCGTCTGGGAGACGGCGCGGGCCCGCGATGGGGCAATCACCAGCGCCAATTGCTTCTGGTGGTACGCGATGTACGGCTCGTCGGACGTGACGGTGACGCCGCGCCCGATGTATCCCGCCGACGGTCGCAAGATCCCCGACATCTGGACCCATCCACCCGAGCTTCGCGACTCGCTCCAGAGCGAGCTCGGTCCGTTTCCGCTCTTCAAGTTCTGGGGTCCGGCGGCCGCAATCGAGAGCAGCGCATGGATTGCCGAAGCGGCGCTCAGGGTGCGCAGCCGCTCGGCGCCGACTCTCACCTTCGTGTACCTCCCGCACTTGGACTATCCGCTCCAGAAGCTGGGCCCCGAGCACCCCGAGATCGCCGACGAGCTGCGGGCGGTCGATGCACTCGCGGGACGGCTGATCGAGGCTTACGAATCAGACGGCGGGCGGGTGATCGTCCTCAGCGAGTATGGAATCGAAAGCGTGACGGAACCGATTCCAATCAACCGCGTGCTGCGCGACGCGGGGCTGCTGGCGCTGCGCGAGGAGCGTGGCCGCGAGCTTCTCGACTGCGGCGCGAGCCGGGCCTTCGCGGTCGTCGATCATCAGGTCGCCCACGTGTATGTGCGCGACCCCGTCGATTGCCCACGGGTGCGCGAGCTCTGCCAGCGCACCCCGGGAGTCGAGCTCGTCCTCGATGTGGAAGGCCAGGCGGCGATGGGTGTGGATCACCCGCGATCGGGCGAGCTCGTCCTCGTCGCCGCCGCAGGTGCGTGGTTCAGCTACGGATGGTGGCTCGAGCCGCGGCGGGCACCCGACTACGCCCGGACCGTCGACATCCATCGCAAGCCGGGCTACGACCCCTGCGAACTCTTCCTCGATCCGGCGCTGCCTTTGGTCGAAGCCCGCGTCGCCTGGGCGCTCTTCAAGAGGCGGCTCGGGTTCCGAAGCCTGATCAAGGTGATCCCGCTCGACGATCATCTCGTCCGCGGCTCGCATGGCCGGGTCTCCGACGATCCCGACCTCGATCCGATCCTGATCGCACCGACCCTGCACAAGAACGGCGTGCTCGCCGCAACCGACGTGCGCGATGTGATTCTGAGCGAACTGTTCGCACCGTGAGATCGCCAGCCGCGGCGAGTGCGGCGGGGTTCCGAGAAATGACCTATTCCTCGGGCAGTTCGTCGACGAGCTGATAGAGCCCCGCTCCGGCGCGGCGCAGGCGACCGGCGTTGGCCAGCGCTCCCCAGACTTCGATTGGAAACTCGCGCGGCGGCACGATGGCGTCGATGTCGTTGCGCTTCCCGCTCGACATCGGACCAACGCCGAGCGACGACTCCTGGTCGAGTCGAGCCAGTCGCAGCCGCTTCTTGAATGCCCGCATGGCGCTCTTCAGAATCTCGGGATCGATTGCCGTGGGCACGGGATCGGTCGCCGAGGCGATTGCCGCCACGGTCGCCAGGTCGGCGAGGCCGCTGCTCTCGCCGCGCAGCGTGCGCACCAGGGCCGCGAGACCGGTTGCGTCGCGCGAGGTGATCAGGCGAGCCACCAGCTTGGGGTCGGCCCTGGCCTTGAGGAGGAGCTTGTGCATCGCTCCCCAGAGCGGACCCGCACTGGCTGCGGGGGAGGCGGCGATTGCCTCGGCGGCCTTGGCGAGCTCGGCGAGGAGCGCTGCGGGCGGGGTGTGGTGCATGGCGTGAACGTAGCACCCGAGGCGCCGCGGAGTCGCACTGGCAGCGCATCACGTCCCCGGAATTCGGCGCTGGGCGAGCACCGTCAGCGTGAAGCAGCCGACGGCGACCAGCGCCGGAATGGGCCGATCGAGTATCGAGAGGAAGACCGCGTCGACGAGACAGATCCCCGCAATCCAGGCCGCGACGGCGCGACCGATTCGCGGCGGCGTCGAGAGAAGGGCACTCGCCGCGTACTGCAACCAGAGCATCAGCCCGAGCCCCGAAAGGAGAAGCGGCGCCCAGCCCTGTTCGGGCTGCATGATGAACAGCGGCAGAAACGGCGGAAAGAGAAGGAGCAGCGAGGCGAAGCGACGGCCCCCGAGCCCCGAACCGCCTGTCGTCTTCTCCGCTTCCACCCGGGCGACGACCGAGAGTCCGACCACATACAGAAGCAGGGCCGATCCGAACACGGCCAGAGGCAGCGGCTCGAGCGGCCAGGCGGTTGCGGCCGCAGCGACGGCGTAGATCAGGGCTCGGCAGATCCCAAGCAGGAGCACCGTGGTCTCGCTCTTCTGATGCAGGAGGTCGTAGGCGACGATGAAGCAGAGCAGAGACGCCGCGGCGATTGCCGCAGGGATCGAGAGGAATGCAATTGCTCCAGCCGCAACCAGCACGCACAGGCCGAGGCCGATGGCGGCGCCGCGGCGCGAAATGCGGCCCGAGGGCAGTGGTCGCTGGGGGCGCTCGGTGATGTCGACTGCGCTGTCGAGGAGATCGTTCAGGATCATCCCGGCGATGTAGAGGGCGATGATCGCCGGGGCCGCGGTGGCGAGGATGTCCCAACGAAAGGGAACGCTCGCAGGGCTTCCGCCGTGGGTCCCCACCGCCAGGGCGGCGACGTCGCCATCGGGATCGCCCGGCGGAATCCGCACGGCCAGCCCGAGTGCAATCCCGGTCATCGTGTTGCTGACACAGGTGGCGAGATTGGAGACTCTCGCAAGCTCAAGCCAGGGGCGCACTCGAGTCCAGAGAGTCACACCAGCGCCGCCGTCGCGGTCCGCAGGGCCTGCGCGGTCCACTTGAGTTCGGCCGCGATTCCCGCGGCGAGATCATCGGGACGAAGCGACATCGGCAGCACGCTCCAGGCGTAGGTCTCGACCTCGACCGTGGTGGTGCGGGCGGCGGCGCCGAGAGCGGTCAGGGCCTCGCGGATCTGCCGCTGGGTGGTGCGGAGCGGACTGCTCTCCTCGCCCAGCACCGACATGTAGACCGGCACGTGGTAGTGGATGCGCCACTCGCCCATCGGCGGGCGCGCCGACGACGCGCTGGCAAGGGCCTTGGGCAGATCGTCGAAGAAGCGCAGTCCGCCGTCGTCGGAGCGGATCATCGTCTGGTGCAGATAGCGATCCTCGGCGAAGGCCTCGAGCTCGGTGAAGGCCCGGGACCGGTCGCCGGGAGCGAGGGCATCGAAGTCGACGACAATTGCGCTCGAGACCTGCACCTTGCCGAGCCGGATCCCGGCAGAGCGATAGGCCCGAAGGCACTCGGACTGATCCTCGAACATCACCGCCGCATGGCAGATGTCGTGACAGACGCCGATGTGATCGCGGACGGCCTGCTCGGAGACGCCGCGGGCGTGGGCGGTCGGAAGCAGGTGGTCGGCGAAGAAGCGCACCACGTCGCCATACCGCTCGAGGATGGCCCCAGGCTCCGGTTCGAGATCGACATGGACGATCGCACCGGTGCGCTCGCGAAGGCTTCGCAGATGCTCGACGAGAGTCACGAGCTGCTCGGCGGAGGCCTTCACCGTGGCCCGCGTGTCCGGCGTGGGCCAGCCAATTGGAACAGTCGAGATGCTGCGATCGGTGCCGGGCGAGGAGAAGGCGACCATGATCGCCGCGAGCGCCTGGGTGCATGCCAGCCGCGCCGGCTGCGACCAGTCGGGCCGGTAGACCGAGTGCTTGACGACCTGGCCGTGGAAGTCGCCGAGGGGAAATCCGTTGAGAGTCACCGGCAGCAGACCGCGCGAGAGGAACCACTCGCGCAGACGATCGAACTTCCCGTCCGGCTCCTTGGTGAACTCGATCAGCGCCGGCGCCGAGAGCCACCAGCCAATTGGCAGCAGACCATCGACGCCGAGGTGCTTGCGCACTTCGACGGCGTAGCGCTCGAGGGCGCTGAAGTTGTCGGCGAGGGTGCGACCGGCGTGGACGTTGGTGCAGTACGGGAGGTTCACGGGAAGCCGGGAGGGTACCGCAGAGCGCGGTCGGGGCGGAGGGTGGGTGTGCAGTCGAACGCGGGGCGATTCACGTCCTGCCGACGTCGAACTTCCCGGACTGACTCAGGAAGGCGACCGGGTTGTCGAAGGAGATGCGGTGGATCGTCGACTCGGCGTGGCCGCGGCGCCGCATCTCGATTCGGGCCTTGGGCACGGCCAGCGGATCACTGTGTCCCCAGTCGCCCGCGGAGTTGATCCAGAGCCTCTCGTGGCCGTACGTCTCGATGATGTCGGCAGCCCGCTGCGGCGTGCACTTGGTGTCGGGATAGAGGGTCATCCCCGCCCAGAAACCCGCGTCGAGCACCAGCTTCACGGTGTGCTCCTCGACATGGTCGATCAGGACGCGACCGGGATCGATGGCCCCGTTGCGGCGGATCGCATCGATGATGAGCTTGGTGCCCTTGAGCTTGTCCTCGAGGTGCGGGGTGTGCACGAGGACGAGCTGCTTGTGCCTCGCGGCGAAGGCCACGTGCTCCTCGAAGATGATCAGCTCGTTGCGGCTGTTCTTGTTGAGGCCGATCTCGCCGATTCCGAGCACCCCGGGCTTGTCGAGAAACTGCGGGATGAGATCGATCACCTCGCGGGCGAAGACCGGGTCCTCCGCCTCCTTCGGATTGATGCAGAGCCAGGTGTGATGGCGGATTCCGTACTGGGCCGCCCGTTTGGGCTCGAAGTCGGTGAGCAGGCGGAAGTAGTCGTAGAAGCCCTGCGGCGAGGACCGGTCGTACCCCGCCCAGAACGCCGGTTCGGTGATCGCCACGCAGCCCGCCAGGGCCATCTGGCGATAGTCGTCGGTGGTCCGCGAGACCATGTGGATGTGCGGGTCGATGTACACGGGAAGGGCCCGGGTGGGCGCAGGTGGGTGTGGAGAGAGGGTCAGCGCCCCGCGGCGCGAAGATCGACGGCGCCGGTGGCGCCCTTCATGCCGGCGCTCGCGACCGGCTCGCTGCTGTGGTCGCTCAAGAGTTCGAGAATCCGCCGCACCCGCTCGGCGCGACCGTCGGAGAGAAGCGCGAGGGCCCGGCGAAAGGCATCGATTCGGAAGTCCGCCTCGCAATCGCCCGACGATGGCCCACCCTCGGCGACGGCGGCGCGGTCCAGGCGATCGAGAAACGCAGCGATGTCGAGCAGCTTGGCGCGATGCTCCATGAAGTAGAGATCGGCGAGGGCGATGCGCGACGCGGGCGTGGTCATGGCTCTATCAGGGCTTCAGGCGAGGCGATTGGGGCTTCAGGCGAGGCGATCGAGCGGCGGAGCGGACGGCGACGATGCTATCGGGGTCGGCGTCGATGCAATGGTCGATGCAATGGTTGATGCAAGGATGGATAGGCCGCGGGCGGTGCAGTCAGAGCCGACCGGCAAGCTCGTCCATGCACTCCCGCATCAGCCCGAGATCGATCACATGGGTGTCTTCGCCGGCTCCAAGAGCGCGAAGCAGCGAGAGCGTCAGTCGTCCACCCAGATGCTCGCGGAACTCTTCGAGACCCGCGAGAAGTTCGTCGGGTTCGCGCAGACGCGGGTGGGCGATGGGAAGACCAAGGGCCTCGAGGCAGTCGAGCACGCGCTCGGCATCCGCCGCCGGAAGGCGGCCGGAGCGGGTCGAATAGAGGGTGTCGAGGGCCACGCCGATTGCCACGGCTTCGCCATGCCGCAGTTCGAAACCGGTGAGCTGTTCCAGCTTGTGGGCCGACCAGTGGCCGAAGTCGAGCGGGCGGGCCTCGTTGACCTCGAAGGGGTCGCCGCCGCCGACGATGTGCTCGAGGTGAAGCCCCGCCGAATGGCGGACCACGGTTCGCGTGTCCTGCGGATCGCGGTTGCGCAGTGCCGAGGCCTTCGCTTCGATCAACTCGAAGAACGCCGCGTCGCGCACCAGAGCCACCTTCACGGCCTCGCTCAGCCCGGCGCGGAAGTCGCGATCCGAGAGCGTGGTCAGGAACTGCTCGTCGTTGAGGACCGCCCAGGGCGGAGCGAAGGCCCCGACGAAGTTCTTCTTGCCGAAGAGATTGATCCCGTTCTTCACCCCCACTGCGGCGTCGTCCTGAGCGAGGGTGGTGGTTGGCACGCGGATCAGTCGGACCCCGCGATGAGCCGTGGCCGCCGCGAAACCGACCGCATCGAGCACCGCCCCGCCGCCGATGGCGATGACGTAGGAGCGGCGACAGATGCGGTGAAGATGCACGCCGGTGAGCACGGTGTCGACGACTCTGTGCGTGTTCTTGGCGTCCTCGCCGCCCTCGACCACCGTCGGCCGGGAGACCAGATGGATCGCCGTGGCGTGGGCGGCGGCATATTCGGCGATCCGACTGCCCAGATCAGGCCACGCCGCGGCGACGCCGGAGTCGATGAAGACGATGGCCCGGCGGGCTCCGGCGGGATCGACGTCAAGCACCTCGCGCAGCACCGGATTCGCCGGGTCGAAGAGGTTCCGGGTGAAGCGCAGCCGATGCACGAAGTCGTACTGGCAGGCCGCGTCGATCCGGCCCGATTCCACAAGACGATTGAGGCTCGATGTCACGGTGGAGTCGCGCCGAGTAGGTGGGCAAATGGGCGGCGAATGAGCGGCAAATGAGCGGCGACGCTGCTTCGGGGGCCGGCGAAGGCGGTCGAGCATCTGCTCGGGTGCCGAAGGGCGGAGACGATAGGAGATCACTCGCGGTCTGAAGATTCGGCTCTCCATATGCGGCGAACACCTCACTTCACACCACCTTCACACCAGCCCGCGAAGTGCTATCCTCGGCCGTCTTTCCTTTTTTGAGTTTCTCAGGAGAAGACCACCGGTGCGGCTTGATGTGCGGCAATGGAATTCCGCGATGTCCTTTCCGGGTGCAGCATCAGCCGCACCGGTCAGTCCATGGCAGCGCGTGAGACGGGGCCTTGGCGGACCGTTCAGTGGCCTCCTCGGCTTCATTCCGGGGCTGGCGTTGGCGCTCCCTTTTTCAATTGGCATCAGCCCGCTCGGCTGGTCGATCGAGCAGTTCGCCAATGTCGGGGCGTACGTCTCCGCCCATCTCGCGGCGTGGGCCCTGGCCCGGCGCTTCTCGACTCTCACCAGCTCCGCGTCGGTGGCCACATGGTCGATCCTCACGACCGCGGCGGTGGTGATCTTCACGATCTTCGCCTCGCGGGCGTACTACTCGCTCTCGTTTCTCGGCATCGCCTTCACCTTCTCGGCCATCTGGCTGACGATTGCCCAGCACCTCTCCTCGCGGGTCATCGTTCCGACCCTTGCCGTGGTGCCCGGCGGGCACGTCACCATCCTGAACGATCTTCCCTCGGTGCGGCTCATCCCGCTGCGTCGCCCCGGCATCCGCTGGCTCACGGTCGACGCCATCGTCGCCGACCTGCATTCGCCGCATGACGATCCGTGGTCTCGCTTCATCATCGAAGAGCGGTTGAAGGGCCGACCGGTCCTGCACTGCGCCGACGTCTATGAACGATTTGCCCAGAAGGTCTCGATCGTGCACGTCCGCGACGGCGATCTGGAGCAGATCGAACCGCCGCCCTACGTGATCGTCAAGCGGGTGATCGATTTCGCGGTGGCGGCCCTCGGGCTGGTGGTGACCGCCCCGCTGCTCCTTCTGGCCGCAATTGCCATCAAGGTCGAGGATCGCGGCCCGGTCTTCTTCAGCCAGGAGCGTGTGGGCGAGCAGGGCAAGGTCTTCAGGATGTACAAGCTCCGCTCGATGCGACCCGACGCCGAGCGCGACGGGCCGCAGTTCACCAGCGAAGACGACGGCCGCACGACGCGAATCGGCGAACTGCTGCGGCGCTGCCGCATCGACGAACTGCCGCAGCTTCTGAATGTCCTTCGCGGCCAGATGAGTCTCATCGGTCCGCGCCCCGAGCAGGTCGCCTTTGTCGAGCACTTCACCCAGGAACTGCCCTTCTATCCGGCGCGACATCTGGTGAAGCCCGGCATCACCGGCTGGGCCCAGGTCCGCGCCGGCTACGCCGCCGATCTGCCCGAAACGCAGCAGAAACTGGTCCACGATCTCTACTACGTCAAGCACATGAGCCTGGCTCTCGACGCCTACATCATCGGCCGCACCGCGATGATCGTGGCGACGGGGTTTGGAGCGCGGTGAGGGATCAGGGATCAGGGGCCAGGAATCAGCAGTGGGTTGCACGATGTGGTGCGTGCGCGGGGTGGCGGGCGCGCTGCGCCGCCGAGCCGGGGACC
>CAYXKH010000082.1:0-2383 GCA_964465255.1 uncultured Isosphaeraceae bacterium
CGCTCGAGACTGAGATGGTCGAGACTGAGGCGCTCGAGACTGAGATGGTCGAGACCGAGGCTGAGGCGGAGCTCGAGGACGAACTCGAAGACGAACTCGAGAACGAGCTTGAGGGCGACGTTGACTCCGAGCCGGACCTCGCGGACTCTGCGGACGCTGAAGTCGAAGCCGAAGTTGTGCTCGATGACGCACCCCTCGAGCTCGAGGAACTTGAACTCGAAACTGAGCTGGAACCCGAAGCGGAGCTTGAACTCAACTCCGAGGCCCACGGGGAGACCGCGGGCGACCTGTCCGATGAGATCGACGCTCCGACTGCGGTCGAGCTCGACGATCGAGGCTCCGAGGCGCGAGCCGAAGCCGCGGTCCAGTCGCCCGATGTCCAGTCGCCCGATGTCCAGTCGCCCGATGTCCAGTCGTCCACTGTCCAGACGTCCCAGGTCCAAACATTCGCCAGCAGTCCGGCGCTGCGTCAGCGACAGGACGATCCCACCGACCATGCCGCGGTCGAAGCGAGGCGCATTGCCGCCGCGCTCTTCGGCGAGCTGAAGGACAACTGAGCCTCTCGGGCTCGCAGCTCGCACGCGTTGCGGTTGCCTGTCGCAGGTCCGATCCACACGTCGCCCGGGGCGCTGCGGTGATTCCACACCGCGCGGGATGATTCTCCGATTTCGGCGAGCCGCGACTGCGAGGCGGTATCTTTCGATCGATCGACCGATCGACGGGGGGAGAGATGCAAAGCGAGCCGGAGGGAACGGGCGCTCGCGAGTCCGCTGAATCGCGCGTGGTGGATGTCGACGCGGTGAACGGTGAACGCGCGGGGATGCAAGGCGAAGGGCCCGAGGCAATCGACGACGCCACGCTGCGGATGGCTCTCGCAGAGGGTGTGGGGCCGGTGTTCTCGCGGCGATTGCTCGAGCGGTTCGGGTCGGCCGATGCGGTCGTCAACGCGTCGGTGCGGGAGCTGGCGCTGGTCGAGTCGGTCGGTCCGCTGCGCGCCGAGCAGTTCCGGCGGGCCTTCGACGCGGCCTCACCCGATGCCGAGCGGCGAGCGATGGCCCGGAGTGGAGCGCGGCTTCTTCGGCTTGGACGGTCCGAGTATCCGCAGCTTCTGGCGGCGATTGCCGATCCACCGGCGGTGCTTTGGGTCCGCGGCGAGCTTCAGGCGGACGATGCGCTCGCGGTTGCGGTGGTCGGATCGCGGCGCTGCACGAGCTATGGACGCGAGCAGGCGATGCGCCTTGCCTTCGCGCTTGCCGAGGTTGGTCTCACGGTGATCTCGGGCGGTGCCCGCGGAATCGATGCGGCCGCGCACCGGGCGGCGCTGCGGGCGGGGGGCCGCACCGTCGCCGTCCTCGGGTGCGGACTCGGTCACTGCTATCCCGCCGAACACGCGGAGCTCTTCGACGAGATCGCCCGGGCCGGGGCGGTGGTCAGCGAGTTTCCGACATCGATGGGTCCGCGGCCGGAGTTCTTCCCTCGGCGCAATCGAATCATCTCCGGCCTGTCGCTCGGGGTCGTGGTGATCGAGGCAGCGTCTCGGAGCGGCGCCCTGGTCACGGCTCGTGAAGCGGTCGAGAGTCACCACCGCGAAGTGATGGCGCTGCCGGGACCGGTCGATTCCCCGACTTCCGTGGGATGCCACCGGGCCATCCGCGAAGGATGGGCCGGCCTGGTGACCGGGGCCGAGGATGTGATCACCCAACTCGAGCCGGCGATCTGGCTCCTGCGGGCGCTGCCGGGCGGGATCGGGGGCGGCACGCGAGCGACTCAGGCGAGTTCCAGGGGGGCCGGCCCCTGTCCCGCGGCGCCGCGAAGCCTCAGTGACGGCGATTGCGCCCTCCTGGACGCGCTCCCAGCGACCGGTCGCGCCCGGGCCGACGAGTTGGCAATGAGAGTGGCCCGCCCGATCGGGGAGGTGCTGGCGGCCCTCACCACCCTCGAGATTGCCGGCCTGATCACTCGGGACCAACTCGGATTTCGTCGCCGCCCCGATGGCCCGAAGCCCACCGGGGCGGTACACCCACTCTCCGAACGTGGCAAGCCAGGCGAGTGATCGGTACCATCCGACCCCATGGGTGACATCATTTATTACGGCATTGGCGCAGTCCTCCTGATCGCTCTGATCGTCTTCTTCATCAAGTCGCGGAACAAATAGTCCCGCGGCCGGTGGCGACGCCGTTCGCCAAGGCACCGCTCAGCACAAGCCTCGATTCGAGAACGCTGGACCAACCTGGTCCTGTGTGCGAGCTTTGCTGCGGCCCTGGTCCTTCAGATTTGAGGATGTGGGGCGACTTTCTCGAAACTCTGCAATCAAAGACAGCTCCGTCCGATAGACAGGGAGGGATCTCCGTCCGTGCAGAGTCATTGCGCGCGGACCTGACTG
>CAYXKH010000082.1:2483-11956 GCA_964465255.1 uncultured Isosphaeraceae bacterium
GTGTCGATGGTGTCGATGGTGTCGATGGTGTCGATGGTGTCGATGGTGTCGATGGTGTCGATGGGGTCAACGCAGCAAGTGGGGTGGCTGTTCGATGAGTCGGTTCGCCATCATTTCAGATGTCCACGGCAATCTTGCCGCCCTGCGGGCGGTGATGGCGCGGGTCGACGCGATGGGCTTGCGGGACGTGATCTGCCTCGGCGACATCGTCGGCTACGGACCCCACCCGGGAGAGTGCGTCGATCTGGTCCTCAGCCGCTGCTCGACCATCGTGCGCGGCAATCATGACGATGGCGTCCTCGATCGGGCCTCGCTCGGCGACTTCAACGGCGTGGCCCGGACCGCTCTGGTCTGGACCCGCTCGGTCCTGACCCGTCCGCAGATCGAGCAGATCGCTCGACTTCCGACCACGGCCCACGTCTGCGGGGCAGCCATGTGCGTGCACGACTCACCTCAGCCTGGCACGGCTGCGTACGTTCACGACGCCCGTGCGGCGGCAATCGCCTTCCGCGGCGTGGAAGCGCCGATCTGCCTGCTGGGTCACACCCACGTCCCGGCGCTGTTCGAAACCGACTCGCTCTCGCCGAGCGATCGCTTGGCGGCGAAGGACGTGCGAGCCACGCTGCTGCGCGACGGCGACGTCGTTCGCGTCGATCCCGGGTGTCGCTACATCCTGAACCCCGGCGCCGTCGGTCAGCCGCGCGATTGCGATCCCCGAGCCAGTTTCGCCGTCCTCGATCTCGATGAGGGCACCTTCTCGCTCCACCGCGAGGAGTACGACATCGCCGCCGCACAGCGAGCCACGCAGGAAGCGGGTCTGCCGATGACGCTGGCCCAGCGACTTGCGGCGGGAGCGTGACGGGGTCGGCTCGCGCCGACCGGTCGTCGGCTGCGCCTCCTCATAAGGAGTGCCGCGCCCGCGGCACCTTTTATCGCTCGGCACGATCGACGCGGCGGTGACTTCGTCAGCTTGGTCGCTCGAGTCGAGCGGAAGAGGGGGGAGGATGGTGGATGCCACGGCTGGCGTGCCAGCCGTGCGCAATCACGCCTGCGCAGACCCCGCGGCGGGCCGGACCGCGCGGCAGCCACAGGGTCGCGAAATCCGGACTCCACGTGCCACCTCCGCGCCCCCCCAACTGAATCGCCGGGACATCACCGCCCACGGGCGGCAAGGGCGACCACGTCCGTCGCCTGAAACCGTTCCAGACTGCCGGGCGAAGCCACGGCCAGTTCGACTGACTGTGACATGCTCCCGCGGATCGTTCCCGCACCCGTTCCCCGCTCTTTTCCGCTCGACTCGCTCGGGGGCGGAGGCGCAGCCGGAGCCGCCGAGCGTGCTGAGCGATAGAAGGTGCCGCGCCCGCGGCACACCTCATGAGTCGGCTGTGCCGACGACCCGTCGGCACAGCCGACCGCCCTCCCTCCGAACGACCTACCCTCCGCGATGCTGTATTCGGCCGTACGAGCAGTGAGTCGGGCCTTCGCCATGGTGGTCTTCTGGACCTATCTCCTGGCGTTCGCGGTCGCGTTCTGCTTCGTCTTCATCTTTCCCCAAGTCACCCTGATCCTCCTGTTTCTGGCCATCTTCGGCCTGATCTTCGCGGTGATTGGTCGGGCGATTCTCAACGCCGCGGAATGCTTCCTCGCCCGTCGGATCCTCCGGGCCGACCGTTGTCCCCGCTGTGCCTCACCCGGCCGAATGGCGCCGAACTCGGCCGGTCGGTGCGTCTGCGCGGCGTGCGGCACTTCTTTCGATCCACGTGGTTCGGAACTCGATCCGGAGCTCGATCCGAAGCTCGACTCTCCGGTCCCTATCGTCGCCGCGAGTTGACGGGTGGTCGCGGCGACCTCGTCCATGACCGCCATCGCCCCCCAACCGGAGGGCGGACAGTTCATCCCGGCTCCCGGTTCTCCTCTCCCCTGACCGACCGCCGTCTTCATGACCGGAACGACCATCGACCATCGCGCTCTCACCTCGGCAGCCACCCAACGATCTGCCCCCCGATCGGCGGTGCGCCGCGTCGGTGGAGCGGTGCTGGACCTCTTCAGCAACGTTCGCTTCGGCATCGTGCTGCTGATTGTGCTTTTCATCTACAGCTCGATCGGTTCCGCGGGGATCGTCTATCCGATCCACCCCAACATCTTCTCGACCGACGCCTGGGTGCACGCCCAGCTTCGGCAGTTCCGGCCATTCGAGCTGACCGAGTTCGAATGGTTCAACTGGTGGCCGTTCACACTGCTGATCGTCCTGATCTGCGTCACCATGACGGTGACGACGCTGCGGCGGATCCGACTCAACGTGATCAACCTCGGCGTCTGGATGATCCACACCGGGATCATCGTGCTCTGCGTCGGCAGCGTCATCTACTTCGCCGGCAAGTTGGAGGGCGATGTCGCCATCGTGCGCCGTCAACTGGTGGCCGAGATCGACGGCCCGAAGGGCCCGATCCGCGCCGTGGTGGCGGCGGTGCCGGGAGCACGAACCGTGCTCGACGGTCCGGACGGAAGGTACGAACTGGAAGTCGCGTCGATCGATCCCGCCTGGGAGATCCGCACGGGCGATGATCTCGGTCGCCGGGCCTACAGCGTGAGCGTCATGGTCACGGGGCCCCAGCAAGGTGGTGGCGAACGCTTCATCAGACAGGTCCTTGACGGGTTCCCCCAGTACACCGAGGACATGCTCTTCACGACCGATCCGGCCCAACCGATGCAGAGGGCGGTGAAGGCTCTCGGCAAGCCGATCGTCGATGACGCGCTGCGACTTGCTCTCGACTACCAGCCGAGCGAGCACTTCTACCTCCGAAACGACATCACCAAGGCCTGGGCTCTCTATCTGCGGCGTCCGGGAGACCGCGAGTGGATCGAGCGTCCGATCCTCGGGCTGCCGCTCTACAACGATTCGATTGCCAGTCGCGACGACGTGTTCACCGCCCAGGGCGACGTCGCTCCGCCGGTTGCGCCGCCGAACGTGGCGGTCCCGGCGGTCGATCCGCGCGATCCCGCATCCGACGTCACCTTCCACGTCACCAGCTACCTGCGCTACGCGATGCTGCGATCGCAGCTTCTCCCCGGTGGCCCCGGCGATCCCCTCAATCCGGCGGTCTGGATCACCGTGTCGCTGAACGACGAGCGACAGCGCGACTACCGCCTGCTGGCATTCGACTCGGCCCAGCGCCGCGCCGACGACGGCTTGATCGCCTTCCGCTGGGTCCAGAGCGCCGAGGAGCTGGCGGCGCTTCTCGATCAGCCCACACTCGAGTTCGAGATCCCCGCCTCCGGGGTCACCGTCCGGCGAACGATCAGCGACCTCGCCGCAGCCAATCCGAACGCGGAGTTCGAGGCGATCGAGGGAACCCCATACTCGTTTCGCGTCCGGACCATCGAGGACGCGATCCCGCTCGGCAGCGGCACTGCCGCACTGGCCATCATCGAGCTGAAGGGACCGAAGGGCGAGTTCCGCCGCTGGGTCTTCGACGACTCGCGTCTCACCCGCGACGTCGCCGAAGATGAGAGTCCCGACGCTCACAGCGCCAGCACGCTCATCGACGATGGCATCGTCGTGCGCTACATGCCCGGGGCCGGGCGCGCCGTCCTCACCGTCGTTGCCGGGCCAACCGACGAGGAGCTCGGGGTGATCTTCGCCGCCAGCAACCGGCCACCACGGCACATCTCGCTCGAGCGAGGCAAGCCGGCGGATCTCGGCAACGGGCTCACAGTGACGCTCACCGATTTCTTCCCGCGGGCGGTTGCCCAGAGCAAGCCCTACGTGGTGCCCCGTGAACAGCGAATGCGCGATGCCGGCGAGTTCTTCTCGCAGATCAAGCTTGAAGTCGAAGGCGGAGGGAGCCCTGGAAGCGCCCGCTTCAGCGGAGGGATCCCGTGGCTTACGTTCCACCGGTACGCCTTCGAGTCGGCCGGGCAGACGCTGCGTCGCCACATCTACGCCCCGTCGCTGGTGACGCTCGCCGACGGTCGGCAGTTCGAACTCATGTTCTCGCGACAGCGCCTTCCGCTCCCCAGGCCGATGGCCCTCGAGTCGTTCGAACTGGCGACGCACCTGGGCGGCTTCACCGGCGAGTCGCTGACGATTCGCAACTACACCAGCCGGGTGCGGTTCCTCGAAGACAAGGCCATCGATGCCGGAGCTGGCGCCACCGCGGGGACGTCGGCATTGCCTTGGGGACCACCGCTCGAGCTGAGCGTGAACGATCCGATTCAGCTCGACGGCTGGTGGTTCTTCCAGGCTCAGTGGGATCCACCGGATGAAGCTCGTGGCGGCCAGCCGGCATCGGCCGGACTCAACTACACCGTCCTCGGCGTCGGCAATCGACGCGGTGTCTACACCCAGCTCATCGGCTGCTGCATCGCGGTCGCGGGAATGATCTACGCCTTTTATGTGAAGCCTTTCATCAAGCGCCGGCGACAGCTCGCCGTCGAGGCGATGGTGGCTTCGATGGCCGCTCGCGGAGAGATCCCGCCGGGAGCGAAGCTGCGAATCAGCGCACCCTCGCAAGAGTCCGCCGCCAAGGAGAGTTCATCGTGACCCACACCATCCAGACAACATCCCCCGAGTCCGGCGGATCCGCACTTCGTCGCTGGCTCATCCCGATGCTGGCGGCCGTGGCCGTGCTTGTCCTCGTCGCCGCCACGGCCGGCACGCGATTCGGTCGCGGGACCCAGGGAGGAACGCAGGGCTTCGCTGCGGAGGTCGATCTCGGTCCGCTTGGCGCCCTTGCGGTGCACCATGAAGGACGGCTCAAGAGCATCGACAGTCTCGCCAGCGCCCAGATGTCGCTGGTGAGCGGTTCGCGTCGAATCGCCGGGCAGACGCCGACCTTCACCTACTTCGATCTCCTCTTCAGGCCCGAGGCGTACGAAGACGCCGACATCATCTACGTCAAGAACAAGCCGGTGCGGGCCCAGATCAGCGAGGTCCTGCTGGAGGCGGATCCGAGTCTCACGGAGCGCCTCGCCGTCTTCATGGAGAGCGGGCTGATTTCGCCGATGCTGCTGACGCAGCCGGCGCTGGGGCCGCTCATCGATCGATTGCAGGCGGATCTCATCCGCACCGAGAAGGTGGTCAACGCCCTCAATGCGGCGATGGGAACCCGAGCACCGCGGCGGCTTCTGTCGCTCCTGCGGCCGGTGCCGCCGGCCGATGGCGATGTCGACAAGCAGTGGCACGGATTCGAGGAGCTGATGCCCGCGCCGGGGCCCGATGGCGGGTTGGTTCTGGTGCCGATTGCGGGTCTCGACGCCTCGAAGCAGCAGCAGATCGCCAGCCACTGGGCCGATCTTGTCAACGGTTGGTCTCGCGAGGACGCCACGGCGGTGAACGCCTCGATTGTGGCGATGGCCGAGGCAATCCGCGGCATCAGTCCCGAGACCTATCCCTCCCCCAGTCGACTGCGCCTCGAGAGCTGGTACTTCGCCGTCGACAACATGAGCTGGGTGTGGCTGGTCTACATGTTCGCGACGCTGCCGCTCCTGATGTGGGCGGTCTTCCGCTGGCCGATGGCCCTGCGACTTGGCATCTCGCTCTTCGCAGTCGGGTTCCTGCTTCAGACCGCCGCGGTCGGGATCCGCTGGTACATCTCCGCCCGATGGCCGAACTCGAACATGTTCGAGGCGGTGACGACGGCGTCATGGTTCGGTGCCTGCGCTGCGGTCGTCCTCGAGATCCTGGTCCGCGGCTCCATCATGCGCGGTCTCTTTCTGCTCACCGCGGCGTTCTCGTCGCTGGTCGCCCTGATGGCGGCGCACTTTCTGCCGGCCTATCTGAATCCAAGCATCAGCAACATGATGCCGGTCCTGAACGACGTGTGGCTCTACATCCACACCAACGTGATCATCTTCAGCTACTGCCTGATCTTCATGGCGGCGATCTCGGCGATCCTCTATCTGGGCTGGCGATTCATCGGCGGCGGCCCCGACTTCGCACGCGTCGGCGGCGCGGGATCGCTGATGATGCCGACGCGGCAGGCCGCAGTCGCAACCAGCGCTGGAGTCGTGATGCTGGCTCGCGAACCCGACGAATCGTCCCTGGCGATGATCGGCGGAGGCGCCACCGGTGTCGCGGGAGGCGATTTGGGCAGCGGCGGGGGCTCGATACGACGCGTCTCACCCGGGGAAGTCTTCGACGGCGTCACCATGGTGCTGATGGAGCTCTCCTTCATCCTGCTCTGGGCTGGAATCGTCATGGGCGCCATCTGGGCCGATCACTCCTGGGGCCGCCCCTGGGGATGGGATCCCAAGGAAGTCTTCGCCCTCAACACCTTCATCGTCTTCGCCGTGCTGGTGCACGTGCGCCTCAAGGCCAAGGACAAGGGACTCTGGACGGCGATCCTCGCCGTCATCGGCGCCGGCGTCATGCTGTTCAACTGGATCGTGATCAACTTCGTGATCTCCGGCTTGCACAGTTACGCGTGACTCCCGGCTCGCTTTGCGAGCCGGAGGGATCAGGAGTGAGGAATGGGGAATGAGGAGTGGGGGCGTGATGCGCCGCGGCTGCACGGACGCTCGCTGCGCTCGCGGGGTCAGGGAACAGCAGTGGGTTGCACGATTGGATGCGTGCGCGTCCCCTCTCCCGCCAGCGCAGCGCCGCGGGAGAGCGAGGAGCCGTGAGCGAGCGGAGCGAGTCGAACGGCGGAGGGTGAGGGTCGTCGTCCGTCGGACAGCGTCGTTGAGCGTCGTATCGCCCCCTTGGACCGCCGAGCATCAGCACGGCCAGATCTTCACCGACTCAACTCGCGACAAGTCGACAAAGTACGCGCCGTCCGTTCACTGGCCCCCCTGAATCGCTCGGCTCGATCGGGGGCGCAGGCGAAGCCGCAGCCGCTGATCGTGCCGAGCTCAAAAAGGTGCCGCGCACCCGGCGCACCTCACGACCCAGTCGGCGCAGCCGACGACGACCCAGTCGGCGCAGCCGACCCCCTATCCGCCGTACTTCGCCGCACTTCCCAACTGCTCCTCGATCCTGAGCAACTGGTTGTACTTGGCGTTGCGATCGCTGCGGCAGGGGGCGCCGGTCTTGATCTGGCCGCAGTTGGTGGCGACGGCGATGTCGGCGATGGTCGAGTCCTCGGTCTCGCCGCTGCGGTGGCTGAGGATCGCGGTGTAGCTGTGGCGCTGAGCGAGGCGGACGGCCTCCAGCGTCTCGCTCAAGGTGCCGATCTGGTTCACTTTCACCAGAATCGAGTTTGCACAGCCGTTGTCGATGCCCTTCTGGAGGAACTTCGGATTGGTGACGAAGAGATCGTCGCCGACGAGCTGGACCTTCGAGCCGAGCCGATCGGTCAGCTTCTTCCAGCCGGACCAGTCATCCTCGGAGAGGCCGTCCTCGATCGAGCGGATCGGGAACTTGCTGCACCATCGGGCCCAGAGATCGATCATCTCGTCGCTCGAGGCGATGCGCCTGGGATCGCTCTTGAAGAAGCAGTAGCCGACTTCCGAAGCAGCGTGCGAGGCCTTCCCGGAACCCTTCTTCGCACCTTTCCGACCTGCGCCCCGCAGCTTCTTCGCCTCGTTGGCGAGTTCGCTGGTGGCGGGATCGAGGGCGATGAAGATCTGGCTTCCCAGTTTGTACGGCGACTTCTCGACCGCGCGGACGATCAGCTCCAGAGCCTCCTCGTTGTTCTTCAGATTGGGAGCGAAGCCGCCCTCGTCGCCGACGGTGGTCGAGAGGTGCCTCTCGTGCAGCACGCTGCGGAGCGTGTGAAAGATCTCGACGCCGGCGCGGAGACCCTCGCTGAAGGTCTCGAATCCGAGCGGCTGGATCATGAACTCCTGGAAGTCGACGGTGTTGTCGGCGTGCTTGCCGCCGTTCAAGATGTTGAGCATCGGCACCGGCAGGATGCGGGCCGACGAGCCGCCGATGTAGCGATAGAGCGGCTGTCGAGTCGCTGCCGCTGCGGCGTGGGCCAGGGCCAGGGAGACGCCGAGAATCGCATTCGCGCCGAGCTTGCCCTTGTTGGCGGTGCCGTCGATCTCGATCATCAGTCGATCGATCAGCTCCTGCTCGCGGCAATCGAGACCGACGAGCTCGGGGCCGATCTTCGCAATCACGTTCTCGACGGCCTTGCCCACCCCCTTGCCCATCCAGCGCCTGGCGTTGCCGTCGCGGAGCTCGACCGCTTCATGCTCGCCCGTGCTGGCGCCGGAGGGGACGATTGCGGATCCCATCAAGCCGCTCTCGAGAGTCACCTCGCACTCGATGGTGGGATTGCCGCGAGAATCAAGGACCTGCCGAGCATGGACGGAGTCGATGGCGAGGGACATGGGGCGGAATATATCGGGAGAGGAGGGATGGGGACGAGGGGGCAGGGAGCAGCAATGGGTTGCAGGAGTCGGTGTGTGCGCGGGGGACGGAGCCGCAACGCCTTGGATACGGCGCACGTGTCTAGTCGTGCAGCCCGTTCCCATTCCCCCTGCTCCCTGCCCCCCCTTCCCCTCACTGGTCTCGTTTCCTCGCCGAATCCAACTCCTCCACCACCTCTCGCACCACCCAACTCATGTTCCGCAGCGCGGTTTCGGTGCGGCTGGCGAGGTGGGGGAAGAGATGGGCGTTGCCGAGGCCGAGGAGGGGATGCTCCGAGGTGATGGGCTCGGGCTCGTGCACGTCGAGGAGGGCCAGCGCGGCCGGGTTCGCGGCGAGAAACGCAGCGAGCGCGGCGTGATCGAGGACGAAACCGCGGCTGGTGTTCAGGAGGACGACGTCTTCGCGCATCGAGGCGATCAACTGTTGGTCGAGTGCGCCGCGGTTGTCCGTCCGGCCATCGACATGAATCGTGATCACATCGCTTTCGCGAAAGAGCCGCTCGATCGGGACCACTTCGGCGGAGCGGTGCTCCTCGGGTGTGAGCGGACGGAGATCGTTCACGAGGCTCCGCATGCCGATTGCCTCGGCGACCTCGATCACGCGGCGGCCGATGCGGCCGCATCCGACCACGCCAAGCGTGCATTCATCGAGCTGGCGTCGCCCCACGATCTCCTTCCGCAGCCGATTCCATTCGGCCCGATCGACCGCGCCGGCGAGGGCCGCGCGGGGACGGAGCGCATCCAGGATCAGCGCGAAGACGTACTCGACCACCGCCTGCGTGTTCGCATCCGGCGTGTTGACGACGGCGATGCCCCGGGCTGCGCAGGCCCCCTGATCGATGTTGTCGAGACCGACGCCGGCGCGCCCCACGACTCTCAGTCGAGGGGCGGCGGCGAGGAGCGCGGCGTCGACCTTGGTGTAGGTGCGCACCACCAGGGCCTCGGCGCGGGCCAGCGCGCTGGGGAAGTCCGGATGCCCGGGCGCGAGTTGCACCACCGCGCAGCGATCCGTGAGCCACGACAGCGCCTCGGGCGCGAGCGACTCGGTCACGAGCACCAGCGGCACATTGCGCTCCGTGGCCGGGGAGTCGGATTCGAGCATCGGCGGATCGTAACGATCATCTCGCGGATGTCGCGGATGTCGCGGATGTCGCGGA
>CAYXKH010000083.1:0-5564 GCA_964465255.1 uncultured Isosphaeraceae bacterium
CCACCACCCCCTCCGCCACTGCCGCCACCACCTGCCGCAGCTTTGAGACCATCGATCACCCGAAAGGTGTGAACCCGCTTCACAGGGCTGGAGACCACCGAGTTCTGCTCCCCATTCGACGCCGCATTCGCTTCCGCGAGGGCCCGCAGCACATCGTCGACGATCCAATAGGTCCACTGCCACTCGAACATCTGTGCCGGAGTCGCCGCTGCAGCCGAAACTCCGCTGGGCAGCGGCATGACCTCGAAGGGGCAGTAGAAGCTCAGGTTGCGGGCAGCCTCGCCGTAAAGGGCCAGCCGGGCCCGGGAGAGTTCCTCGGTGAGGTCCTTGAGTTCGTTGGCGTCCAGGTCCTTCCTGGCCTGCTTGCGAAGGGTGTTGAAGATGTACTGCTCTTCGCGACTTTCGAGGCTGGTGCGAACGGCGTCCGCCGCCGGGGGCATCCCCGCCCGGAGATCGACCAGCAGTTCGCGGTAGGCCCGCAGGGTGGTCTGGTACATCTCGTTCGGAAGCGTGTCGCGTTCCGAAGGGGGCATCTCCGGGAAGATCCGTGGGATGAGCGCTCCGCGTCCCTTGCGGTTGTGCGTCACCGCGAGTTCTCGCACTGCCGTCGCATCGGCCCGAAGCTCCGCCGTGAGGCGTTCGTATTCTCGCAGGAGGTACGGATTGACGACCGTGGTGAGCGTGACCGGAGCCTTGCCCGGCACGTTGAGATTCACCGTGGTTCGCTCGAGCGAGTCGAGCAACGAGAGCTTCTTGGCTCGTTCCTCGGCCTCCCCGCGCACGCTGGCGTTCCACTTGCCGCTCAGGATGGGACCGAGGATCAGTGCCGCCACGATCAGCAGCGCAAAGACCACGATGGTCACGTTCGACTTGATCCAGGGCAGAACCTTGTTCATGCGGGAGTCTCCGCCTCTTCGGTCGCCGGAGTGGATGTGCCACCCGCCGGCGGATTCAGTTCGATGGTGAAGGTGATGATCGCCCGGTGAACCTCGTCACCGGCCTTGTACAGACGCGGACGAGCGGGAATCGGAGCGACGACGTTCACGTCTCCGAGCCTTTCTTCGGTGCCGCCGGGTGCCGGCGGAGCCAGACCACCTGGCGCGTTCCCGCCACCCTCTTCGGGTGGAGGTGCGGTGTTCCCGCCGCGCGGTGGCCCACCTTGCAGTCCACCGGAACCCGGCGGCGCAACTACCGCATCACGCGATCGCCTCGGAGGTTTGAATCCTCCGCTTTGCCCGCTCCCGCCCCCGACCAGACCGCCGCCCCCGCCGGGCGGCGCAACGGAGCCGCCACCGGAGGGACGACCGCCGGAGGGGGCGCCCGAGCCAGGCTCTCCCGTTCCACCGGCTGGGGCCGAGCCGGGCTGTCTGATCTCGCCGTCTTCGCCGATGCGCATGGTCTGCATCTGCGCCGGGTTGATGCTCACGCTGTCTTCGAGAATTCGATACGGCACATCAGGCCGCGAAGCCCGGGCGGTTTCGCGAAGCCACTTGGCGACCGATTCGTTGAGGAACTTCTCTTTCAAATTGTGGGAGAACTCGACCTCCATCGTCACATTGATCCGTCGCGTGTCACCGGCGTTCTGGTTGTACGCGCCGTCGAGGCGCGAGAGGCCGACGAGCTGCCGCTGGGGCGCGGGGATCGCCGCGAATGCATCGAGATCGTCCCCGGTGAGCACCGCCTGCGGCTCGGCGGCGCGAAGCGCGGCCACGGCATCTTCGAGCAGCCGAGGCCACACGTCGCGGTAGTCGGTCAGCCGCCGCATGTTCTCGGTGACGAATCCCACCGAGCTCGAAGTTTCGCGGGCCTTATACTCCGTCCGCATCTGATTTCCGCGGCCAATCACGTCCTCGACCTGCGTCGGCACGCCCCCGGGCTCCATGCTCGTGGAGTCGAGATACGGGCGGATGAACATCACGCCTGCGGTGGCGACGCAGACGGTCGCCGCGGCCGCGAACCACTTGGCCTTCGAGCGCCACAGCTGATCGCGAAGCAACGCCACCGGCGCCAGATTCACGCTGATGGCCCCGAGCCCGACACCCTGAAGGGCGAGCCCGTAGGCGGTCGCCAGACTCACGGTGTGCGCGGCGAAGTCGGCGGCGTCGCGGCCTTCGACACGAATTCGCTTGAATTCGTCGAGCCGCAGAACATCCATCTGCAATTGCTGTCCAAGGAACTTCCGCAGGCCGGGAATCTTGAATGTCGATCCGAGCCCGACGATCGTCTCCAGTTTGCTTTCGCGGTGGAGCGACTGGTAGTACCCGAGCGAGCGCTGGACCTCCTGGAGCAGGTCGCTGAAGACCGGCCGCATCGCCTGCATGATCTGCTTGGCGTACTTGCTGGTGGCCGACTCCTGCTTGAGCTTGTCCGCCTTCGAGTAGGAGAGCTTGAACGCCTCCATCACCGCATCGGTGAAGTGGGTTCCACCGAGGGGGAAGGTGCGGATCCAGCATCGCCCCTGGTCGGCGACGATCAGGTCGGTGGCGCTGGTCCCGATGTCCATGAAGACCAGCGGCTTGTTGTGGCCGCCGAGCTGGAGGTCGTAGGCCATCGCGTTGAAGACCGCGACCGGACTCAGCGTCAGGACTTCAGGCTGGATTCCGAGCTCTCCGTAGAGCCCCAGCCGCTGATTCACGCGCTCGCGGGTGATGGCGAAGATTCCCACCTCGACCTCGGGCGAATCGCTCGAGCTGAAGGTCTGGTAGTCCCACTCGACCTGGTCGATTGGGAACGGAATCTGCTGCACCGCCTCGAACTTGACGATGTCCGGAACCTTCTTGGGTTCGACCGGAGGCAGCTTGGCGAAACGGGCGAACGCCGCATGCCCGGGTACCGAAGCCACGATCCGCTCGCCCTCGAGGGCCTTCTGGCTGATGAACTGCCCGAGTCCGAGCCGGATCATTTCGTTCTGGTCCAGATCCGGGGTGGTCAGCACCTTTTTGTGCGGAATGACCGCAAAATCAGTGACTGTGACGGTGTCGCCCTCGCGTTCGAGGCGAATCGCCTTGATGGCGTCAGCACCGACTTCCATGCCCCAGGCGATCTTCGAAGATGCCATGTTGCTCTGCTGCTCCTGTGTTCGGCCGACCGAGCGTCTCTGCAGGGACGAATCGACGCCCGGAACAGGCCTGGCGGGGTCGTGGGACCTCCGGGACGCTTCCGGTGACGTCGAGTCGAGACGTGCGCGGCGATGATACTCGGTCGCGAAAAAGGCACGAGCGATGAGGGGACTGGCGGGACTCGGCCGCGACTCCGACGCCATTTCCTGTGGAAGCCGTCGTGCCGACCCGTCCCTCCCTGCGCTTGCGGGGCGATTCCACCGAGAATACGCGGGGCGCCGCGGATTCGTTCCGACTTCCTGGACCGTCCGACGGAGTTCTTTTCGACCGTCTCGGCGTCGACCGGCGGTCCTCTCCACTCGGTGCATCGGACCACTCTCCTTCCATTTCCATCGCCGCTGCGTGATACTGACCGCTCCCCGCGATCGCCTCCGCCGCAAGTCCACGGAGCGCCGTCCCGCATCCCGGCCACAGTCCCCGGCCCGCAGCCCTCGCCCTCACCTCGCCCTCACCCCTCCGTTTCGATTGGCAGTCCGATGAGCAGCACCGATCCCAACACGTCGTCCGCGGCCTCTTCTTCTTCGGGCCTCGATGAGAAACTCGAGGCCGAGATCAACTCCGCGCTGGGCGGGATGAGCGTCGAGGATCTCCTCGACATGCCCGACCAGCCGCAGCGACCCACCTCCTCGCGCAGCGTGATTCACCGGGAGTTCCGCACCGGAACCGTGGTGCGGGTCCGCGGCGGCGACGTGCTCGTCGAGTTCGGCCCCAAGTCCTCGGGCATCTGCCCGCTGACCCAGTTCGAGGAAGCGCCGCCCATCGGCACCCGCCTCGAGTTCGTGGTCGAGCGCTTCGACGCCAACGAGGGTCTCTCGATCCTCTCCCGCGAAGGAGCGGTGCAGAAGGCAAACTGGGAGGCCCTCCAGCAGGGACAGGTGGTCGAGGCGGTCTGCACCGGCATGAACAAGGGCGGGCTCGAGTTCGAGGTCGCCAAGCACAAGGCTTTCATGCCCGCCGGCCAGGTCGACCTGCGGCACGTCAAGGACATCTCGATCTTCCTCGGCCAGAAGCTCTCCTGCGAGATCACCCAGCTCGATCGGGCCCGGGGTCGGATCGTCCTCAGCCGGCGCAACGTTCTCGAGCAGGAGCGGCACCGCAATGCCGACAAGGTCCTGGCGAGCATCGAGGTCGGGCAGGAGCTCGACGCGACCATCTCCACCGTTCAGGCCTACGGCGCCTTCGCCGACATTGGCGGCATCGACGGACTGATCCACGTCTCGGATCTGAGTTACGACCGGGTGAAGCACCCCGGCGACGTCGTCCGCGAGGGTGACAAGGTCCGCGTCCGAGTCCTCAAGGTCGACCGCGAGCAGAAGCCGCCCAAGATCAGCCTGGGCATGAAGCAGCTCGTCTCCGACCCCACGATCAGCGCCATGAACGAGCTCGCCGTGGGCGGCACGATCAGCGGTCGGGTCACGAAGATCATGCCCTTCGGGGCCTTCATCGAGGTGGCACCGGGCGTGGAAGGACTCGTCCACATCTCGGAGATCAGCTTCGAGCGGATCGAGACGGTCGAGAAGGTTCTGACGAAGGACCAGATCGTCAACGCCAGGATTCTCTCGATCGATCCCGACCGCAAGCGGGTCGGGCTCTCGATCAAGGCCCTCCTCGATCGACCGGCCCCGACCGGCGGCGGCGAGCGCGGCAGTTTCGGCAAGGGCGCTCGCGGCAACGACGCCATGTCGATTCGTCCAGAAGACCCGGCCATGCGCAAGCTGAAGGCGAAGTTCGGCGCCGGCGGTTCCGGGCTCAAGGGCGGAATTGGCTGATCGCCTCGGCCGCCGCCTACTCCCGCTCGAGGTCCCCCGTCGCGTCCAAACGCCCTCGCAACCTGCCCAGGCTCATCACTGGCACGGCTCTTCCCGTGAAGAGGTCCTGTTCGGCGCTCCGTCGCTGCTCCGGCAGGCACCGGGTCATCGCCACATCCACGTCGCCATCGCGAAAGAGAAGCCGGTCGAGTCGCCCGAATCGGGTCTCGGCGGTCGCGAAACGCGGCTCCTCATACCCCACGAGGACGAGGTCCTCGGCGAGATCGGTGATCGTTCGCCGCGTATAGACGCGGATGTGCAGGGTCAGATCGCCGTCAAGATGTCCCGAGGCCCCGCGGCCGGCGAGCAGCACGTCGACGACGTCGGTGTGCGCCGCCAGAGTCGACATCACCTCCTCGGCGACCTCCAATCGGCGGCGGGTCATCGACTGGTAGCCCTCGGCCCCGAGCTCCTGCATCAGCATGGCCTGGAGATGTCGGCGCACCAGCCCGTGGGAAGGCGCGTCGCTGTCGAGGAGCTCCAGTCGTTCACTGGCGACATGGATGGCCTCTTGGACCGTGGCGATCCGCCCTTCACAGACGAGCCGCGCCGCGAGGACGGCAATTCGATCGGTCGGTGATGGGGTCGGCATGAACGGAGCGTCGCGAACGGGTTGTCGCGAACGGGTTGTCGCGAA
>CAYXKH010000083.1:5664-11744 GCA_964465255.1 uncultured Isosphaeraceae bacterium
GTCGCGAACGGGTTGTCGCGAACGGGTTGTCGCGAAGGGGGCGTCGCGAAGGGGGCGTCGCCAACTCGCCCCGAGAGAACTGCTCACGGGGCGAATTGCTTTCGGTGAAGATACGTCGCGCTTGCTTCGCCGCCCCACCTCCACTTCGGTCCGCCCATGCTCACACCACTCGAATGCCGCGTGCTCGGGGTGCTCGTCGAGAAGGCTCAGACGACTCCCGGGCAGTACCCGCTGACTCTCAACGGTCTGGTCGTCGGCTGCAATCAGAAGAACAACCGCGATCCGGTCGTGACCGTCGACGAGGACGAGGTCGTCACCGCCCTCGATGGTCTTCGCGCCAAGAGTCTGGTCCGCGAGCTCTCCATGGAGGGCAGTCGTGTTCCCAAGTACCGGCATGTGGCTCGGGACGTGCTCCAGATCGACACGTCGTCATTGGTGATCCTCGCGGAGCTTTTGCTGCGCGGACCGCAGACCGTGGGCGAACTTCGCGGACGAGCGCTCCGCATGCATCCGCTGGAGTCGCTCGAAGTCGTCGAGGGAGTGTTGGCGACGCTCGCGGCTCGCGAGGCCCCGCTGGTGCGTGAACTGCCTCCCCTTCCGGGCTCGCGGGCTCCGCGGTGGATGCAGCTTCTCTGTCCGAATCTCCATCCGCTTCAACAGGAGTCGCATCACCAGTCGCATCACCAGTCGCATGATGGCTCGACTCACGAATCGGGAGCCTCGGCACGAGTGACCGCAAGTGCGGGATCCGGCTCGGGTGCGGGCTCCACTTCGGGTTCGGGCGTGGGCGGATTCGCACCCGCGGATCCCGCGCTTCTCGAGCGCGTCGCCGCCCTGGAAGCCTCGCTGGAATCGCTTCGCGCGGAGATTGCGGCGCTGCGCAGCGGAGCCGCGTCGTAGCGCGAGCGCGGCGGACTGCTTACGCGTCCGCCCGACCCGCTTCCCACCTGCCCGCGGCGGCGCCCGCTCCGCGGACATCCTCGGGCTCCTGTCCATCGACCGCCTCGCGGAGTGCGAGGTAGACGAAGGTCCACGCCGAGAAGAGATACGACACCGTCCATCCGGCCACGAGCCCGACGCAGACCGTGCGCCAGAATCCGAGGATGGCCGACGAGCCACGAACGGTCGCGCCCTCGACCACATGCTCCGAGGTGGCCTGGATTGCGAAGGGACCGACACCCTCGGTCAGCGCTCCGGCCGGCTCAGCGCCCCAGACTCCGAGCAGTCCGCCGGTCACGCTCAGGGCCAGAGCCACCACCGTGGCAATCACCGCGTAGCCGACGGCCGCGCCCATGAGCGTGATCGCGTGCAGGGCGATGCACTGCACTGGTCGCTGGAGGCAGTAGGCAAAGGTGCGCTGGGTCGAGTCGGCGGCGTCCGAGTCGTCACAGGCCACCGCCGCGCAGCTCAGCGGCATCGACACGATGGTGAGCAACCCGAGGACCACTCCGAGAAACCCGAGGAGGAGCAGGAGTCCCGCAGCGAGTGCCACCAGCAGATTGAGGACCGGGACCAGAAGGAGGGCGCCCGCGACGGCCATCACCACGGCCAGGGCGCCCAGAAGCGCGAGCGGGATGAGGTGGGCCGCCACCGTCCGCACCAGCGATTCGCCCGAGAATCGGAGGGCTTCCACGGTCCCGAGTCGAACGCCGGAGGCCTGCTCGACCGCGGCGATGCGGGAGACGGCGCCACCAAGCAGGCTGATCAGCACGACCAGCGGCAGACCGAAGAGGATCACGAAGGTCGGACTGACCCGCCACAGCGTCAGGGGCACGTCGAGGATCAGGGCCCGAAGCCAATGGATGGCATCGGCGGGGTTGCCCGCGAGAATCGCCCGCATCGCCTGAACGGACGCGAGCGTCACCGCGTCGACGGTCGACTCGAAGAGCCCTCGGGAACCGTCCCCGCTCATCCCCTCGACATCCGGTGCAAATATCGCCACACCGTCCACCACCGTGATCAGTCCGCCCGGACCGAGCTGGGTGGTGCCGAGCGCCCGCGCCGCACTGTCCCAGAGCCCTCCGGCCGCCATGATCGAGGCCACGAAGAGGAGCCCGAGCAGGATCCGAGGTGGATTCATCGAGGCAGTGATGGCCCGGAGCGGACTGAGCAGCCGCTTGAGGATCAGTATCGTCGACTCGCTCCATTCGGCACGGGTTGCCCGCAGCGGGGTGCCGCTGCCCGCAAAGGTCGGACCTGCGGTCGGACCTGCGGCCAAACCTGCGGCCAAACCTGCGGCCAAACCTGCGGTGGACGCCTGACTGGGGGTGGGCTTCACGGACGCGGATGCTACCGCGCCGCCCGTTCCAGTTCGTGGGCCGCGTCCAGCATGATGACTCGCGCCAGCGGCTCGAGTGTTGGCCCTGCGACCTGGGCATTGTGCAGCAGCGTCTGGGCGTAGAGCCCCGACTCCACGTCTGCGGCCAGGATGAAGACATGGAGCGCCCAAGGCCGGTTGGTGGCGTTGTCGGGTTGGGTGTGCTCGAGGTGCCAGCGGCGAGCCCGATCGAGTCGATCGGACCACTCCGCGCGGCCGCTCCCGACGATCCGACCGAGGGCGTGCACCGCGGACAGTTCGCTCTCTGTCCATGTCTCCAGGGTCCTATACCGACCTTGAGCAATCAGCGGACCGCCTTCTCGACGAGCCAGCACCTGCTCCAGATCGCACGAAGGGTCGTGCACCGCACGCCAGACTTCGACTTCCGGTGCGACTTCGCCCCGCGACTCCATCTCTCGGTTGCCCACCCGCGGCACCGGCCATCCCTCGGCCGGCTGCCATGAGGTCTCGCGGGCAGCCGACGCCAGGAGGGGCGCATCGATCGGCCCCGCGCCGAGGCGGGTCCCGGCGGGAGGAAGTTCCCCGGCGAGCAATCGGAGCATCCGGACCCACTCCGCTGGCGATATGGACATGCGTGCACCCATCAATATGAGAAGAGCCTTGGTCCTCGTCGAACTGGTGTTAGCCTAAGCGAGCCCACGGGTCGAAGTTGCCAGTCCGCCCCGCTGTGATGGCCTGTTCGGAGACGGTCCGTGAGTTGGTTGAGGTGCGGACCAGCGGTCAAACCGGAAGTCGAACGGGAAGTCGAACCGGAAGTCGAACGAGTCGTTGAACCATCTGGCGGGTGTTCGGACGCGGAAGGGATTCGGGAGAGATGCTCGGACGAGTGAAGACGAGTTCGGCGAGTCGCCTGCATGCGCGGCGCTGTGTTCAGTGCGGCGCGGAGTCCCAGACCGCCCGCGGCTTCCGCAGCGCGTCCTGCCCGAGCTGCGGGTGCGACTTCCGCCAGCGCCCAGCCCGCAGCTATGCCGAGATGGAGGGGCTCATCGAGTCGCGCCCGGCGCTGCGGCGCAGCGCCGAGGAACTCGAGGCCACGGTGATCGAGCGCTGGATCCTCGTGATCTTCGCCGGCGCCATCCTGATCGTGGTCGCGGTCTCGCTGCTGGTCCGCGCCACCGGCTGACGACTCGCCGCGGGCTCCAGGCTCAAGGCCGTCGGCGTCGCGTGCGAAGAGCGCTGGGCGAAGGCCGAATCGCCCTTACACTCCGGCCCCATGGCATCTCCCACCACCTCGTCACGCGTTGATCAGGTCCTCGCCCACGCCGATTTCTTCTTCGAGGCCGCGGTCGAACGCCTCTCCGACTTTCTGCGCATCCCCAGCGTGAGCACCGATCCGGCGTTCAACGCCGAGACCCGCCGCGCGGGTCAGTGGCTCGTCGACGATCTTCGGACCATGGGGTTCAACGCCGAACTGCACACCACCGAGGGTCATCCGATGGTGGTCGCCCACCACCCCGGCCCCAAGGGCGCCGCAGAGGACGCGAATGCCCCCCGCATCCTTTATTACGGCCACTACGACGTGCAGCCGGCCGACCCGATCGAACTCTGGGAGAGCGGTCCCTTCGAGCCGGTGATTCGTCCGAGCCCGCATGGCCGCAAGATCGTGGCGCGCGGCGCCGTCGACGACAAGGGGCAGGTGATGACCTTCGTCGAAGCGTTCCGCGCCTGGCATCGCACCCACGGCGGACCTCCGGTTGCAGTGACGGTTCTCATCGAAGGCGAAGAGGAGAGCGGAAGTCGCAGCCTCGATCCGTTTCTCACCACCCATCGCAAGGAACTCGCCGCCGATGTGGCCGTGGTCTGCGACACCGGCATGTGGGATGTGGCCACGCCAGCGATCACCTCGATGCTCCGCGGTCTGGTCTACATCGAGGCCACGCTGCGCGGTCCGTCGCACGATCTCCACTCCGGGATGTACGGCGGAACGCTGGTCAATCCCTGCAACGCCCTGTGCGAGATCCTCGGGCAGCTCCACACGCCCGATGGTCGCGTGGCCATCCCCGGCTTCTACGACGACGTCGCCGAACTCGACGCCGCCCGCAGGCGCGACTGGTCGGCGCTCGACTTCGACGAAGCCGAGTTCCTCGGCAGCGCGGGAATGAAGACCCCCTTCGGCGAACCCGGTCGCTCCACCCTCGAGCGGATGTGGTCCCGCCCCACGTGCGACATCAACGGCATCTACGGGGGATACACCGGCAAGGGCGCGAAGACCGTGATCGGCGCCTATGCGGCCGCGAAGATCTCGTGCCGCCTCGTCCCTGGTCAGGACCCGACGCGAGTTCGTGCCGGCCTCGAGAAGTTCCTCGAGTCGCGGACTCCGCCCGACTGCCGGTGGGAGTTCCATCAGCACGGTGGAAGCCCGGCGATTCAGGTGCCGACCGACTCGAAGTGGCTGAAGGCCGCATCGCGCGGACTGGAGCGGACCTACTCCAGGCGCCCGGTCCTGATTGGAACCGGCGGATCCATCCCGGCGGTCGGTTCGATCCAGAAGATCCTCGGCGTCGACTCTCTCTTGGTCGGCTTCGGTCTCGACGACGATCGCGTGCACTCTCCCAACGAGAAGTTCGAGCTCACCTGTTTCCAGAACGGCATTCGCTCGCACATCGCCATGCTTGACGAATTCGCGGCACTGCGGCCCTGAACGGAGGTCCCGCAGGCGAGTACCATCCGCCCCGATGAGCCGGGTGTCGAGCTTCACTTCATTCTCTCGAGGGAGAGTGCCCCAGCAGTCGCTCACGCGACTGGTTGCGCTGCTCGCGGCCCTGTTCGTTGCGGCGCCGCTGGCGGCGCAGAACGTCTCCATTCGACTCGATCGATTCGGGGTGGGGTCGGCGTTCCGCGCGGGAGAGTGGGTTGCCGCCCGCTTCGCCGTCACCCTCGAAAGCGGTGAGCCGCAGGCCGCCCAACTGGTCTGGGAGGTTCCCAACGCCGACGGCGACATCGCCGAGCACGTGCGGCCTCTGGTCCTCAACCCGGGTCAGCCGGTGACCCTCTGGCTCTCCGCCCGACTTGTGCCGCGCACCGACACGGGATCGGTCTTCACCGTGCGGGTCTTCGCCGACGACGATGGCGAGCGCGGCCAGGAACTGAGCTCGACGCGAATCAGCCCCGGCAGCGCCGAGGCGCCGGCGACGCTCATCGAAGACGATCGGTCGGCCATCGTCGTGCTCGGACCGACGCGGATGAATCTGGATGGGTACTCCACGCAGAGCGCTCAGACCAATCCGCTCCCGCGCGGCCTGCACGAGGGCACCCAGATCGTCGGAGGGTTGAACACCCGCGAGCTCCCCGATCGCTGGGAGGGACTGCTCCCCTTCGAAGCCATTGTCTGGGGCGACGTCGCCCCGCAGACTCTCGAGCTCGACGAGTCGGAGGCTCTGCGCGAGTACATCCGCCGCGGCGGTCATCTCGTCGTCGTGCTTCCGCAGGCAGGAAACCCGTGGGGACTGGGCGCCGCCGCGTCGCATCAGTTGCACGACCTGCTGCCAGCGCGGGCTCCGCGGCGGGTCGAGGGCGTGCCGGTGGCGCAACTGATGCCGGTCCTCAGCAAGCTCGACGGACTGCGGAACTCGTCGGCGAAGACCAATCTCTCGGTCTTCGATCCCGCGACGCTCGGCAGCGACTACGAACCCTTCATGGCCCTTCCCGCCCGTCGCGATTCCCGCACCGGGCTTCCGGTTCCCGCAGCGGCCCGGGCCGATCAACTCGATGGCGCCGTGGTCGCGGTGCAGCGGCGCCTGGG
>CAYXKH010000084.1:0-3010 GCA_964465255.1 uncultured Isosphaeraceae bacterium
CCCTGCTCCCTGCCGTTACCCCCAGTTCGCCAAAAGCGCTCCCAGATCTGCGCCGTCGATGGTGCCGTCGAGGGTGAGGTCGGCGGGGCAGGCGAGGCCGGGGAGGCAGTCGCCCCAGACCGAGAGCAGGAGGCCGAGGTCGGCGCCGTCGATTGCGCCGTTGGCGTCGAGGTCGCCGGGAGTCGGCGCGGGATCGCCGAGCGCCACGGTCGCCGCGGCGTCGAGGCGACCGCTGCCGAGGAGACCCTGGTAGCGCGGATTGAGATCGTCAATTGGCACTGCGGCCGTCTGCAGGCGCGAGGTGATCGTCGCCACGAGCAGGGCATTCGGCGTCGCCGAGGGAAGTTGAGCGCGCACCAGTGCGGCGGCGCCGGAGACGAAGCCGGTCGAAAAGCTCGTTCCTCGCCACACCCCCCACTCGCCGCCGGGAAGGGCGCTGATCACGCTCCTGGCGATATCCCACCCGCCTCCGCCGAGCAGTTCGCTCTCACCTGGCGCGCACAGCACCATGTCGGGGTTGTAGTTGCTGAAGCCGGCCTTCACGTCGTCGGCCCGCGTGGCCCCGACGCCGATCACGCCGCTGGCCATCGCCGGGTACTCCTCGGGATCCTCGCGATCGAAGTTGCCCGCAGCGCCCACGACGACGATGCCTTTGGCGACCGCCTCATCGATTGCGTCCTCGACGGCCGCGCCCTTGTAGGTCGAGCCGAAGGAGCAATTGATGACGTGGGCGCCCCCATCGATGGCGTGGTAGATCCCCTGGGCCAGCGAGAGCGTGTCGCCGATTCCCTCGCTGTCGAGGACGGTGATCGGAACCAGCGTGGCCTCAGGCGCCACCAGCAGGATCAGCCCGGCGACGAATGTGCCGTGGCCGGTCATCTCGTCAATCAGTCCGTCGCCGTCGTTGTCCTCGTTCGTCCCCAGGTCATCGAGCCCGGCGCCCGCCACGAAGCTCGCGCCGCCGGTCCCGATCTGGGCCGCCAATGCAGGGTGCGTGGGGTCGACCCCCGTGTCGAGCACCGCCACCAGCACACCCTGACCACGCGAGGTCGCGTGGGCTTCGCGCAGACCGAGGAGTTCGCCGGCGTACTGACCGGAGTAGGCGCCGGAGCCCGCGCCGCCGAGATCGGTCGACCAGAGATCGCCGGCCTTGCCTTCCGCAGCCTGGCCCTCGTAGTTCAACTCGCCCCACACCAGCGTTCCGTTGGCGACCATCTGCGCCAGAAGCGCATCGACGGAAGGCACCGGACTCCCGCTCGGGAGACCGAACTTGAAGGTGGACCGCGACGCGATCGAGCCGAGAACGGTTGTTCCGGGGAACGCCGCGTCGACCATCGCAAGCGCAGCCGAGAGCTCCACATTCGCCGACAGCCGCACGATCACCTGATCGGGAACCAGCGGATCCTCGCCCGGAACCGGTCCCCCTCCGCCCGCGCCGAGCGGACGCGTCAGCAAGGCGAGTGTCACCATGGCGACAGTCGCCGCGGCCACGACGGCGCGGCGGGACCTTGGGATGGACCGCGGAGCTCCACTCGATGCCTCGAGCGAGCCGACTCTTCCGACGCTGACTCTTCCGACGCTGACTCTTCTGACGCCGACTCTTCCGACGCCGACTCTTCCGACTTGGTTTGTCTTCTTCAACGTGTTCATGTGTTCTTCTCTCGCTCGTCAACAGCCTGAAGTCCCGGCTGCCCCATTCCGCTGGGGATGCCAGTTGCAATGCCCGGTGCAATTCCCCCTGCAAAGCCAGTTGCAATGCCAGTTGCAATGAAGTGGCCCCAGTGAATCGGGTTCGATCGGCTCGCCAGCATCGCAAGCTGGGCATGCCGAAGTGCCGCAGCCGTTCGGGCAATCGTGCACGGCGCCGCCGAGGGGCGATTGGCGAGCGTCGAGTGAAAGGTCGTCATCAGCTCCGCAGTGCTTGAATCGCACGCGCTCCAGAGGCTCACGACCATACTGCTCGCACCGGCCCCAAGAAAGGAGCGAACCAGTCCGAGCAGCTCGTCGCCGCGGGAAATCGCGCTTCGTCCGGTATCGCATCCGCTCAGCACGACGAGTTCGGCCTCGAGCCGCAGTCGCAGGATGTCGCGAACGGTCAGCCACCCGTCGGCAAGCCGAAGTCCCGACTGGAGCGGCGCCGCGGCCGAGAAGAACCCGTGACAGGCAATGTGGGCAAGGGATGCACTCCCGAGTCGACTGCGGACCTCCGCGACGGTTGCAGCGCCGCCGAGAAGCGGCGCGGTTCCGAGAAATGCGCCCACCGCCCTGGCCTCGTCGGCGATGCGCGGCGCGGCGTCGTCCGAGACGCCGACGACGAGCGGCCCGGCGCCACCTCGCGCCGCACGACGTCCTCGACCCCCGGCCCAGATGCTCGCCGAGGGCGTGGAGACGCACTCGATCCGTTCGACCAGATGGGCCTCGCCATCGAAGAGCGCCGCGAACGGGACGATGTGCAGCACGCCATGCGGCGCGACAATCAGTCGTTCCGCCCCGTCAAGAGCCTTGTCGAGCGGCGACAACAGCAGATCGTGCAGCGATTTCAGCTCGGCTCGCAGATCGTCGGCGTGGCGGCCGCTCGGCGACACCACCCGGTCGGCCTCCCGCAATGATCGTCCGACCTGGAATTGCAGTCGGACCACCGCGTCCTCCACGGCCCGCTCGCGGATCCCGGTGCTGACCAGCGCGACCTTCGTGTCGCGGAGGATCCAGGCGAGCACAACGCCATCGGCAACGAAGTACTCGACCAGGACTTCATTCGGACTCAGCGCTCGCTGCATCGTCGCCATGTCGGCGGGCGATTCAAGTTGGACGCCGCGACTGCGGGTCGCGACCATTCGCCGCTCGAGCGTTTCGAGCGCCGCCTCGCGGGTGACGAGCCCGGCTCGCCAGCCCGGCGAGGACACGGAGCGTCGATCGTCATCGCCCTCTCCCGCGAGACGGGAATAGAGAATGCTGATCTCACGCTGGATGCGCTCGATTTCTTGAGCGATGGCCCGCTCGGTCGGATCGG
>CAYXKH010000084.1:3110-11540 GCA_964465255.1 uncultured Isosphaeraceae bacterium
GGCCCGCTCGGTCGGATCGGGCGGATCGGGCGGATCGGTCGTCTCGGGCTGCTCGAGGGCCGCGCCCTCGGCGACGTTTCGGAGCAGGTCGAGAAGCGCACGGCTCTTGGCCCTTTCGACGATCAGGAGGCTCGCCACCGGCGCCTCCGGACCGCCGGCAACCAGCAGCCCGACGAGTTCCTGGTACACGCTGATGCGATTGCCGAGAAACGCCACCCGCAGGCGATCGCTCTGCAGTCCTCCGCGGAGTCGCTCGATGATTGCAATCGACTCGGAGAGATCGGCGATGGCCCCATCACGGTCGCCGACGGCCCGTCGCGCCCGCCCGCGCCGATGCAGCAGATCGGCGCGGAGCGGATTGACTTCGCGCTCCGCAGCGTCCTCGATTGCAGAGTCGAGGAGCGCCACCGCCCCCGACCAATCGGCGCGCACGAGGGCCGCGTCCGCGAGGTGGATGGTGGCGATGAGCCGGGTGACGGGACGATCGCGAAGTCGCGAGATGGCGCTGCGGAGGATCGACTCCGCCGCCGCGACCTCGCCGCGGCGAAGGAGCAGTTCGCCATGCAGGAGATCGATCGTCGCCACCGAGCGCGAATCGGCGAGCGACCAGGCGATGTCACCGCCTTCGTCGAGGGAGATCGCCGCGTCCGCATCGCGTCGCAGCCGGATCAGGACCCGCCCGCGACCGATCAGCGCCCGCAGAAGGTCGCCGCGATGCCCCACGGCGCGCAGCGCGGGGATGGCGGCGTCGTAGGACCGCAGGGCCTCGTCGGGAAGGGCGCAGGCCTCCAGCGCGTCGGCCTCTTCAACGGCGATCCGGGCGCGGTGCCCCGGGGCCGCGTCTTCGGCGAGCGCCCGACGAGCAATCTCGAACGCGGCCAGCGCTTCCGAGAGTCGGCCCTGTCGAGCCAGGAGGTCCGCAAGGTTCGAGCCGACGACCGTCGCTGCGAATCCCCCGCCGCTCCTTTGAAGCAGTTCGAGCGCCGTCCGGAACGATCGCTCGGCGCCGGCGAAATCGTCGATTGAGAGGAGCGTGTGGGCCCGGCTGTTCTCCACCAGGGCGAGCTGGATCGGTTCGCCGCTGAAGGCTGCGCCGGCGACGGCGAGATGCTCGAGCGAGGCAGCGGCATTGCCCCGACTGCGCTCGATGTTGCCAAGATTGTGACTGGCTCGCGCCGCCAGCCCGGGCTGACCGGCCCGCTCCAACTCCCCGCGGGCTCGCGTGCCGACGGCGACCGCCTCCTCGAGGCGGCCGAGCATGCCGAGGGGATGAAGCGACGTGAGTCGCGCTCGCGCCGCTTCGACCAGCTCGCCATCCGACTCCGCGAGCGTGGCGGCGCTGGCCAGAAACTCGAGCGATTCGTCGAGGCGGGCGCCATAGGCAAGGGCCTGACCGGCCAGCCGCCGGGCTCTGGCACGAGCCCCGATCGTTCCGAGCTGATCGGAGACATCGACGAGCACCTCCGCGGCGGTGATCGCCTCCTGAACATGCGTGCTGGCGAGCGACTCGACTTCGGTGGCGAGTTCGAGGAGGGCCTGCGACCCGTCCCGCCCGCGCAGCACTGCGGCCCGGCCTTCGCGGGGCGTGGCCACGAGCCGCTGGAGCAGCGCACGCCACATCGATCGATCGTCTCCGCTCACGCTCATCTGGTCCTCGGGTGTGCCCTGATGCGTCCGCGGCCGGTGGTCTACTCGACCTCGAGACCCTCGACGGCGAGAACACGATCGCCCTGGGCAATCAGGAGGTCGTAGCGGCCGCGCTCGAGGGCGAGCATGAAGACACCGCGCGAGTCGGGTTCGAGCTCGGCGACAAGCCGGCGCGGAGTTCCGCGGGTGATTGCGATTCGATCGACGGTGCCCACCTGGACGGAGATCTGTCCAACCAGGCGGGCCCGCGGCTCTCGGTCGCCGCCAGAGGCGCTCAAGTGCTCGTCCGACACCTGCGGCTCGATCCCGAGATCGACCTCGATTCCGTCGCCGCGGTAGCTGAGCTCTCGAGTCGCACTGGTGCCGCGCAGCCCAGACGCCAGCGCCGGAGCGCTGCGGCTGTCGAAGAAGAGCGTCGCGGCCACCTCGAGGAGGCCCTCCCACCAGTTCGCGGCGGCGGTGTCGTCGCTTCGAACGGGGCGCAGCATCGAACGGATCACGCCCTGCACTCTGGCGAGCGCTTCGATTGCGGGGCGCTCGGCGTCGTCGGTTCGGAGTGATTCGATGGCCTGTCGAAAAAGGGCGACGCGAGCCGCGGCGGCGGGATCTCGAGTCAGCGCCATCTCGACCAGCCGGCCTTCCTCGGGCGACAACTCGCCTGCGGCAAGGGCGATCAGCGTTTCTTCAGTGGGAGGTGGGCGGTCCATAGGGGTCGATCCAACGGAGGGAGAGGTCCGCGTTGCGAGTGCTGATACCGCGAAGTTCGAAGGAGTCCTCGATTCAACTGCCGCCTGCCGGCCGATCGCCGCCGCTCATCACCGGCCGCTCCTCGGAGTCGGCGCCGAACCCGGCGGCGACGAGGAGTCGTTCGAGCTTCTTGAGGCAGCGGGCCCGCGTCGGCCCGATCGATCCGACAGGCATGCCAAGCCGCGCGGAAATCGCCTGGTAGTCGGGCTCGCCACGTCGCGAATAAAGCGACCGCAGGAGTTCCTCGCAGGTCCCGCCGAGCTCGGCGATGGCGCCATCGACGCGGTCCTGCCGCTCCCAGGTCTCGGTGGACTCCGTGGGCGGCGAACCGAGGTCGGCGAAATGAGCCGAGAACTCGGTCGAGTCCGCGAGAGCACGTCGCTCCCGTCCGACTCTCCAACTCTCGCGATGGGCGCTGGTGATGAGCCACGAGGCGATGCGCGACGGATCGTCGATCCGGGCCAGCGATCGGAACGCGGCGACGAAGACCGCCTGCATCACATCCTCGCTGTCGCTTGCGGAGAGTCCGTAGCGGCGAGGAATGGAATAGACCAGGCGCGAGTACCGGGCGATGAACTCGTCCCACGCCCGAGCCTCGCCCACCACGCAGCGGCGCAGGAGTTCGACGACGTGATCTCCCTCCGTTGCGGTCATGCCTGCACGGTACCGCCATTGCGCGTGACCGAGCCGAAAGACCAATTCCAGCTTTCGATTCGCTCCTGACGTATCAGGCAGCCGCGGGTGCGACTCGACTCCCGGAACACTCCCCGCTGAAGGGCGAACGAGTGATCTCAACTGAAACGGAATCTCCCCAATGCACTCTTCCTTCATTCGTCCCCTCGGTCTTCTCGCCGCTCTCGGCCTCGTGGCCGGAACTGCCACGGCTGGATTCATCGCCGAGTCGACCGCGACCGTCCCGGTCGGAACCGCCCCCAGCGGAGTCGCCGTCGGCGACTTCGATGGCGACGGCGATCTCGATCTTGCCTTCACCACCGACGCACCCGATCGCGTGCGCATCTTCATCAACGGCGGCCTCGGCTACACGGCCGGACAGGTGGTGGTCATGCCCGCCTCGTCGAGCCCCGGGGCGCTGGCCGCCGGCGACTTCGACGGCAACGGCTCGGTCGACCTGGCCGTTGCGCTTCAGGATGGCAGCGCGGTCACCCTGCTGAGGAACACCGCCGGCGTCTTCGCCTCCGCCGGTTCCTTCGCCACCGGCCAGAACCCGCGGGCGCTGAGCGCCGGCGACGTCGACGGCGATGGCGATCTCGATCTCGCCACCGCGAATCGCGACTCCAACAATGCGACCGTCCTCACCAACAACGGTCTCGGCGTCTTCACCGGTCAGACGCTGGCCCTGACGGGCGAGCCGCGCGGCGTCGCCTTCGTCGACTTCGACGGCGATGGCGACGGCGACGTCGCGGTGAGCAACCGCGACGATCGCACGGTCGCGATCTACTCGAGCGCCGGCGGCGTGCTCACCTTCTCGGTGAACCTTTCGGTCGGCGGCGCCCGTCGTCCCGACGAGATGGCCAGCGGCGATCTCAATGGAGACGGCGTTGCCGATCTGGCCGTGGCCTCCAACGGCAGCGGCTTCGCGAGCGCCTCGATCTTCCTGAGCACCGGGCTCGGGTTCGCGCCGGTCGTCCACTACCCAACCGGCGGACTCAACACCTCGATCATCGCCGTCGGCGATCTTGACTGCGACGGCATCCTCGACATCGCCACCGGCAACGTCGACAGCAACAACGTCTCGACGCTCCCCGGCACCGGCACCGGCACCTTCGGCGCCGCCACGCTGACCGCCGCAGGCATCGAGCCTCAGGCGATCGCCCTCGCCGACCTTGAACCCGACAACGATCTCGACATGGTCGTCGCCAACAAGCTCAGCAATGACGCCACCGTGGTCACCAACGGCTGCGGCGTTCCGGCCCCAGTCTGCGGCGACGGCATCTGCGAGCGGGGCGAGGACCCCAACTGCATTGACTGCCAGCCGCCGGTCTTCGGCGATCTCGACGGCGACGGACTCGTGAACGGATCGGATCTCGGCCTCCTGCTCGCCGCGTGGGGCGCAGCAGGACCCGCCGACCTGGACGGCAACGGCACGGTTGACGGAGCGGATCTCGGTCTCCTTCTTTCGCTCTGGACCTGATGTCGAAGACCGTTCGTTCCCCTTCAGAGCCCCTCGCGCGTTGCGGGGGGTTTCTTCACATCAGGGAGCAGGGAGCAGGGAGCAGGAAAGGATGGCAATGGGCTGCACGTCTGAATGTCGGCGCTGAGTTCCGACACCGCGCGGCCCCGACCGCAGCGCACGTATCCAATCGTGCAACCCTCTGCCATTCTTCCCTGCTCCCTGCCCCCTCCCGACTTCACCTTTCCTTCAAGAACTCCACCATCGCCGCCCAACTCCTCCTGTCCGCGGCGGCGTCGTAGCGCAGGCCCATCTCGGGGGCGTTGGCGACGGGGTTGGTGAAGGCGTGGAGGGTGCGGCCGTAGGCGTGGATCTGCCAGTCGGCGCCGGCGTCGGTGAGTTCCTTCGCCAGAGCCAGCACCGCGTCGGGTGGGGCCATCGGATCGTCGTAACCGTGAAGGACGAGAACCTTCGCGGCAATCGGCGACTGCGGTCCGAGGTTTGGGGGTGTCAGGAGCCCGTGAAAGCTGACCACGCCGCGCACGCCGGGTGCGCCGCTGCGGGCGAGATCGAGTGCGCAGAGTCCGCCGAAACAGAAACCGATTGCCGCGAGGCGCTGAGCGTCGACGAGCGCATGGCTTCTGACGGCGCTGACCGCCGCCAGCATGCTGCGGCGCAGAAGCGCGCGGTCGTCCATGAACGGCTGCATCAGCGCCGAGCACACCTCGGGGGTGTTCCCGCGCCGACCCTTGCCGTACATGTCGATGGCGAAGCCGACGTATCCCAGTTCCGCAAGCGCCCGGGCCTTGGCTCGAGCGAAGTCGTCCTGACCGCCCCATGCATGCGCCACAAGGATCGCAGGGAGCTTCCCCCCTCCGCTCGCTCCCTTTGCCGGCGCCGCGAGGTACCCCTCGCACACCAGCTCGGAATCTCGGTACTCGACGATCTCTTCGTGAATCTCAATCGGAATTGGGCTCGGCATGACCGCGATGGTAATGAAGTGAGCCCCCGCTCTCTCCTCTACACTCCCGCCATGTCCCGAGCTCCCATTTCCACGTACGTCCTCGACTTCGAGGAACCCGTGCTGGAGATCGAAAAGCAGATCGACGCCCTCCGCGCCCGCCCCGACGCAGATGCGTACGAGGCCGAGACCCAGAAGCTCGAAGAGACCCGCGCAAGTCTGCTGACCAAGACCTACGCGAGCCTCTCGCCCTGGCAGACCGTGCGGGTCGCTCGGCATCCGAATCGGCCGCAGTCGAGCGATTACATCCGACTCATGTGCCGCGACTTCTGCGAGCTGCATGGCGATCGCCGCTTCGGCGACGACGCCGCCATCGTCACCGGCCTGGCCCGCATCGGGTCGACCAAGGTCCTTCTGATCGGCCATCGCAAGGGCAAGACCACCAACGAAAAGATCGCCTGCAACTTCGGCTGCGCCCATCCCGAGGGCTATCGCAAGGCGCTCCTCAAGATGAAGCTGGCGGAGAAGTTCAAACTTCCGGTGGTGACTCTGATCGACACCCCGGGGGCCTTCCCAGGTCTCGGCAGCGAACAGCGCGGCGTCGCCGAAGCGATCGCCGTCAACCTCCGCGAGATGAGCCGCCTGCGCACCCCGATCGTCTCGATCGTGATCGGCGAGGGCGGTTCCGGCGGAGCGCTCGGGATCGGTATCGGCGACCGGGTCGCCATGCTCGAGCACTCCTGGTACTCGGTGATCAGCCCCGAAGGCTGCGCCGCGATCCTCTGGAAGCAGTCCAACGATCAGACCAACACCATCGCGGCCAAGGCCCTGGCACTCACGGCAGTCGACAATCTCAAGAACGGTTTGGTCGATGAAGTGATCCCCGAACCCCCCGGCGGGGCGCATCGGGATCCTCAGGCGATGGCCGACCAGCTCGGCGCCTGGATCGCCGAAAAGGTCCGCGAGCTTCGCCGCTTCAAGCCCGAGACTCTCGTGCGCCGCCGCTTCGACAAGATCCGTCGGATCGGCTCGGTCGAGCGCGAGGAGGGGGCTGGCTGAGCCGGCCGCTCATTTCGCGAGTCACCGTGCGGGGCAGTCAGCCAGATGAGATTCCGCAGTCGCGCCCAGAGGTGCGACCCGCCGTGCGCCGAGCGGTGCGGCGCGATCGAGCGTCGGGTTCAACTTCGCAGCGGTCGGGACGCCACTGAGGTTTTGACGGGTGCGCGATTCACTGCTAATCTCCCGCGTTTTCTGCGGTCGGTGCGCGAATTCAATCGAACCGCACGCGTCGACGGGCCGTCTGGGTCCAACCGGAGTCCAGAGGGCGACGGAAGAGCCCCGCGAGCACTCGGTTCCGCGGGGGTCGCCCGCGGGGGTTGCCCGGCAGTCGTCCGGCAGTTGCCCGGCAGTCGTCCCGGGAATCGCGATGGAGTCGCCCGGGGGTCGCGAGGAATGCCGAGCCCTCCGTGCCGAGCATGCTGTTCAGGGTTTTCGAGTGGACTGCGCGGCCGTGCCGGTCGCCGCGGAACGAACTGGCGAACGGGCTCGACGAGTCGAATCGATGATCCCTGGCCGAGATTCCCTGATCGAGATTCCCTGATCGAGATTCCCTGATCGAGATCCCCTGATCGAGATCCCCTGATCGACACTGCCCCGATCGATATTGATCGACACTGATGAACACTTGGGAAAGGAACGAGCGTGGCGAAGAAGATCGGTTCGACATCACGAAAGCCCGTCGCGAAGCCCAGTCGCGGCGCGACCTCCAAGCCTGCGGCGAAGTCGTCGGCGCGACCCTTGGCCAAGCCAGGCCCGAAGCCCGCTGCCAAGCCCGCTGCGAAGCTCTCGACGGGCGGCGCGGCGAAGTCGAAGGGTGCTGCGAAGGGGTCGCCCGCGAAGAGCTCCGCGATCAAGCCGACCTCCGCCCAGCCCTCCGGCAAGACCTCCGCCAAGCCCTCCGCCAAGCCCTCCGGCAAGAACTCTCCTGCTCGTCCGACACCGAAGTCCACCCCCCGCGCGACGGCCGCTCCTCCCTCCCGCGCCACTGCCAAGATCGGCCCCAAGAACGTGAAGACCAACCCGCCGAAGCCCTCCGCCGCGAACGCTGCAGGCAAGGGCGCTTCGGGGCCTTCTGCCGGCGCGAAGACCTCATCCGCCAAGGTCCTCGGAAACAAGCCAAACGGGACGGCCTCCGCCAAGAGCGCGAAGGCCAGCGCCCCCGTCGTTCGCGGCAAGGGCACCCCGCCGCCCTCGGTCAAGTCGACCGCCAAACCCGCAGCCGCAGCCAAGCCCAAGGGACGAGCCGGATCGAAGAGCCTCAAGCTCGGTGACAAGTCGAACTCGCGTTCGGTTGCGGCCGCAGCCGCGGCGGCACCGAAGACCGACGCGCACGGCTACGTCGTGATCAACGGACGTCGGGTGCGGATGATGTCGACCAAGGACATCTCCGTCTCGAAGAAGCCCAAGAACGCCGAACTGAAGTCGGGGACGGCGGTCGAAGCCGTCGACGTCAGCGGCATCAAGACCAAGCTCTCCAAGAAGGAGCTGGATCACTACAGCGATCTGCTGCTCCAGAAGCGGGCCGAGATCCTCGGGCTGGTCGAGGGAATGGAGCAGGAGGCCCTCCGCTCGAACGGCGGAAACCTCTCGCACATGCCCATCCACATGGCCGACATCGGCTCCGACACCGCCGATCAGGACTTCGCCCTCAATCTCGCCGAGAAGGAGCGCGAGACGATCAACGAGATCGACGCGGCACTGCAGCGGATCGACGACGGCATCTTCGGCGTCTGCCAGGCGACCGGGAAGCCGATCCCCAAGGCCCGACTCGATGCCAAGCCGTGGGCGAACTACACGATTGAGGCGGCGAGAATGGTTGAGAGTGGACACCGGTTTTAGCGCTCCGTAGCGGCCTCCGGCCGCACACTCGCTCTGGTACGCCGCG
>CAYXKH010000085.1:0-8889 GCA_964465255.1 uncultured Isosphaeraceae bacterium
TCAAACCACTCGCCGCTACGGAGCGCTCAAAAAGGAATGTCCTCTTCCGCGACCGGATTGTGGGCCACCGAGGCGGCCTCGGCGTGGCGGGAGGGCGAAGGACGGCTCGAGTCCGATCGAGGACTGCCCTCGCCACCGGAACCACCGCCGCCTCGAGAGTCGATGAACTGGAACGACTCGATGACGACCCGCAGCTTGGACTGCTTGTTGCCTTCCTTGTCCTGCCACTGGTCGAGCTTCAGTCGCCCCTCGACGAAGACCGGCTTGCCCTTGGAGAGGTACTTGGACATCACCTCCGCCGTGCTTCCCCAAGCCTCGCAGTCGACGAAGGTCACTTCCTCGCGCTCCTCGCCCTGGGCCGTCTTGTAGCGACGATTCACGGCGAGGCCGATGTTGGCCACTGCCTGGCTGTTGTTGGTGTGCCGCAACTCCACGTCGCGGGTGAGGTTGCCCATGAGAAGGACCTTGTTGTAGCTACCCATCGAGTTCGCTCCTTGCCGAGCCGCCGGCGTGTGTGGGGATTGGCGTTGGGGGGATGCCGAGAATGGCGGGGGACGAGACCCCGAAAGAACGAGCGAAGTGTACCGCCGTCCACCCCGCCTTGGGGAACGCGTGTATGGATTTTGTTTGGTTGATCCCGAGCGACCAGTTTCGCTGCTGCCAAGCCCCCCGCGGGACACCCGCGCGTCGGAAAGCCGAGCGCGGAGTCCGCGTGTTTCAGGGCGTCCGGCCTGACTTTCGGGCGCCGTTGGGATGACGTCGTTCGGTTGCGCACCGAAGGGACTGATTCCGACTGCGCCGACGCCGATCAAACCGCCGGAGCGGCTTCGGGGGCGGCGGCCGGTGCAGCTTCGCCACTGTCGCGGAGCTTGATCTCGTCGGCGATCTGAGCGCTGCCGTCGTGGGCCCGCATCTCCTCGTCGCTCAACTCGACGCGCACGACCAGCGAGCGCAGCATCCGCTCCGACAGGTTGCAGTCTCGCTCGATCGAGACCAGCGCCCCGGGCTTGGCGCTGAAGTAGGCGAGGAAGTAGACGCCGCGCTTGTTGCCGCGGATGTCGAAGGCGAGACGGCGCTCGTCCCACTTCTTGAGCGCGAGCACGTCGACCTGACTGCGGCTGAGGATGTCGCGGATGTGGTCGACGCACGCCTGGAGATCAGCGCTTGCCGACTGGGGGAAGAGGAAGAGGCCTTCGTAGGAGCGGTTGGAAGTTTCAGCCATGGCAGTTGGGAGTCAGGGATCAGGAATCAGGAATCAGGGAATCAGGGAATCAGGGAATCAGGGGAGCAGGGGGCAGGGAGCAGCAGTGGGTTGCACGGAGTGGTATCGGGCGCGGTGGTGACGCTCATCGGGTCATGGCGCGTCTCGCTTGGGTTCTCGAAGGGGTGCCGCCGCGGTCTCGACCACGTTTCGGCTGTTGAAGCGATTCATCGCCGTTGAGATCCCTTCCTTCGCCCAGCAGGTGGACGCCGCGACGGCATCCTCGAGCGCCGGCTCCAGCCGGCCTCGCTGCTCGGGAGTGAAGTGACCGAGCACGTACGACTTCTGCGGAATCGCCTTGGGCGGGTCGATGCCGATGCGCAGTCGCGAGTAGCAGTCCGTTCCAAGGAGCCGCTCGACGTCGGAAAGGCCGTTGTGACCTCCCGCCGATCCGCGGTCGCGAAGTCGGATCACTCCGCAGGCCAGCGCCAGATCGTCGACGATGACCAGCAGGTCCTTCTGCGGATCGAGCTTGTGGAAGCGAACTGCTTCCGACACCGACTGCCCTGAACGGTTCATGTACGTGAGCGGCTTCAGCAGGAGCACCCGCTCGTCCCCGATGGTGGCCTCCAGAAGGAGGCCACCAAATCGGGACTTCGCGGCAGCGCTCGCCGGGCCTCCGCCCGCGACATCGCTGTACCGGCGGGCAAGCCGATCGACGACCTCGAACCCGACGTTGTGTCGGGTGCGGTCGTATTCGAGTCCGGGATTGCCCAGGCCGGCGATCAGCTTCACGCCTTCTTCTCCTTGGCGTCGCCGGCCTCACCCTCGAGCTTCCGCTCGGTGATGACTTCCGGCTGGGTACCGGTGCCTTCGACGACCGCGGCTTCGCCTTCGGCCACGTCGAGCACCAGCTCGATGCGGGCGACGATTTCGGTCGGGGCCACGTCGAGTCGCACGCCGGCCGGAAGGTGGACGTCCTTCGCCGGAAGCGAATCGCCCATGCCGCCGATGTCGACGCGGATCTCGTCGGGGATGTCGCGCACCTTGCAGCGGACGGGAAGCTCGGTGATCTCGTAGTGGACGATCGCGCCGGGCTTCTTGGCCGCCTCGGGAGTGCCGAGGAAGCGGAGGTGGACGCTGACTTCCACCTCTTCGTCGAGATCCACTCGAGCGAGGTCGACGTGGATCACGTTGTCGCCGAGGAAGCCGAACTGCAGTTCCTTCACGAGACAGGTCTCGGTGGCGCCGCCCTCGATCTGGACGTTGACCACGTGGGTGCCGTGGTGCAGCAGCGAGAGAGTCTGCTTCTCATCGAGCAGGATGGCAATCGGATCAGTCTTGTGTCCGTAGATGACGGCGGGGAGTCCACCGCTCTGACGCTCGCGGCGTGCATATCGGGTGCCGAGTCGCTCGCGACGAGTGGCCGCAAGAGTTGGGGTTTCGTGTGCCATGGTGTTCTCCGGGGGTCAGAATTCGAGAGTCGGAATTCGGGGATTGGTTCGGGGGATGGGAATTCGTGATGAAACCACTCAGCGCTTGGTTTCCGCGCCGCCGCGGAAGAGGGCGGAGAGCGACTGGTCGTGATGGATTCGATGCACGGCCTCACCCATCAGGCCGGCGACCGAAAGGACTTCGAGCTTGTCGCCGATGGGTGCGGTGCGGACGCCATCGGGAATGGTGTCGCTGACGATGATCTTCTCAATCGGCGCCGCCGAGAGTCGCTGCATGGCCGGGCCGACGAGGACGCCGTGGGTGGCCGCCGCGACCACCGAAGTCGCCCCGTGGTCCATCACCAGCCGGGCGGCTTCGCAGACGGTTCCGGCGGTCGAGATCATGTCGTCGATCATCAGGACGGTGCGATTGCGCACTTCGCCGATCACGTTCGTGGAACTGACCTGGGCGCCGGAGTGGCGGCGCTTGTGGATGATGGCGATGTCGGCATCGAGGGCATTCGAGAAGGCCTTCGCCACCTTGACGTTGCCGACATCGGGGGAGACGACGACCAGATCGCCGAGGCTCGCCCGATGCTGGCGGAAGTAGTTCATGAAAACCGGCGCCGAGCTGAGGTGATCCACCGGGAGGTCGAAGAATCCCTGGATCTGGGCGGCATGGAGATCCATGCACAGCACTCGATCGGCGCCCGCAGTGGTGATGACGTTGGCCACCAGCTTCGCGGTGATCGGGACGCGTCCCTCGTCCTTGCGGTCCTGTCGGGCGTATCCGAAGTAGGGGATGACCGCCGTGATCCGCTTGGCGCTCGCCCGCCTGAGGCAGTCGATGTAGATCAACAGCTCCATCAGGTTGTTGTTCACCGGATCGCAGGTCGACTGCACCACGAAGCAGTCTCGCCCGCGCACATCCTCGTCGAGCTTCACGAAGAGCTCGCCGTCGTCGAAGGCGGTCACGTGTCCCTGCCCGAGCGGGAGCTCGAGGTGCTCGCACATGCGACGGGCGAGGGCGCCACCGGCGCGGCCGGCGAAGATCTTCAGGTGATTGGCGTCGGCGGCGCTCATGGATGCACGGAGCCTGCGCGGAAGGTGGCGGGGGAGTTTGAGGCCGAGGTCGTCGCATCGCGCCGCTCGAGGATCCCCGAGACGGTGCCGAGCTGTTCCGGCGTGTTCACCGAAAGCACGTCCTCGGGCGGAACCGCCGCGACGACTTCGATGTGCCGTCCCTCGCGGAGCAGGATCTCGAAGACGTCGGTGAGGTAGATTTCGCCGCTGGCGTTGGCGCTGTCGACGCGTCGCAGCGCCGAGAAGAGATCGGCGATGCGGAAGCAGTAGTATCCGGGGTTGATCTCGCGGATCGCCCGCTCCACTTCGCTGGCGTCCTTCTGTTCGCGGATGGCGAGGAATCGCCCCGCGGAATCCCGCAGAATGCGGCCGTATCCGGTGGGGTCGTCGATGACCGCGGTGGCCAGCGTGGCGGCGGCGCCGGAGGCGCGATGCCGCTCGACGAGAGTCAGCAGCGTCGCGAGTCGGATCAACGGTCCGTCGCCGTAGAGGACCAGACAATCGATGGCGCCGGCGCGCTCGGCGGCCAGCATCGCGCTCTCGGCCTGGGCGACGGCGTGACCTGTTCCGCGCTGCGCCAATTGGAGCGCCCAGGCGAGGTCGGAGTCATCGCCGGCGAAGACCCGCTTCACGTCCTCGGCGCGATGGCCGACGACGAGAACGACTGGCTCGGCCCCGGCGGCGCGACAGGCGTCGACGACCCAGCGCACCATCGGCTGACCGTGGGCCTGGTGCACGACTTTGGGAAGATCGCTGTTCATCCGCGTGCCCTTGCCGGCGGCAAGCACCACGGCGCTGAGCGCCGCGAGCGGCGCGGACGGGACTGCGGAAGAACCGCCGCGATGGTCGGTGGACGGAGACATGAGTAACGAGCAGAACGAGCAGAGCGGAGCCGAGAGTGAAGCGGTCAAAAGCGGGAACTGGCCCGCCTCGATTCGAACGAGGACAAGCTGGACCAAAACCAGCTGTGCTACCGTTACACCACGGGCCAGAGAAGAAACAAGTGAAGAAACAGGTGGAGAAACAAACGTGTGGTCCCAGGTCACGCTTGTCACGCCACACCAACCTTCGACACGAACCGACAATCCAGAACGCGGTTCGGTCAAGGTCGGGGCGGATCCGCTCCGACGACCAGCTCCGCGGCACTTCTTCCCGGGAGGCTGGAGTGTTCGTCAGCCGCGACTGAACACCCCTTGCGGCGCCACCTTCCGAAGCGTTCTGCGATCCGGCGAAATGCCGGACGCCGAGGCGCTGTGGTGGGTGTCACCGACGGCCCGTTGATCGGGAAGGGCGGATGGTAGCAACGGCCGCGGACAAGGGAAAGTCGCCGGCGGTCGGGGTCGCCCGGGGTTCCTCGGGATCGCGGAAGTGCCATCGGGCGGGACGGGAGTGCCGGCACGGAAGGAACTCTCCGCCAACCTCCCGCCGCCGCGGGCTTGCAATCCTCGTGCGGCCCGCCATAATGCCCGATTCTCTTTCCCACACTCCTGAGATTTTGCCGTGCCGAATACCGAGTCTGCCAAGAAGCGAGTCCGACAGACAGCCGATCGACGCGCCCGCAACATGTGGCGCAAGCGCCGGATCAAGAACCAGCTTGCGGCGTTCACCAAGGCGCTGCATGACAAGGACGTCACCGTGGCCGAGGCCGAGTACCGCAAGACTGCGCAGCTGCTCGACAAGATCGCGGCCACCGGCGCCATCCACCGCAACACCGCGGCGCGTCGGAAGAGCCGCCTGACCAAGCATCTTCGCGACCTCAAGGGCGCCGCGGCAGCCTGAGTCTGGTGCGGATCGACCACGCAGACCGGCGACCCCCGATCTTCGACTCCAGCCCGCCAACCCCAGCCTGTCGACCCCAGCCCGTCAACGAACACGCCCAGCGACACCGCTGGGCGTTTTCATTCATGCAGCCGACCGTCGTGCGCGGCTGCACATCGCCGTCACCCACGCTATCACTCCAACTCGTGGCCACACCGCGACGACGCCAGCCCGACATGTCGCGCGTTCTCGAGCGTTACTTCGAGGACGCTCGGCGGCCGTTGCACATTCTGCTTTTCGTGGCGCCGCTGGTGATCGCCTACGAAGTGGGACTGCTTCTGCTCTATCCGCGGCATCCCGACATCCTCTTGAATCTCGCCCACGAGGGACTCCTGCGGATCTTCTCGACGCTGGGCGTGACCATCGGACTCGGACTGCCCGGTTTCGGCCTGATCGTCGTCCTGCTGCTGTGGCAGATCCTCTCCCGCGATCCGTGGAGACCTCGCTGGGCGGTCCCGCTCTTCATGGCGGTGGAGTCGCTGATCTCGGCGATGCCTCTGCTCGTGGCGGCGCAGCTCCTGGCGCGGGTCGTGCCGGCCATGGGTGGCGAGGTGGATGGCCGAATCGCGGAACTCGACATCTGGAGCAAGCTGGTCATCAGTCTCGGGGCGGGGCTCTACGAAGAGCTGGTCTTTCGAATGCTGCTGATTGCGGTGATTCACACCGTGCTCGTCGATGTCGGCCGTGCCAGCCACGCGGTCGGCGCCGGCGTGGCGATTGCCATTTCGGCGGCGGTCTTCACCTGGTACCACCCGCTCGCCGGACCCGACGGGATCATTTCGCTCCGGCGAGTGGCCTTCTTCGCAATCGCCGGCGTCTACTTCGGAGTGCTGTTCGTGATGCGCGGGTTCGGCATCGCTGTCGGCGCCCACGTGGCCTACGACGCAATCGTTGCGCTCTGGCTGCTGGAGTGAAGCGAGAGCGCGGGCGCCGCACACTTCGAATACGCTCCTGCCATGCCGATGCGTCGACCCTTCGTGGGCGGAAACTGGAAGATGAACACCTCGCTCGCGAGCGCGGTCGAACTCGCCGAGGACGTGGTGGCACAGTGCGCCGAGGTGTCACTCGAGATCGACATCGCGGTGATGCCGCCCTTCGTCTATCTCCAGGCGGTCGGTCGGGCCCTCGGCCACCACAACATCGCCTTGGGAGCGCAGGATCTCTGGACCGCGGCCTCCGGTGCCTACACCGGAGAGATCAGCGCCCAGATGATCGGCGACCTCGGTGGCTCGGTGGTGATCGTCGGCCACTCCGAGAGGCGCACGCTGCTTCACGAATCGAATGAACTGGCCGGGTCCAAACTCGCCACTGCCATCGCCAACGGACTCACCGCGGTGTTCTGCATCGGCGAGACCTGGGCCCAGCGCGAGGAAGGCCAGACCGAAGCGGTCGTCAGCGGACAGTTGCGGGCCGGCCTTCAGACGATGGACGCGGCCGTTGGCGAAACGCTGCCGCCGGCTGCGCGGCTGGTCATCGCCTATGAGCCGGTCTGGGCCATCGGGACCGGGCGGACGGCCACACCGGCCAATGCCCAGCAGGTTCACGCGTCAATTCGCCGAGAGCTTCGGTCGCGGTATCATCCGCCCTTCGCCGACTCGATCCGCATCATCTATGGGGGCTCGGTCACGGCCGCCAACGCCTCGGAGCTCTTCGCCCAGCCCGATATCGACGGCGGACTCATCGGCGGAGCGTCGCTGAAGAGCGCGGACTTCGCAGCCATCTGCAAGGCCGCGGGCACGCGGGTTCCGTGAGCGGCGGGCGGCCTTCGAAGCGGAGGCGTCGTGCTCGGGGCGAGGCCAATCGACCGCGTCCGGCCAGTTGGGCCAGTTGGGCCAGTTGGGCCAGTTGGGCATGGGCGTTGCTCGAGCAGAGGAAGTCGATCCAGTGTCGGGTCGAGTGTCAGGTCAGGTGTCTGGAGCGTTTCGAATGAGTCCCACGTTTGCCATTCTCATCCTGCTGTTGATCGTGATCTCCGTCGCCCTCGTGCTCCTCATCCTGGTGCAGAAGCCCCAGGGAGGCGGATTGGCGAGTGCCTTCGGTGGCGCCTCCGGTGGCGGCACCGACAGCGCCTTCGGTGGACGCACCGGCGACGCCCTCACGGTCGCGACGACCAGCGTCTTCGCGGTCTTCCTGGGACTCTCGATTGCCCTGAACATCCTCGACAATCCGCGGTCTGCGACCGCCGCCTCCGGCGCGGCTCCGGCGGCCTCGGCCACCGGAGTGGACGGCGCGACGCCTGCGAGCGAGTCGAGCGGCGAGACTCTGCCACCCGCGAGCGAAGATCCGACCGGCGAGTTCGGCTCGGGCGAGTTCGGCTCCGGCGGTGAGTTTGGCTCCGGGAGCGAGACCCCGCCCGCGACGACCGACGCGCCCGCATCCGGTGGCTCCGATGCCCCGGCCTCCGACGCCCCGCGTTGATTGCGACGGCCGGCACCAACACATGATCCGTTCGATGACAGGCTTCGGGATGGCGACTGCGGAAGTGGGCGGTGTCCATTTCTCAGTCGAGCTGCGATCCCTCAACAACAAGTACTTCAAGGCGATCATTCGGCTGCCCGAAGAGCTCCAGCTCTTCGAAGCCGAGCTCGAGTCGCAGTTGACCCGTCGCCTGACCCGCGGCAGCGTGGTCCTGAACTTGCGCTACTCCGATTCCTCGGCCGCGGCCGCGGGGCGGGTCAACACCGCCGCGGTGGAGCGCTACCTCCAGCAGTTGCTGGCCGTCCCGGGGCTTTCGCATGCCGCAGCACGAATCGACCTCGGTTCACTCCTGGCCCTCCCGGGCGTGATCGTGACCGACACCGGCGAGGATCGGATCGAGCGGGCTCGACCGGTCGTGATCAAGCTGGTTGACGAGGCCTGTGATCGACTCATTGCCATGCGGGTGCGGGAAGGCGCGGTCGTCTTCCACGAACTGCATCGGCATGGCGCCACAATCGGCGTGCGACTGGCGGAGATTGCCACCCGGGTGCCGCAGGTGGTCGAGCAGTATCAGGAGCGGCTCCGAGTCAGGATCAACGCCCTGCTCGCCGATTCCGCGGCGGCCGTGCGCGACGAGGACCTCCTTCGCGAGGTCGCGGTCTACGCCGAGCGGAGCGACGTGGCTGAGGAGGTCTCGCGCTTGAGCGGGCACCTCGAGCAGTTCGCCGAGATCATCGACGCCACCGACGACGAACCAGCGGGCCGCACCCTTGACTTCCTCGCCCAGGAGATGCTCCGCGAGGCCAACACCATCGCCAGCAAGAGCAGCGACGGCGAGATCAGTCGCCGCATCGTCGAGATCAAGGGCGCCATCGATCGGATCAAGGAGCAAGCCGCCAACGTCGAATGACGTCGGCTGGGGAACAAGCCGCCAAC
>CAYXKH010000085.1:8989-11515 GCA_964465255.1 uncultured Isosphaeraceae bacterium
TGACGTCGGCTGGGGAACAAGCCGCCAACGTCGAGTGACGTCTCGGCCGACGCGCACGCGCTAGGGTCCGCCCGTGAGTGACGAGTCCAAGCCCGAAGCATCGACGGATCCGATGCGCGACGAGGTCGCGCACGATTCTCGCGGTGCCACCGGTGCGTTTTCCCCGCCGGTCGAGGACCCCAAGGATGCCAACGACCCGGCCACCCTTCTTGGGGTGCGAGAGCACTTCTCGCTGAGCGAGTCGCTCCGGGCATTGAGTCACTGGGAGCTGGGAGTGATCGAACGGGTGCGTGAGTTTCGACGCGGGTCGCGGCGTTCGCCGAAGCTCCGCATCGCCACCGACCGGGGCGAGTTCCTCCTCAAGCGCCGCGCTCCGGGTCGCGACGATGTCGCCCGGGTGACCTTGGCGCACGAGCTCCAGGTGCAGCTTGCCGAAGCCGGCTATCCGGTGGCGCCGCTCATCAGCACTCGCAAAGGCGAGAGTCGCGTCGAACTGGATGGTCGGATCTACGAGCTTTTTCGATACATCGACTCGACGGGCTTTCCCAAGACGGCCGCCGCCGCAGGAAGCGCCGGAGCGGTCCTGGCCCGACTCCACGCCCTGACGGCGCGGCGCCGTGAAGCGGTCGAGATTCGAGCGGGCACGTTTCACGCAGCGAGAACCATCGAGAGCGCCTTCCACCAGCTCCCGGCGGCAGTCGCGACGGTCGAGGGCGAGGCCGAGGCGGAGAGTCTGGCCCGAACCTGCCGCCTGCTGCGCAAGGGATATCTCGAGGCAGCGCGGCGGGTGGAAGCGTGCGGCTGGGCGAACTGGCCGCGGCAGCTTCTGCATGGAGACTGGCACCCCGGAAACGTGCTCTTCAGGGGCGACGAGGTGACTGCGGTCTTGGACTTCGATTCCGCCCGACTCGAGCCGCGGGCCGCGGACATCTCCAACGGCCTGCTGCAGTTCACGATGCTGATGTCGGTGCCCGACGATCCGCTGAGCTGGCCCGACGGCTTCGACGGCGCTCGCCTCGAGTCCTTCCTCCGCGGCTACGACCTGTCCCTTCGAGAGCATGGCGGCGAACCGCTTTCCGAGCCGGAGCAGTCGGCCCTCCCGTGGCTCATGATCGAGGCGCTGATCGTCGAGAGCGCCGTTCCCATCGCCGCCACCGGCTCGTTCGCCAGCATCCGCGGCTCCGCATTTCTTCAGATGGTGGAGCGAAAGGTCGACTGGATCTGGCGCCGCTCGGCGAAACTGAAACGTCTGCTGGGATGAGCCCGGTGCGCGGAGTACCGTCTCGGGGTCGACGCATGCCTCCGGTTCGAAACGCCAATCTCTCCTCGAACGGAACCGCAGCGCGGCTGGGGATCCGCCAGGCACTCGGTGCCGCCCGTCTCGGGCCTTCCATGCTCGCGGCGTGCGCGGTTCTCCTCGCTGCCGCGCCTACCTCGGCGCAGATCGTCGCGCCCGACCAGATGCTCAGTCGTCAGCGACGGGAGGGGCTTCTCCGGGATGCCCTGCAGCCTCCGCTGATGCGGGTCACGGAGGAACTGCTTCCGCCGCGCGAACTTCTCAGCCGAACTCCGGTGAGCGAAGAGGTGCAGGCGGCGGTCGCCGATCTCGATCACGACTCCTGGGCGAGGCGCGAGGAGGCGGCGCGGGTTCTGCGTGATGGTTCCTTCGCAGACGAGGAACTGATGGCGGTGCTGACCCGCGAGACGCTCTCGCCGGAGCAGCGGCATCGGGTGCTCGCGGTGCTGGCCGAGCGGCTCTCGACCGCGCCGCGGGGAGCCCTTGGCATCCAGATGCAGCGGGACTTCTCAGGCCGACCCGGGGTACTCATCTCGGCGGTGATTCCCGGCATGCCCGCCGAGAAGGTGCTGCGCCGCGACGACCGGATCATGTCGATCAACGATCGGCCGATCTTCGACTCGGACGTGCTCGTCGGTGTGATCCAGCTCGAGCGGCCCGGTCAGAAGGTTCGTCTCGCGGTCGAACGCCCGAAACCCCCGGTCAACGGAGTGCAGTTGCGGGCCGCCGATGGCGAGCCGCTGACGGATCGCGTCGAGGTCGAACTCGAGCTGGGATCGGTCGACGATCTGGAGCGGTTCGAACCGGTCGGACCAGCGGGAGTGCCCATCCGCGGCGCCGGTGCCCGGATCGTGGCCCTCCGCGCCGAGCAGATCCGCGAAGCCTTTGCCCGTTTCGGACCGCCGACCGTGGATGTCACCGTCGTCGGTCGTCAGCTTGCTCCGGTCGCGTTGCTGCTCGACCCCGAGCAGCATCCGGCGATCGAGACGCTGCGGACGTATCGACGATTGATCGGCGAGGGCGTGGTGACGATCAGTCCACCGATGCGGGCGATGTGGAGCCAGACGCTTCGCGATCTCGTCCTTCAGGCGGAGCAGCCGGATCTCGACCAGGCGACCCGACGCTACCTCCGCGCCGTGGTCGAGCAGTACGCCGATCTGTTGCCGAGGTAGCTGTTTGAGCGCTCCGTTCGGCCCTCCGGGCCGACACTCGCTTTCGTACGCCGCGCG
>CAYXKH010000086.1:0-4527 GCA_964465255.1 uncultured Isosphaeraceae bacterium
CTCCCTGCTCCCTGCTCCCTGCTCCCTGCTCCCTGCTCCCTGCTCCCGCCCCCTTTCTTCTCAGCCCCACTCCGCCAGCACAATCCCCAGATCCGCACCGTCCACGACTCCGTCATCATTCAAGTCTGCGGCGCACTTCTCCAGACACTCCCCCCACGACGCGAGGAGTTCGCCCAGGTCGGCGCCGTCGACCGCGCCGTCGCCGTTGAGGTCGGCGGTGAAGCCGTCGCACTCGTCGGGAATGCCGTTGCCGTTGCCGTCGCGACTTCGCCCCGTGGCGATGTCGCAGGCATCGAGAACGAAGTTGCGGTTGCAGTCGGTGGCCTCGCCGGGCATGAAGTCGAAGCCGGTTGGGAACCACAAGCCCGTGTCATGGCCGGTGACGTAGGAGCGGAGGAAGATCCCGCTGTCGACGTCGAACTCGTAGATGCGGCTGGCGTTGACGTGCAGTTCGGCGAGATCGTCGTGGAACATTCCGCCGGCCTCGCCGGTCGGCTCGCCGGGATCATGGCGCAAGGCGAAGACGTTCCCGTTCGGCCCGATGCGAAGTCCCCACGGCTCGTCGAAGGTGAGGGCGCTGGTGGTCCCGCCCTGGTTGAACTTGCCGAGGAATGCGCCGTCTGCGGCGGCGTAGCGAAGCAGGCTGTTGCTCCCACGGCTGGCGACGAGCAAGTCCCCTCCGGGCAGGAAGACCATGCCGCGCGGATCGATGAGCCCACCGCTCTGCTGGGTGACGAAGATGTTGAGGAAGGCTCCCGAGGTTCCGTTGTACCGACGCACGCGGTTGTCGCCGCATCCGACGTACAGGTGTCCGTCGCCGCCGATGGCAAGTCCGAATGGCGCATTCGGCACCCTGCCGCCCCCACCTCCGGCGAAGACCCCGAGGAACGCACCCGTTTCAAGGTCGTACTTCAGCACGCGGTTCGTCGCCCGGCTGGCCACCAGCAGCGTGCCGTCCGGGCGCACCAGAAGTCCGGCGGGCTCGTCGAGTCCGCCGGAGCCGGCGCCGACCAGATCGCCGACAGAGCTGCCATCGGCGGCGAACTCCACCACCCGATCGTCGGCACCGCTGCTGACCAGCACCCGACGATTGGCGGTGATCACCAGGTCGTTGCCGCCGGTCACATGCCCCTTCGCGGTGGTCGAGACCGTGGTGCCCGCCAGTCCATGCATGCGGAAGACGGCGCCTCCATCGAAGGTCGTGGCGACCCATGCGTCCCACGCCCCGTCGAGCTCCACCTGGTCGGTCGTTCCGTCGCCGTCGCAGTCCTCGCACTCATCGGGGATCAGGTTGCGATTGAGGTCGAGCGAGAGATTCGCCTGGATCTCGTTGTAGTCGGAGACGCCGTTGCCGTCGCAGTCCGCCTCGCACTCGTCGGGGATGCCGTTGCTCCAGAGGTCGAGGCTCGTCTCCAGAGCGATGTCGAGTCGATCGGGGATGCCATTGCCGTTGCAGTCGGGATCGCAGACATCGGGCCGGCCGTTGCCGTCGAGGTCGGGCGCTCCCCCGGCGATCTGGGCGTCGTCCAGCACGCCATTGCCGTCGCAATCCTCGCAGGCGTCGAGGATGCCGTTGCCGTTCGTGTCGGCGGCCCCACCGAGAAGCTGTTCGGCGTCGTCGACACCATCACCATCGCAGTCGGTGTGAAGACACGCGACCGAGGCCAGATACGGCGCGACGGCCGCTTCGACCGCGGTGTGAAAGTAGAGATCGGTGACGGCGTTCGCCCCGCTCACGGTCTGCGAGCAGTAGCTCATGATCGTGCCGCGCTGGGGCGAGTTGTCGAGCAGATTGCAGTTGTCGAGGCCGTAGAAGTGAGTGTGATTCGCGCCCAGATTGTGTCCGATCTCGTGGGCGGTCACGGGCACATCGAACTGGTAGATGCTGGGCATATCCAGATCGGGAACGACCCCGAGGGCGTAGCCCACGATCGAGTAGCCGAAGGTCGTGCAGAGGGCATTGAGGTACGCGATTCCGCCCCATGGCAGATTGCGCCGCCCCGAGAGGAACTGCACCAGATCACGGTCCACGAAGGCCATCTCGTTGTTCCAGTGGCTGCGCAAGGGGCCAAGGGGATCGGGCTCGTTGAAGAGATCCTCCGGCGTGTCCCACAGTCGGACGAAGGTGAGCTGGATCCGCACGTTGAAGTCGCGAAGACAGATGTCGCTGACCGCCGCGTAGACCGTGGCGACATGATCCGCCGTGGCGTCGAGATCGTTGAAGAGCGAGAAGAGTTCGTAGTCGGTTTCGATGGCGACTTCGACGACTCGCGGCGCCGCGTCCGGAATCGAGATGCCGGCCGTTCCACCGTCTGCGGCGGCGGCTCGAGGTTCGTCCTCTACCGGGGGCGCTTCATGTGTGCCATGATCGTGCCCGGCGATTGCGCAGCGACCGACGCCCGGCGGAAGACCCGCGGGGCCTCGATGCTCGCCTGCACCATCGTCGCCGAACCACTGTCGGGTGCCGCCCTGTTCGACGTACCCGGTCACCCGATCTCCGGCGGCGGCGATGAACACTCTCGAGTTCGGCATGTCGGCGACCTGACCGCGATAGACCCGAACTCGCGAACGGTCGTAGGGGTGCGGTCGTCCGCCGACCGCGCCGGCACCCTTGCCTGCCTGGCTTCCAACGACAAACTGCGTCGAAGGCGTGACCGCATCGGCGGCGCGAAGTTCGAGATCGACCCGGGCCCCGTTCGCGAGTCGCACGTTCTGGAGTACGCGCCCGTGGTCGGTGTCGAACCCTGCGCGAATTGCCGCGGCCAGCTCCGCCGCGGCGGCCTTTCGCGAGGGTGCAGTCGAAGTTGCCTGTGGAGTCGAGTGCGCCACCGCCGTACGCGTAAGGACCGCGGAGCATGGTGGCAGCGCGAACGACAGCGACAGGGCAACGCTGAAGGCGAGAGGGCCGCGAATGGTGAGCGAGCGGTGCATGAAGCGAGTGACCTCTGATGAGCCCGACCCCGCTGGGGGACGGACGTGGTGACGGTGTCGGGCCTGCGGGAAACGGCAGGTTGGACGAGGACGGTCGGCGTCGGCGTGGCACGCCTCGGATCTGACAGGTCCGATCTGACCGCGTACGCCCAGTTGAACGCGATCCAGACTTCAACACGTCACCTCGCCTCACGCAAGCGAAACGCGGAACTTCCCCACCGATCGATCGCCGCTCCAGCAACCGACCCATCGGGGGGTGCGTAGGGTCTCTCACCCCGCTCACCTGCGCTCCTGCGGGATCGAGGCCCACGCATGCACCAAGCCCCATCTCCTCCGCGTGTCGAACCCTCGATGCGGCTCTCGTCGCTGGCGGCGGTGCTGTCGGCAGTCGTCCTCTCCGCCGTTGGAGCAATGGGCTCCCGCGCCGAAGCGCAGTTCGTCATCACCGAAGTCCTCAACAACCCACCGGGCGACAGCGACGTCGGGTTCGAGGCATTCGAGATTCTCGGTCCTCCCAACGCGTCCCTCTCGGGTTGGTGGCTCGTCTGCATCGACGGAAACGTCTCGGTGCCGCCTTACCCCGGCGTGCTGCGAGTCCGAGTCAATCTGAATGGCATGTCGACCGGCTCGAATGGCCTGCTGCTGGTCCGCGACGGTCCGACCGTGCTCCAGCCGCCTCCCGCTGCGGGGACCTCACTTGGAATCACCGGGCCCTTCGACATCCTCGGAATCGCGACGTTTGCGCCGACCTTCCTTCTGGTGCATGGGACGCCACCGAACGTCGGCACCGACATCGACCTCAACAACGACGGAACCGTCGACGTCTGGCCGCTCGGCGCGACGGTCGTCGACGCGGTGAGCTCGAAGCACTACCTCGTCGAGAATTCTCGTGAGTACGCCGATGACTTCGGAGGCACCGCGCTCGGCAACGTCGGCATGCTGGTCGATGCCTTCTATCGCGTCTTCGATTGCAAGGGTGCCATCATCGGTTGGGCCGGCGGCGACGTGAACGGCGTGAACCCGGGCCCGTACCAGTGGCTGGCCTCGAACTTCGGCTGGGGCGAAGGCGCGATTCCGCCGCTTGCGCCCGACCAGGGACCCGATCTCGGTCATCCGAATCTGCTCTACGGCGTCGACGAGAATGAAAATGGAATCCCCGATGGATGCGAGATTCCCTGCCCTGCCGACCTCGACGGAAACCAGACGGTCGATGGTGCCGACCTGGGCGCGCTGCTCCTCCAATGGGGCGGTGAAGGACCCGGCGACTTCGACCAGAGCGGCGAAGTCGATGGCGCCGACCTCGGCGAACTGCTCCTCGCCTGGGGCCCCTGTTCAGGCTGAGGGCAACGGACGCCAGCCTGGCCCAGTCCCCCCAGATTCCCACGAGCGGGTTGACGCGCACCAGTGGCCGCAGACAGGTCGTTGCTCCCCGTGGCCCGCGTCTGCGCGGAAACGCCCATCAGCGCTTTCCTCCGCCGGGTCAACCCGCGACACTGCGTACTCCCCATGAGCCACTCGACACATCGCAGGTTGATCGCCGCCCAGTTCTCCAACCAGTTCTCCAACCAGTTCTCCAACCAGTTCCCCGACCAGTTC
>CAYXKH010000086.1:4627-11429 GCA_964465255.1 uncultured Isosphaeraceae bacterium
ACCAGTTCCCCGAACCATCGCACCCCAGCGCCTCCATTCGAACGCTGGCGCGTCGGTTGTTCGCGGCCTTGCTTGCCGGGACCATCACGACTTCAGTGCTGTCGGGAGGACTTCCTCCCGGCTGCCTGAGCGACATCGATCAGGACGGGATCTGCGATGACATCGACAACTGCGTGACCATCGCCAATTTCGGCCAGGAGGACGCTGATGGCGACGGAATCGGCAATCCCTGCGACGAGTTCCTCGATATCGATGGTGATGGGGTGCAGGACGAGGTGCGGCTGACCGAGCTCTTCGTGAATCCGCCAGGAGTCGACGAGGGTCGCGAGTCGATCGAGATCCGCGGCCTTCCCGGCCGAGCCCTCGACGGCTGGTGGTTCATTGCCATCGACGGCGACGGCGCCGTGGCCGGCACGGTCGACGAGCGCATCGATCTCAGGGGGATCGTCGCGGGCTCGAACGGACTGGTGTTGCTGCGGGACAGCGATCTCGTCATTCAACCGGGGCCCGATGTCGAGACGACGGTGGTCATTCTTCCCTTCAATCCCAATCTCGAGAACGGCTCGATCACTCTGGTGCTGGGGTTCGGCGTTGCTCCGCCCCTCGACTTCGACTTCGATCTCGACAACAACGGCCAGATCGACAACCTGCCCGAGGGTTTCTTCGTCCAGGACGCCATTGGCGTGCGGGAGAACGACGCCGCCTTCAACGCGACCTACGCCTCGCAGCTCGTGGCCGACGGCGCCGACTTCGGACCGTTCTCATTCGCCACCGCGGCGCTGTATCGCTGGACCGACTGCGACGGCCTGCTTGTGGGCTGGGTCGGCGGAAACGTCGCTGCCGCGGTCCAGGCTGGTCCGTACGACTGGGTGCCGGGGCAGACCTTCGGTTTCGGCGAGGGCGGCATTCCGCCACTCGAACAGGGCGAGGGGCTCGATCTCGGCCGGCCCAACCTCTCATACGCCAAGGACAGCGACGGCGACGGTGTGCGCGACTGCATCGACAACTGCGTCGGCGTTCCCAACGCCGATCAGCGCGATGTTGACGGCGACGGTGTGGGCGATGCCTGCGACAATTGCCCCAGCACCAGCAATCCCGATCAGTCGGATTCCAACGGCGACGGTGTCGGCGACGCCTGCCAGAAGTCGACGTGCACGTGGGATCTGGACGGCAACGGCATCGTGGACGGCGCCGATCTCGGCGAGCTCCTGGCTCAATGGGGAACCCCCGGCACCGCCGACTTCGACAACTCCGGCGCCGTCGACGGCGGAGATCTGGGAGCGCTGCTCGCGAATTGGGGAAAGTGTCCCGGGCCCGGGGGGTGAGGGATGAGGAATGAGGAATGAGGAATGAGGAATGAGGATCCGTCCGACGGGATGCACGTCCCGTGCCTGCCTGCGCGTGGCGCCGGCAGGCAACGCTCGCACAGTCCGTCGGACTGCTCCTCATTCCTCATTCCTCATTCCTGTGCCCCCCGCGCCAGCGGCTACTCCGGCTCGATCGTCGCCGTGAGGCGCTTGCTCTTGAGCTGTTCCTGAATGAGTTCGGCGCGCTCGCGGTGGGTGGTGGCGAGCAGCGCCACGCCGCGCTGGTGGGCTTCGAGGGAGCGAAGCACTGCAACGTGCCGGTTGGCGAGGCCGAGACCGACAATCGTCTCGACCACGTAGACCATCAGGTTGAGATCGTCGTTGTGCAGCAGCACCTTCCACTGCGGCATCCGGTCGAGCCGCGGCGGCGCGGGGCGCGTCGACGTGGCAGCGTTCGCTGCCGGCGACGGGAGCGTGGCGGTCTTCTGGTCGCTGGTGAGGGCACGTTCCGGGCTGGACATGCCTTGGTTGTAGGCGCGTCGGCGGCACGACGGCCGCTCAGCCTCGCCAATCGATGACGATCTTTCCGAACTGCTCCGCCGCTTCCAGCCGGGCATAGGCCTTGGCTCCGTCGGCGGGACGGTGCACCGAGTCGACCACCGGCGTGAGATGCCCGCTGCGAAACAGGGCGACCGCTTCGCGGAACTCGCCCATGTCGCCCATGGTCGATCCGATCACCGTGAGCTGATTCCAGAAGATGCGAGTGAGGTCGGTGGTCGCGTCCGATCCGCTGGTGCAGCCGCAGGTGACGAAGACCCCGCGCCGCGCCAGACTCTTGATGCACGCCAGATGGATCGCCTTGCCCACTGAATCGGCGACCACGTCGACGCCGCGGCGACCAGTCATCCTGCGCACATCGCGCGACCAGTCCTGTCCCTGATCGAGCACGGTGAATTCCGCCCCCAGCGCCGTGGCCCGGTCGAGCTTCCACTGCTGACGACTGGTGACGATGGTCCGGCAACCGAAGTGCCTGGCAATCGCCAGCGCCGCGAGCGCGACACCTCCACCGATCCCGGGAATGAGAATCCACTGTCCAGCGCGCAGGCCCGCCTGATTGACAAGCATGCGCCACGCGGTGAGGTGGGTCAGTCCGAAGGCAACCGCCTGGATCGGATCGGCGTCGCCGATGGCCACGACGTTCGCAGCCGGGGCCTTGAAGCGCTCGGCAAGGCATCCGTCGACGTGCTCGCCGATCATCAGGATGTCTTCGCTCGACGGATCGCAATCATGCCTGGGCGTCTCTTGAATGGGGCAGGCGGCATTGAGCAGGACGCGCTGTCCGATCCAGGAGGTGTCGACTCCTCCACCCACTGCTTCGACGATGCCGGCGCCGTCCGAGCCGCTGATGCGCGGATAGGTGAGATCGATGCCGGGAAGGCCCATGCCCACCCAGAGATCAAGATGGTTCAGGGCCGAGGCCTCGGTACGGACGAGAAGTTCACCTTGGCCCAGGGTCGCGGCCCTGGGAGCGCTCGGGTAGTCGCTGACGAATCGAACGTTCGGCGCAACCGGAGAGCCCTGCTTGGAGATGACGATGGCACGCATGGGCGGCAGCGTAGCGGTGAAGGCCGCGGCGATGGCCCGGGCAGGCCCCCCCGATCAAGGCGAGCGCTGGATCCAATCGGTGCGCGGGCATCTTGCCCGCCTCGACCGACCTTTGGATTCGAATCAGCGAGACGAGGGGCACGCCACCACTCCGGGCGTCGCCATCGCGAGGATGGTCATTGAGAATGCAATCGCCCTGAGCCCTCCCCGATCTTGCCTCCAAGGAGCCCCCGACGGAACATCCCGGGTCCGATCCGTGTTAGATGGATCACCAGTCGAGGTCGTGTCCCGTCCCTGGAATCCCCCCGCTATGGCTCTTCGATCACGCACCCGTCGATCTGTTCTTCTCTCGCAACTCGCCACGCTTGGCTGGGTGACCGCGACGTTCGCCCAGGCTCCACCACCAGCGACCGGCGGCGCCCCTGCCGCCCCGCCAAAGAGCACGGTGAAGTCGGGGCAGGCCATGCCCGCGTCCCGCATGGGGCCGGTGATCGTCGATCCGCCGAGTGTTGATTTCGGCGTGGTCGGTCCGAACACCAAGGTCGAGACCGAGGTCAAGCTCACCAACGCCACCGACAAGATCCTGCTGATCATCGCCTCGGTTCCGAGCTGCCAATGCACCTCGGTCGACATGAAGGGCGTGACCATCAGGCCGGGCGAGACCGTGCCGATGCCGATGTCGATGACGACCTCGGCCTCGACAGGAATCAAGATGGCCGGCGTCACGCTGATGTTCCAGGGACATCCCGACCCGGTGCAGGTCTCGATCAAGTCGGAGGTGGCCTACTCGGTCCGGGCCCAGCCTCCCTTCATCGACGTGCAGCAGTCGCCCAAGGACGCCCAGAACAAGCCCTTGCCTCCGCAGCCTCTGCGCGGCACGGTGACTCTCGAGAGCCTTGACGGCAAGCCGTTTCGCGTGCTCGCGGTGCACGGCAAGCCGCCGCAGTTCGAGGGATTCGATCCGACGAAGGACGAACCGCGGGCGACGTATCAGATGGTCTACGACTTCACCGGCGCCCCCATGGGGCAGATCCCTGCGTACGTGATCGTCGAAACCGATCGCTCCGATTGTCCGGTGATGGACATTCGCGTTCGTCACGAGGCCACGCACATCCGCCCGAACTTCAAGCTTGCCGAGTTCCGGGCCACCGTCGGAGCGCTCAAGCCCGGTGAAGTCGGTCACTTCGACATCGAGATCAAGGAGCTCAAGACAGTGGGCATCGCCAGCGTGGAATCGAAGAAGCCCGCCCAGGCCACCGCCACGCTGGCCTCGCAGAAGGGTGACGGCGAAAGCGTCCTCGCGTCAATCGACATCACCCCGACTGCTGGACACACCGGACTGCTCTACTTCCCGGTGACCATCACCACAACCGATGGCCGCAAGACGGATCTTCTCGTCTTTGGCAGGGTGGGGTGAGGCGGACGAGCGTGGCAAGCAGGGAGCAGGAAGCAGCAGCGGGTTGCACGACTGAGTACGTGCGCGGAGTGCAGGGGCAACTTCGCGCGGTGTTTGTACTCGATGCTCGTGCCAGAACAATCCCCGCGCCTGCTCTCCTGCTCTCCTGCTCTCCAGGTCTCCTGCTTCAACCCGCTTCGTCAGCTCTTCCTGCGCCTTGGAGAGGCGATTCCAGCGATGGACGCCAGCGCGAGAAGCGCCGCGGCGCCGGGGGCGGGGATTGCGCACCCGTTCATGATGATGTTGCTGTCCATCGTGACCGCGCCGTTCAGAGCCAGTGCGCTCCCATCCAGAATGTTGGCGCCGGTGGTCAAGGTGATGCTGGTCAGCGCCACGATGTTTCCGGCGAAGTTGGTGTTGGTTCCGAGGGTCGCCGAACTGCCGACCTGCCAGAACACGTTGCAGCCATCCGCGCCGTTCAAGGTGACGACCGACGCGTCGCTCGCGGTGATCAGCGTGCTGCCCATCTGGAAGATGAACTGTGCATTCGGGTCGCCCTGGGCGTCGAGGACCAGTGTGCCGGTGAGGAACGCCGACGAGGAGAAGTTGTAGACGCCGGGGGTGAGGACCAGTCCGCCCAGATCTGTGCCAGTCAGATTCTGCGTGGGCGACAGCCCGGCGAGGATGCCGTATGCCGACGTCGCGTCGGTCTGAGCCTGCTGCGCGACGGCAGTGCCGAGGTGAATGACACCGTTGTTCACGATGCCCGGCGGAAAGCCGGTGGCCGCAGAGCCCGGCCAGACCCCGACGTTGCCGAAGACCACGCTCGGGCCGGTGTTGGTGACTGTCGAGCCTGCCAGAACACCGAAGGTCTGGGCCGTGCCGAGAACATTGGCGGCGACGAATCCCCCGTGCGCCTCAGCAGGAACCAATACGGCCAACAGACCCAGCAGAACTCCACGAGACAGAACAGATGCGAGCTTCATCACGAGACTCCCTTTCCAAATGAAGAAAAATGCTTCCCGAATGGGACAACGTCACCGCCACCTTGGGCGGTCACGGACAGTTCCAAGAACCACTGCACCAGCGATTCAACTTCAATCCATCGATCCGGCGCGGCGTGCCCGAGCCATCGTGCGCCCCCTCCTCGGGGCTGGCGCTCGACATGCTCTCAGACTGCGTCGGACTCACCCGCGTTGAATCTTGGCCCCCAACTCCACGTTTGCGGGCCGCCTAGCAACCTCTCCCAGCGGAAGGACGAAACACCTTCCGGCACACCTGAGTCTGATTGATTTGCAAACACCATCCATGAGGCATCCGCCTCAGTCCACTCCCGAAATGGAGACCTGCTGAGATTTTCGTTGTGAAACTCGCGGATCGGCGTTGACTCGTGGCCGCGAGCCGCCCCGACCTCGCCCCTGAGGTTTGTCGCTGCGAGCAGGCATCACCCCTCCGCATCCATCCCAGAGGTCCCAAGCAACGCTCCCCGTCAGCGGCACGGTCCCCAGGCGCTGAGCAGCACCCCCAGGTCGGCGCCGTCGACCACGCCTTCACCGTCGAGGTCGGCGAGGGGATCGGTGCTGCCCCAGGCGCTCAGCAGCACTCCGAGATCGGCCCCGTCGACCTGTCCGTCTCCGTCGAGATCGCCGGCGCACGTCGGAGCGCCGAAGATCACTCGATCGATGAAGGTCGTCTCCTCGCCCTGCTCGCTGCCGTACTCGGCGCTGATTCGCAGGGCCTCGAGATCGGCGAGCACCGCCGCGAACTGGGCGCCGGAGACGGCCGCACCGTTGGCCGTGTTGAGCGTGAAGTTCGAGGCCACGAGCGGCACTGCATAGCGCGTCCACTTCGCCGTCGGCTGCGTGAAGTCATGCACCAGGACCTTCCCGTTGTCGCCGATCAGCGCCAACACCGAGCCGGGCGGCCAGTCGTTGACGGTGGTTCGCAGACTGAAGCGCAGCTCGGTGCCGACGAAGGCCGAGCGGTCGCCGAGGAACGCCGACGGGGCACTGAAGAAGTAGCAGTTCGACGTGCGGTCGAGAAGACCGACATGTCCTCCAGGGTCACCACCGCTCGACACCCAGTTCAGCGAGTACGTGCCCAGCACGCTGCCATAGTTGCTGCAGTTGAGGTCCTGCACGATCCACCCTTCGGGATCGGAGTCGAAGGTGGCGATGACCGGTGGTGCGGAGACGATCGACGAGGCGAGCAGAATGGCTGGAAACATGCAGGAAACGTAGGCGCTACGCGGCGTGCGCCGTCTGGTCCCCGTCGCCGCGGGAGCGTCACGTTGGGCAAACCACGCTCATCGTGCGGGAGGGCTGCAACGACACTTGTCACCGCTCTGTTCGGGCGCTCGCGAAGGCGTGGTACCCAACGCCGTGAACGAATCACGGCCGCAGCGCCGCCGAGCGGGACCGCCGCACCAGCGTCTCGCCCAGCCCCAGCTCGGCGTACGGCGACGCCGGTCGCCGTGAAGAACGGCGATTCGCCC
>CAYXKH010000087.1:0-9757 GCA_964465255.1 uncultured Isosphaeraceae bacterium
GGAGCGCTAATGAATAATATAAAACAGCGGGAAGAGGAAGATCCAGATGAGGTCGACGATGTGCCAGTACAGACCCACGAGGTCGACCGGCGTGTAGTACTGACTCGAGAACTGTCCGCGGATCGAGCCGACGATCAGCCATCCGATCACGATCATGCCGACGATCACGTGAATGGCGTGCAGCCCCGTCATCGCGAAGTAGACGCCGAAGAAGAGATGCGTGTTGGGCGGCAGCGCCGGGTCTTCGAGGTGGGCGCCGGTCCGCATCACCGGACCGTGACTGTGCGACTCGACCGGTGCTCCCTCATCGGTCACGCCGGCAACGACTCCGGAGGGACCCCCTGGAGCCCGCTTGATGACCGTCGCCTCGACCGGCGGAGTCGCCGAGTCCCCGGTCGCCGCAGCAACTGCCGCGGCAGCGCCGAGTGGCGCGGCTGGGACGGCAGCGTCGACTGCCGGCGGCGTGGGAGCGGCGCTGGCATGGGCGGCGTCGGCAACCGCAGCTCCGTGCGCCGCGTGCTCGTCACCGTGGTGTCCCGGGGGCACCTCGTAGAAACGAGATCCCCACAGCAGGTGCTCGTGCCACTTGTGCTCGTACTCGATCTTCTTGATCACCAGGAAGCCGACCGCACCGGCGAAGGTGAGCACCAGGCAGATGATCAACCCTCGGCGGTTGTCGGTCTGCGCGAAGCGCACCGCGAGGGCCATCGTCAGCGAGCTGAGAATGAGCACGCAGGTGTTGATGCCGCCGAGCACCGTGTCGAGATAGCCCGCGGCATAGGTGAAGACTTCGGGATGGAGCGAGCGAAGCACCGCGTACCAGACGAAGAGCCCTCCGAAGAAGAGGACTTCCGTTGCCAGGAAGAGCCACATGCCCAGCTTGCTGCTCTCGAACTGCTGGGCGGGCGTGTCGAAGTGATGCTTCAACCACGGCATGCTCGCATGGTCGTGGTGCCCGGAACCGTGTCCGGACCCGTCGTCGGCGTGATTGCCGGAGTCGTGGGCGGGAATCGTGGTCACGATCAGTGTCCTCCCGCCGTCCCGGCCTGGCCGGTGGCGTGGTGTCCCCGAAGCTCGGGATCCTTGTCGCGACGGACGACGTAGCCCTGCTCGCGCTCATCCCACTCGATCACGCTGAAGTCGTAGCAGTCGCCCACCCGCGGGGTGACTGCGAAGTTGTCGTGCGGCGGCGGCGAGCTGCACTGCCACTCGAGGCTTCGACCACCCCACGGATTCGCGGGAGCCCGCTTGCCTCGGAAGAGCGAGTGCACCAGGTAGGTCGCGGTGATGCCGAAGCCGATGGCCATCAGATAGGAGCCCATCGTCGAGACCACGTGGTAGGTCTGGTACATCGGCTGATAGTCGTAGTACCGCCGCGGCATGCCCTGACTGCCAAGCAGGAACTGCGTGAAGAAGGTGACGTTGAAGCCGATGAAGATGAGGACGCAGGCAAGTCGGCCCCAGTTTTCGTTGTACATGCGCCCGGTCATCTTCGGCCACCAGTGGTGCAGCCCGCCGATCATGGCGATCAGGGCGCTGCCCATCATGACGTAGTGGAAGTGGGCGACCACGAAGTAGGTGTCGTGGAGGTGGATGTCGACGGCCAGTGCTCCAAGGTGGATGCCGGTGAGTCCGCCGATTGAGAACAGGACGATGAACGACAGGGCGTAGAGCATCGGCGTGTTCAGGCTGATCGAACCCTTGTAGAGCGTGGCCAGCCAGTTGAAGACCTTGATCGCCGAGGGGATCGAGACGCTGAAGGTGATCGCCGAGAAGACCGTGTTCATCAGCGGGCTCTGGCCCGAGGTGAACATGTGGTGGCCCCAGACGAGGAACCCGAAGATGGCAATCGCCACCGAGCTGAAGGCGATGAACCGGTATCCGAAGATGTGGCGATGGCTGTGCACCGCAATCAGCTCCGAGACGATTCCCATCGCCGGCAGGATCATGATGTAGACCGCGGGGTGGGAGTAGAACCAGAAGAAGTGCTGGTACAGCACCGGATCGCCGCCCCACTGCGGATCGAAGATGCCGATGTGGGTCACCCGCTCGACCACCACCAGAAGCAGGGTGATGGCCAGCACCGGCGTGGCCAGCACCTGGATGATCGCGGTGGCGTAGGTCGCCCACAGGAAGAGCGGCATCCTGAACCAGGTCATTCCGGGCGGGCGGAGCTTGTGGATCGTCACGATGAAGTTCATGCCCGTGAAGATCGAGCTGAACCCGAGGATGAACACGCCCAGCAGGACCGGCACCACGCCCCCCGCGGAGGTCCTGGTGCTGTATGGGGTGTAGAAGGTCCAGCCGGTGTCGAAGCTGCCCAGGACCAGCGAGGCGACCACGCAGAGCGCCCCCACGATCCAGAGGTAGTAGCTGAAGAGATTGAGCTTCGGGAAGGCGACGTCCTTGGCCCCCAGCATGATTGGCAGCACGAAGTTTCCAAGCGCCGCGGGGATGCTCGGGATGATCACCAGGAACACCATGATCGCGCCGTGCAGCGTGAAGAAGTGGTTGTAGAGGTCGGCGGTCACGCCGGGAATCGTCTGCCCCGGGGTGAGCAGCTCGGTGCGCACGAGCAGGGCGAAGACCCCGCCGACGAAGAACGACGTCAGCACCGACACCATGTACATGATGCCGATCCGCTTGTGATCGAGCGTCATCGCCCACGAGAGGAACCCTCGCGTGTGCGTCAGGTAGTTGTCGGTGACCGGCGTGACTGCCGAGACCGTGCGGGTGTGATCGAGCGTCGTCATGGCACTGCCTGGATTGAGGTCGGTCGCTTGAACGCGACCGAGGGGGGAGTCGTGATGATGGTCGGGTCGAGGTTCACGGAGTGGTCGCCGCAGCGGGCGCGGCGCCCTTGAACTGGCCCTTGGAGTCGAACTCGTCGAGGTGCTTCATGAAGCCGATCAAGGCGTCGATGGCGGTCGTGTTCAACTGGCCTTGGAAGGTCGGCATGGCATTGCCGTAACCGTTCACCAGGTGGCGTCCGGGATTGAGGATCGACTGCCGGAAATAGTCCTCTGGGGTCTCGAACTCCTTGCCGGGACCGATGAAGTCCTTGAGCGAACTTCCGTCGGCGAATCTGGTCTCGCCGCTTTCGGTCCTCGCCCAGAGATCGGCGCCGGTGTAGCCGTCGCGCTTGCCCCAGCTCGGACCGGTGCCGACGATGCCGTCGAGGGTGTGGCACTGCGAGCAGCGGGCGAAGAGCTTCGGACCAGCCTTGAAGTAGAGCTCGTCCGCGGGGATGTCGTCGAGCCACCGGCTCTGCTTCTCGAGCCAGTCGTCGAACTCCGCCTGATTGAGCACATGCACCTTGCGGTTCATGTTGGAGTGCCCCGTCCCGCAATACTCGGTGCAGAACAACCAGTGGAACGCCTCCATGCCGGTGGGTTCCGGGGCCTCGAACCAGAGCGTCGAGTAGCGGCCCGGCACCACGTCCTTCTTCACTCGGAAGTCGGGGATGAAGAAGCTGTGGAGCACGTCGTTGGAGCGCATGATGATCTTGATCGGCCGACCGGCGGGCACGAACAGATCGTCGGACTGGGCTCCGTTTGGGTACTTGAAGTTCCACCCCCACTGGAAGGCCGTGACCTGCACCTCGTAGGAGTTCTTCGGGGCCACCGACATGTGGATGTAGGTGTTGAACCCCATGTAGAAGATGATCACCACGAGAATCACGGGGATCACCGTCCACACGACCTCCAGAGTCGTGTTGTGCGTGGGTCCGACGGTATTTCCGGCGTGACTCTCCGGCGAACGTCGGTACTTCCAGCAGAAGTACACCAGCAGCGCCACGATCAGGCCGAAGAAGAAGTAGCAGATCCAGGTGATGAAGTTGAAGAGGAAGTCGACCTCGGACGCGACCGTCGATGCCTGCGGAGGCATCCAGAGCGACGCCGGCGTGGTGCCGGCGGAGGCGATCATGGCGTTGAGAATCGGCAGCATCTTTGACGGACCCTTTAACGACCCTGGGAACGACTCTGGGAACGACTCTGGGAACAACCTTGGAAACGACCTTCGCGGGAGCGGGTTCAGACGACGGGAGGAACGACCTCGGCACGACGACGGCGCAGATCACGGATCCAGAGGAGCGCAAGCCCGCCGGCCACGGCCGCGAGCGTGACGGCGCCGCCCAGCTTCATCACCCGCAGCGCGAAGAGGACGTATCCCCGGGCGTTCGGGTCGTAGACATGGCACCAGAGAATGAAACGATCAAGCGTGGTCCCGATGCGCCCTTCGGAGGCTTCCAGCAGACCCAGCTTCAGTGCGCTCGGTTCGAACTTCACCCCGTAGAGGTAGCGCATCACCCGCCCGTCCGGCGAGCAGATGATGATCACCGCCGCATGGGCGTACTCGCCGGTCTCGGGGACGTACTGGTAGCCGAACCCGACCGAGTCGGCGACGGCCTTGCTGTGCTCGGCCGGCCCCGTGAGAAAGTGCCAGCCGGCAGCCGTCTCGGGTCGTTCGTACTCGAGCAGATAGTTGCGCTTCTTGAGCGAGGCGAGTTCGGCGTTCTCGAGCGGATTGACGCTGACGCTCACCACTCGGAACTCTTCGCCCGGCGACCATTCCAGACCCTTCATGCCCTTGACCAGCTCGTTCAGGACGAGGTTGCAGAGCATCGGGCACTTGTAGTAGCCAAGCTGAAGCACGACCGGATGACGTCCGTCGAAGTACTCGCGAAGCGTCACCGGCCGACCCTGGTCGTCGGTGAAGGCGAGGTCGAGGGGCAGCGAACCGCCCAGCTTCTCGACGATGTCGACCTGCTTGACCTCCGGCGGCACCCAGTCGGCCGAAGGCTCGCTGAGGCGCGGCATCGACTGCCCTTGGGCGACGACGTTCGACGCCAGCCCGACGACGGCGGTGCAGATCGCCAGCAGCGCAGTCCGCAGACGGACCGCGCGGCGGTCGGAGGCGAGCGGATGTTGGGTGCAGGAGAGGTTCATGGGAGGAACGTATTCGTCGAATCGATCCGGACAGACGCGAGCGTGCACACCTCGAAGCGATTGGGACGGTTGGGGCCGGTTGTTCAGCCCTGGGCCCCCGTCGCGGCGGCCGGACGAGCCGGTGCGACCGGTGGGACGGGCATGCCCTCCGTCACCAGGAGCTTCATGGCGTCCTTGACGGGAATTCTCAGCTTCGGCTGGGGCTTGCCGTCGGCGTCGGCGATGGTGTAGCGGGAATACTCGACCAGCTTCTGCCGCTGGGCGTGCCGGAGTTCCTCGAGCGCCTGCGTGGGCTGGTTGATGACCACGGCATCCTCCAAGTCCGAGTTGGCCCCGTAATACAGGACCGAGATCGCCAGAACCAGCGCGGTGAAGACGATGGCGCCTGCGAGTCCGATGAACCAGGTGGTTCCCGGTTCGGGATCGTCGAAGTCGCCGGAGGTGTCGTCGGTCGTGTGGTCAGCCATGGGGAGTGCGTCGCTCCGCAGGAGAAGTCCTGCGGCGGGTGTTACATGTTCTCGAAGGCCAGCGACTCGTGGAGTCGCGGGTCGTGGATTGGAATGAGCGCGTGGGCTCGGAGCGCCTGGTTGGTGAAGGCCACGAACAGACCGAGCATTCCCAGCAGCGTCGTCCAGTTGAGCGGATCGAGGAGGCCGGTGGTCGTCTCGCCGTGGCGGGCGATGAGTTCGGCGTGGCTCTTCATCTGGCCCAGGTCGTGGGGAATCTCCGGCATGATCAGCCAGTAGAGATCGATCCAGTGGATGGCCAGCATCCACACCGCCACGAAGAGCGCCGTCGCCGGAATCCGCTTGGGATGCCGCGAGATGAACAGCACGAACGGCACGAGGAAGTGGCCGAAGATGAGGGCCACGCTCACCCACTTCCAGCCTCCGAGCTGGCGGGCGTGGAACCAGCCGGTGGTCTCGGGCAGGTTCGCGTACCAGATGAGCATGTACTGGCTGTAGCCGATGTACGCCCAGAAGACGATGCCGAAGCCGAAGAGGAGCTTGCCGAGATCCTGGAAGTGCTCCGGCGTGACGATGCCCTCGAGCTTCCCCTGGCGGCGCAGCAGCGTCAGGATGACGATCATCGCGGCGAACCCGCCGCAGCAGGATCCGGCGAAGAAGTAGATGCCGAAGATGGTGCTGAACCACGCCGGGTTGAGCGACATGATCCAGTCGAAGGCGGCGAAGGTCGTGGTGAGACCGAACAGCATGATCGCCGGCGCCGACATCCGCTGGAAGCGCGAGGTCGTGGCCGCGGCGCTGGCGGCATCGACGGCCGAGTCCTGGCGAACAGAGAGGCGCCAGAAGTAGGTTCCGAGGGCGAACCAGACCGCGAAGTAGATGGCGGCGCGGATGAAGAAGAAGGTCGGATTGAGGTAGGCCGTCTTGGCCTCGACCAGATGAGCCTCGGCGGGATTGATGGTCCGGATCAGTTCGATGTCGGCCCAGGGGTAGACCGCGCCCAGCTTGCCGGTCATCCACAACACCACGATGGGCAGAAAGAGCAGCCACATCCAGCGCAGGTTCGACGCCATCGCCTCGGCCACGCGGCGCACCGCGACGCTCCAGCCGGCACGGGCGAGGTGCTGGATGATCACGAAGAAGAGTCCACCGAGCGCCAGGCTCAGGATGAACAGGAAGTTGTGCATCCAGACCTTGCCGAAGCGCCCGACGTCGACGCTGCCGAAGAACACCAGCGCCGCGCTCAGGCCCAGGCCGACGACCGCAGCGGCGGTTGCCACCGTCGTCACTCGTCCGGCGCCGCCGTCGAAGCGAGTGTTGGCAGTCGAGAGATCGGCCGTTCGATGAGTGGCCATGTGGGAAACTCCGGAGAGCGACGAGAGCGGGTCGAGAGGCGGGTGAGCGATGAGTCGGACGCGAGCGGTCGAGGTCCCTACCGAGCGGGCGGAAGAAGCGCCCGCTTGTCGGCGGGGACATCCTCCTCGCGGGCGTTCTGGCTGCGCTGAAGGGTCTTGACGTACGAGGCGATCGCCCAGCGATCCTCGACGGGAATCTGGGCCGCGTATCCGGCCATGTTGCGGATGCCGTGGGTGACGGTGCTGAAGATCTGTCCCACCGGCTGATCGATGACGGTGGGATCGTGGATCGACTTCGGAGCCACCCAGACCGATCCATTGACCGGCCCGTCGACGTTGGTGACCAGGGCCGTCGCCCGCACGTGCACGATGCCATCGCCGAAGCCGGCATCACCGTGGCAGAGGGCGCAGTAGATCGTGAATCGCTCCTGGCCGCGGGTCAGGAACGCTTCGTTCAGGGTGAGGCCTTCGGGAAGGGTCGTGAGCCACTTGCCATCGGCGCCGCCGTCGATCAAGGCGGAGCGGCCGACCACGTCCCCGCGGGCAATCGTGCCCTCGACGCTCGGCCGCATCGACCGCCCGTCGGCGAAGACCGCCGCAGGCTGCTGGGCCTTGTATCGGGTCTGATTGTCCATGTCCTGGATCAGGTGGATTCGACGATTGGGGCTGTTCACGGCGCGCACCCGCGCGATGACCGCCGGCGGCACCAGCAGCAGACAGATCAGCAGGAGTCCGCCGTAGATGAAGATCCGCGGAAGCTCGTCGGAGCGGCCCGGCCGCGCCGCGTGCGGCGGGTTGGGGGTGTGGCTGCTCTTCATGCTCTCGATGTCGCTCATGGGTTCAAGCCTCCACCGCTTCGACGGCAACGGGATTGAGCGTGCGGAGGAACTGCTCGGTCTTGCCGCGGGAGAACTTGGGATCGCGGGCCTGGATCACCAGGACGAACTTGTCATCGGTCACGCGTCGGAACCGCTCGCTTCGGAAGAGCGGGTGATGCAGCCACGGAAGGCCGTTGAAAAGGAGCATCAGGAAGACCGTGCTGGTTGCGGCAAGAAGAATGGTCAGCTCGAACATCACCGGTACGAACGCAGGCGTGCTGAGAAGCGGCTTGCCGCTGATCAGGAAGGGGTATCCGGTCACCCACACGATTGCCCAGAGCGTCAGCGCCGAGGAGTTGGTGAAGGCCTGAAGGGCAAAGCCCACCGCGGTGCCGGTGGCACCGGCGCCGAAGACCAGAATCGGAAGGATCGTCGGCTTGATGCCCATGGCCTTGTCGAGGCCGTGCACCGGAAAAGGCGTGTGGCAATCCCACCAGCGGAAGCCGGCCTTGCGGACCGCTTCGGCCGCGTGCATGAGTTCCCCGGGGGTGGCGAACTCGGCGAGCAGGGCGTGCAGCGGCACATCGCCGCTGCGGACGCCCTGGGCTTCGGGGCGAGGGTCGGTGGTCAGCGTGCTCAAGGGTGCGCTCCTTCACCATGCGAGTGCGCGGCGGCGTGCCCAATACCGGGTCCAGTACCGGGTCCGGGTCCAGTACCGGGTCCGGGTCCGGGTCCCGCGTGCGGATTCGCCTGGGGCATGATCGCCTTCACCTCGGCCATCGCAATCATCGGGAGATAGCGGCAGAAGAGGAGGAAGAGCGTGAAGAACAGCCCGAAGGCACCGACCATCGTGCCGACGTCCACCCAGGTGGGCACGAAGGTGTCCCAGGAGGTCGGCAGGAAGTCGTTGGCGAGGCTGGTCACGATGATGACGAAGCGCTCGAACCACATGCCCACGTTCACGAAGATGCTGAGGATGAACATCAGCGGAATGCTGGTGCGGATGGCCTTGAACCAGAAGAGCTGCGGGGTGATCACGTTGCAGCTCACCATGATCCAGTAGGCCCACCAGTACTGACCGAAGGCGCGGTTCACGAAGGCGAACTTCTCGTACATCGCACCGCTGTACCAGGCGACGAAGAACTCCACCGAGTAGGCGTAGCCGACCATGCACCCGGTCACCAGGATGACCTTGTTCATGTTGTCGAGGTGGCGGATGGTGATGATGTTCTTCAGGCCGAAGAGCTGGCGGGCGGGAACGGCGAGCGTCACCACCATCGCGAAGCCCGAGAAGATCGCACCCGCGACGAAGTAGGGCGGGAAGATCGTGGAGTGCCAGCCGGGAAGCTGGCTGACGGCGAAGTCGAAGGAGACCACCGAGTGCACCGAGAGCACCAGTGGGGTCGAGAGTGCCGCGAGCAGCAGATAGGCCCGCTCATAGCGGTGCCAGTGCCGGTTGCTGCCGCGCCATCCGAGGGCGAAGAGGCCGTATCCGAACTGCTGGATCCTGCCGGTGGCCCGGTCGCGCAGCGTGGCCAGGTCGGGGATCATGCCCACGTACCAGAAGAGCAGCGAGACCGTGAAGTAGGTGCTGACCGCGAAGACGTCCCACAGGAGCGGGCTTCGGAACTGCGGCCACATCTCCATCTGGTTGGGGATTGGGAAGAGCCAGTAGGCCAGCCAGACGCGACCGATGTGGATGCCGGGGAAGAGACCGGCGCAGATGACCGCGAAGATCGTCATCGCCTCCGCGAAGCGATTGATGCCCGTGCGCCACTTCTGCCGGAACAGGAAGAGGATCGCCGAGATCAGGGTTCCGGCGTGACCGATGCCGACCCAGAAGACGAAGTTGGTGATGTCGAACGCCCAGCTCACCGGGTTGTTGAGACCCCAGACGCCGACGCCCGTGAAGATCAGGTAGGTCACCATGAACCCGAGCATGCCGGTGCACATCAGCGCCAGCAGGAAACCCAGGGTCCAGATCAGCGGCGGCGACTTCGCCTCCGGCACCTTGCACACGGTCTCGGTGACCGCGTGGAAGCTGTCGTGGTTGAACACGAGAGGCGCGCGAGTGCCCGGAACCTCGACGGTATTGTCGGGCTCGCCGCTGGGCAGGAACGCCTGATCAGCGCGGAGAGTGGTCATGAGTGCGCTCCGTGATCATGCCC
>CAYXKH010000087.1:9857-11414 GCA_964465255.1 uncultured Isosphaeraceae bacterium
TGCCCATGATCGTGCCCGTGCCCGTGTCCATGCTCGTGCCCCGGATTGCTCACGCGGGCGAGGTACTTCAACCTCGGCTTGGTGTTGAGCTCTTCGAGCATCTCGTAGGCGAGCTTGCTCTGATGAAGCTTGGCGACCCGACTGTTCCGATCGTTGAGATCGCCGAACACGATCGCCTCGGAGGGGCAGGCGTGGGCGCACGCCGGAGTGATTGACCCGTCGGCGATCTGATAGTCGTTCGTCCCCGCCCCGGCTCGACCGCCCGCCCTGGCCCAGGCGTTCTTGGCCTCGATCTTGGCCTTGGTGATGCGCTGGGTGCAGAAGGTGCACTTCTCCATCACGCCGCGCATGCGGACGGTGACATCGGGATTGAACTGGAGCCGCTTCCACTCGTCCGCACCCTCGCGGAAGAAGTAGCCGGGCTGATGCTGGATCCAGTCCTGACCGCGGGCCGGGTCCTTGCGATGCCAGTCGAAGTAGTTGAAGCGCCGAACCTTGTAGGGACAGTTGTTGGAGCAGTACCGCGTGCCGACGCAGCGGTTGTAGATCATCGTGTTGAGGCCGTCCTCGTCGTGCACGGTGGCCGCAACCGGACAGACCTGCTCGCACGGGGCGTTCTCGCAGTGCATGCAGGTCACCGGCTGGAAGAGGGCCTTCTCGGGATGGGCCTGATCGTCGCCGCGGAAGTAGCGATCGATGCGGATCCAGTGCATCTCGCGACCGCGACGCACCTGCTCCTTGCCGACCACCGGGATGTTGTTCTCCGCCTGGCAGGCGATCACGCAGGCGTTGCACCCGGTGCAGGTGGAGAGATCAATCGACATCGCCCAGCGGTGCTTGGCGCCGTCGAGATTGGTCTCCTCCCAGAGCGAAAGACGATGGGCGACGTGGTAGTCCGGGGTCGGATGCTTGACGAAGTCGGAGTGCGACTTCCACGACGCCAGGCTCGCCTCGCGAAGCAGCGTCGGGAGGCGCTCCTGCACGCCGGCATCGGCCACGGGGTTGCCCGCGCCGCGGTCCTGCGTGGCCACCAGGGTGTAACTGCCGCCGCCCTTGGTCACGCTCGAGGCGACCGCCCAGGACATGCCTTCGCTGGAACGGATGCGATAGGTGTCGAACCCGGCGCCTTCGCCGACTCGTCCGGCCTCGGCCGAGCGGCCGTATCCGAGGGTCAGGCGGATGGTGTTGTCGGGGTGTCCGGGCAGAACGTACGCGGCGATCTCCAGCGAACGGCCGCCGGAAGTGACCGAGAGCAGATCACCGGTCTTCACGCCCAGGGCCGCGGCCGTGCCCATGCTCATCACCGCGGCGTTGTCCCAGGTGAGCTTGGTCACCGGGTCGGGCAGTTCCTGAAGCCAGCCGTTGTTGACGAATCGACCGTCCAGAATCTTCGAGTCGGGCCGGAAGGTCACCTCGATCACCGCGGGCTTGACCGCGTCGAGGCCCGTGGCCAGTTCGCCGAGGGCTTTGGCAGTCTCTGCGCCGCGGACCCGCGCCGCTGCGGGAGTTCGCGAACTCCCTGCAAGGAAGCCCTCTCGAAGGACTTCGTTCCACCGT
>CAYXKH010000088.1:0-11407 GCA_964465255.1 uncultured Isosphaeraceae bacterium
ACGGGCGCTTGGTCGGACGGGCGGTTCGTCGCGGTCCCGATGCGGCGACGCTGCGGGTGCCAAAGGGTTCATGGTTCAGGAGTTCGGGTTACGTTACCCCAGACATCGTCCGAAATGCAATCCGATCTTGAGGCGAAAGTCAAATTCTGCACGGTGTGCGTTCGGGTGGCTCCTGATGCAGGCTGATCGCGAAGTTCGTCCGCCGGTCGGGATCTCGCCGATACTCCCGGCTCCCGCCTCTGAACGGCCAAGATTGCTCGACGGCGGCTTCTTCGCTCATCGCTTCCCGAATCTCGGCGTGCTCGGGCGCATTCGGAAGGTGGTGTGAACCGACTCCACACGGCGCACTTCCGGCATGCTGCTCTCCGAACTCATCCGCGATCTCCCCGACGTCGTGAAGTTGGCAGAGGACGACCGCTCCCAGTCGGGTGCGCCGCAGGAGTGTGTGAAGGACTCGTCCTCGTCGCCTCCTGATCCGGAGATTCGCGACCTCGCCGAGGACTCGCGGAAGGTGACGCCAGGGGCGCTCTTCATGGCTCGCGCCGGTTCCAGACAGGACGGACGGGCGTTCCTCGCCGAGGCACTCGCGCGGGGCGCCGCGGCCGTGCTGGTCGAGCGTGCGGGAGCACTCGAAACCGAGTCGATCCGTGCCACCGGCGCGAGCGTTCCGCTTCTCGCAACGACCAACGTTCCGGGTGCCGCAGCGCGAATTGCGGAACGCTTCTTCGGGAACCCGAGCCGCGAGCTTCGGCTCATCGGCATCACCGGAACGAACGGCAAGACCACGACTGCCTCCCTCACCCAGCAGTTCGTCAAGGCCGCCGATCGGCGCTGCGGGCTCATCGGAACCATTGCAGTCGACGATGGGCTGACCTCGACCACCGCCACGCTCACCACCCCCGACGCAATCTCCCTCTCGCGGCATCTCCAGCAGATGGTGTCCAACGGTTGCGCGGCTTGTGCCATGGAAGCGTCCAGCCATGCGCTGGCCCAGCAGCGCACCGCCGGACTCGAGTTCGCCGTCGGCGTCTTCACCAATCTGACCGGCGATCACCTCGACTACCACGGGTCGATGGAGGCGTACGGGGATGCCAAGGCGATCCTCTTCGAGGGACTCTCGAAGGAGTCGATGGCAATCGTCAACATCGACGATCCGGCGGCGGAGCGCATGCTTCGTGCCTGTCGAGCCCGCGTGCTCCGCTGCAGCGTCCGCGACCCGCAGGCCGAGTGCTTCGCTCATCTCGACGCGCTCGGGCCAGGTTTCGTCTCGGCCCGCTGGACGACGCCGTGGGGAACGAAGCTCATCCGCCTTCCGCTCACCGGACTCCACAACCTGATGAACTCGATGCAGGCCGCGGCGGGAGCGTGGTCCGTCGGCATCGCCGGCGAGGTGATCGATTCGGCCCTGGAGCGATGCACGGCGCCGGCGGGTCGCCTTGAACCGGTGACGACCGACCAGGATCCGTTCTCGGTGCTGGTCGACTACGCCCATACCGACGACGCCCTCGACAATGTCCTTCGGGCGCTGCGGGCCCTGGTTCCGCCGGAAGGACGACTCCGCGTGGTCTTCGGCTGCGGAGGCGATCGCGACCGCACCAAGCGACCGCGCATGGCGGCAGTCGCATGTCGTCACGCCGACGAGGTGATCGTCACCAGCGACAATCCACGAACCGAGGATCCCGAGGCGATCGTCGAGGAGATCCTGACGGGTGTGCCCGCGGATCGTCGCGTCCGCACCCATCGCTGCGTGGACCGAGGCGAGGCCATTCGCGGCGCGGTCCTCTCCCTGCTGCCTGGCGACGTGCTGCTCATCGCCGGCAAGGGCCACGAGGACTACCAGATCATCGGAACGACGCGACGGCCCTTCGACGATCGCGAGGTAGCCAGAGCGGCGCTCGGCGAGCGGCGGGCAACTCCCATCCACGCGACCGTGGAGTGTCGAACATGAGTCGATTCGAAGGCGAGTGGATCCGCCGGACGACCAGAGGACGCTGGCTGCGACCGCCGGGTGCAACGACCTCGTTCTCCGACTTCACAATCGACAGCCGATGCGTGGCGCCCGACTCGGTCTTCGTCGCCATTCGCGGCGAAACTCACGATGGACACGACTTCGTGGCTCAGGCCGCAGCCGTGGGTGCGAGGCTCCTGATCGTGAGCCGCGAGGTGGATCTCGCAGTGCTGGACCCCGCGACTGCCGTCCTTCACGTCGACGACACGGTGCAGGCCCTCCAACAGCTCGGCGCGGCACACCGCCGGCGCCTCTCAGGCCTGACGGTGATCGCCATCACCGGCTCGGCGGGCAAGACCACCACGCGCAGAATCCTCGACGCGGTTCTTTCGACGACGCTTTGCGGAGCCCAGTCCCCGAAGTCCTTCAACAACCATCTGGGCGTTCCGTTGACGCTGCTCTCGGCCCGCTCCGAGCATCGCTATCTGCTGGTCGAGATCGGCATGAATGCTCCGGGCGAGATCAAGGCCCTGACCGCACTCGCGGCACCCGAGATCGGAATCGTCACCGGGATCGGCCGGGCCCACCTCGAAGGGGTGGGCTCGATCGACGGGGTGGCGCGGGAGAAGACCGAACTGCTCCGTTCGCTCGCTCCGCAGGGTCTGGCCGTGGCGAACGTGGACCAGCCTGCAATCCTCGCCCATCTTCATGGAATCAGCGGACTCCGCACGCTCGTCACCTACGGCCTCGCCCCGACTGCGCAGCATCGCCTGACGGGACGCGCTCCGGGGACCGCTGCTGGTGCGTCAACGCCGGGGGTCCAGACCGAGAACCGGGTCACCCACGAGACAGGCGTCGCGGTCGGACAGGAGTTCACCCTCGATGGCACCTTCTCGGCATGGCTGGGCCTGCCGGGTGAACACAACGCGGTGAATGCGCTGGCCGCGGTGATCGTCGCCCGGCATCTGGGACTGGATGACCACGCCATCCGCGTCGGGCTCGCCGCAGTTGCACCGAGCGAGATGCGGCTCGAGCCATCGTCGATCTCGACTGGCGACCAGGCCGAACCGATTCTCCTCTTCAACGACGCCTACAACGCCAATCCCGAGAGCGTGGTCGCCTCGCTCTCGACCTTTGCGGAGATTGCCCCACCGCCCGCGGACTCGCGGCGGATCATCATCCTCGGCGACATGCTCGAGCTCGGCGCCCACGGCGCCTCGCTGCACCGTGAGGTCGGCGAGCGGCTTGCGGCGATGGCCGCCAAGCTCGTGGGACGCCCGGGTGATCGCATCGTGTGCGTGGGACCATTGATGCAGCAGGCCGCCGCGGCTTTCGAAGCGCAGCCCTCCACCGGGCATGTGAAGGTGGAGCTGATCTCTTCTCTGGGAGCGACCGAGCTGGCCCGGCTCATCGAGTCGTTTGCACCGGGTGATGTCATTCTCCTGAAGGGGTCGCGGGGCATGGCGCTCGAGCGAATCGCCACCGAACTGCGGCGCCGTTTCGGGCCGCCAATCGCCGGGTCTCGAGAAGGGCAGCAATGCTCTACAACCTGATCGAAGCGTTGGCCGACTGGCTCGATGGGATCGGGCTCTTCTGGGCCGTGCGTCTGATGTACGAGATCGAGTTCCGGGCCTTCGCCGCCGTGGTCGTGGCCTTTGGGCTGGTCTGTCTCACCGCCAATCCCACCATCCGCTGGCTGCGGCGTCAGAAGATCGGCGACCTCGCCTCATTCGATCAGGCTGAACTCGACCGGCTGAACTCGAGCAAGGTGAACACGCCGACGATGGGTGGGCTGTTCCTCTGCGGATCGCTCCTGGCGACGATCCTTCTGCTCGCGGATGTGCTGCACAACCGCTACGTGCACCTGGCCATCGTCGTCCTGATCTGGTTCTCGCTGGTCGGTGGTTTCGACGACTGGCTGAAGCTGACCGCGAAGCGCCGCGGCCCCGGGTCTCGGCAAGGGCTCTTCGCATGGGAGAAGCTCCTGTTCCAGTTGGGCGTGGGCGTGATCGTCGGCCTCTTCCTCTATCAGCATCAGTCCGCACACTCGCCCGACGCGGTCGTCCTCAACCTTCCCTTCCAGCGGTCCTACGTGAACACTCGGGTCAGCGATGCGGTGCTGCAGGCGCCGCCGCTCAATCCCTCGGTGATCGTGCTGGGCGTGGTGGCGTTCACGCTGATTGCCATGCTTGCGGTCGCGGGAACCTCCAACGCGGTCAATCTGACAGACGGCATGGACGGACTCGCCGCGGGCACCCTGACCATGGCCGCTCTCTGCGTGATGGTGCTCTGCTTCGTGGGCAGCGATGCCCGCACGGCCTATCGCCTTCTCGTTCCCCACGTGCCCGAAGCTCGCGAGCTGATCGTCGTCGCCGGGGCGATGGCGGGGGCCTGCCTCGGGTTTCTCTGGTTCAACTGCTATCCGGCGCGGGTGTTCATGGGTGACACCGGCTCGCTGGCTCTTGGAGGACTGCTGGGCTACATCGCCGTCGCCATCCGCCAGGAACTCCTGCTCTTCGTGATCGGCGGGGTCTTCTTCGCGGAGATGTTGAGCGTGATCCTGCAGGTGGGCTACTTCAAGTGGACCAAGGGGAAGCGGATCTTCCGCTGCGCCCCGGTGCATCACCATTTCCACCTCGGGGGCTGGACCGAGCAGCAGGTGGTGGCTCGCTTCTGGATCATCGGCGTGATTCTCGCCATCGTGGCGATGGTCTCGCTGAAGGTCAGGTGACCCGGCGCGGCGCCGCGACAGCGGTCTTCCGCCCGGCCCTCGGTACCATCCCACCCCACATGTCCGGCACCCCTCGACCCGCGCAGCACACTCGGCCGCCTGCCGCCCACACGGCGGGATGCGGCGCCGTGACGCGACTCGAGCGCAACAGGTCGGGATTGGCGATGACGCTCGCGCTCGTGCTCCTGGCCGCCGGCGGGTGCGTCGCTCGCGAAGGGGGGCCGTGGTACGGCACTGGAGTCGGATCGCCGCCGCGACTTTCGGCGGAGGCGTGGCCCACTCGACTCGATCGAAACACGGCCCTCGGTCCAGATCCCAGCCAGGCGCTTCTTCTCTCGCCGCGAAGCGGTCCGCCGGAGGAGCGGAAGTACCTGGGCTCGTATGGCGTCGGTGATCTCTATCGCATCGATGTCGAGGAGCTGGTCGAGGCCGATCAGCTCGCTCGATTCCGCGAGGAGCGCGGCTTTCGGGAATGGCTGGTGTTCCAGACCTACCTGCGTTCGCTCGACTCCGACCTCCAGTGGGCCGGTCCGATGATGCAGGTGACCGACGTCCCCGATGGCCCGGTGCGGGTCCTCGAAGTCTCGGAGACCAGCTTCGCCATCTATCTGCCGCAGGGCAAACCGCGCGGGCTGGTGGTGCAGTTCACGAACCTCGCCGGGAACACCGACTGGGAACGGCAACTGACCGCGGAGTTCCGCGCTCGTGGCTGGGCGGTGCTCTCCACGTTCGTTCCCGACGGCTGGGCGGTGCGCGAAGCGCTCGAGCTTGATCGCAACGACGATCCGCACGAGATCGGTGTCCGGATCGCCGAGGCCGTCGATGATCGTCTTGCCGAGTGGGCCTTCGGCGTCGAGGCCCTGCTCGACTATCTCGGCGCCACCTATCCCGACATTCCGCTCTCGCCGATGATCGGGCTCGGCAGCAGCGCCGGGGCCATCTCCCTTCCGGCAGTCGCGGCCCGGCTCGATCGCCCCTTCGACTGTTCAGTGCTGATCGGAGGTGGCATCGACGCGCTGAGCGTGCTGCGGTGGACCACGCTCTCGACGACGCCGTTCCGGCTGGTATGGGAGGACAGCAAGCATCCGACCGCGGCGCAGTGGACGGCGATTCAGAAGGCGTTCGAGTCGAGCACCCGGCTCGACGGCATCAAGACCGCCAGCTATCTGCGGCAGAGTCCGACGCTTCTGCTCCACGCCAAGTGGGATCGAATCGTCGATGCCCGCTGCGGCGATCGACTCTGGGAGGTGCTCGACTACCCCGAGCGCTGGTGCTATCCGGCGGGACACCTCGGTCTCTTCATCCTGTGGGTCCCGCAGGATCGAGCCAGGATCGCCGACTGGGTGGAGGCTCAGATCGACGCGGCCGGGCCAGCCGCCGGGCCCGCGGATGGCGTGGCCCCGATCCCCTGACGGCGGACTCGGGCTCCCCAGCACTTCTGCCTCGAGGATCGGGAGTTCTCTGGTGCGTGGCCCGACTTTGGGGGAAGATTCCCGGTGCAGGTCGCAATCACCCGCAGTGGTCGCGAAGCACGCGGCGGTTGGGACCGCCGCCCGGGTGGCCGTTTCGCCATCCCGGCAGTCGGAGCGCATCGTCGAAGGCAAGCGTGGAGTGAATCGATGAGTTGGCACGTGTCCCCTCCGAAGTGGAGCAAGTCTGATCGATCGAGTCGCTCGGCTGGTCTCGCACGCGCGGTAGGCGCAGGTATCGCCGTGGGCGCAAGACGAGTCCCGTCGCGACTGGCCATGGTCTGTCTCGGCGTCGTCGTCCTTGCCGGCGGAGGCTGTCAGCAGCGCCGCGTGCGGGTGGAGATGGCTCCGGACGAGCAGGGGATGAATCGCTCCTTTGCCACCAACACGCTCGACAAGGCGGGGCGGGCCCGACTCGCCGAGGCCTACGGACGCGACGCGAAGCGCGACCAGGGAACCGGCGGCGTGCGCGTGGCCGGCACCTTCGCCGATTCGCTTCCGAGCGAGGTCGGCAATCAGAGCGGGATCACCACGCTCGACTCTGACCTCGGCCGAACCTGGTTCTACTTCGAGAGCTTCCTGGGCGACCCCAACGATCCGCTGGGACTCGAGCGCGACGACTGGGTCGGTCTCCAGCGCCGCATGGCTGCGGGTGAACTCTGGATCCGCCTCTTCGGTCGCTGGGCCGAGCGGCAGATCGCCGATCCGTCGAAGCGCGAGGAGTTCCGCGCCTATATCGACGCCGATCTCGTTCCACTCGCCAACAACACCATGCTCCGCTACGGGGCGATGCAGGCCGCGGCCCAGTCCAACCGCGTCGGAGCCACGATTCGCGAGCGCCAACAGTCCGGACCGCGCACGCCCGAAGAGGCCTTCTGGCAGCGTCTCTTCGTGCCGCTGCTTCTCTGTCTGGCCGAATGCGACCAGGCCGCCCGCAGCGCCCGCCCGCAGGCGGCGGGAGCGGTGGGGCTCTTCACCGCGGAGGAGACGCATCAGCTTCTGCTCCTCTCGCTCGACGGCAATGCCGGCGGCGCGTCCCGGGCGTGGAGCCTGGAAGAGATCTTTCTGCCGGCGATGGCTCGTCAGGTGCGTCGCTTCCGCCCGCAGACGACGCGGATCACCACCGCCGATCTCCTGGCCATCGGCATCTCGTTCTTCTTCCACACCTCCTCGTCGCGCGATCGCGACGCCCTGATGCTGGACTCAGCGGCATTCAGCGAGGACGAGAAGGCCCGGATCCGCGGCGGCGATCGCTCGGTGGCGCTGCCGCCGCCCTACGGCCTCGATCCGCGTCGTACGGCCAAGTCGACCCGCGCGGAAGTTCGTCTCAAGACCCGCGACGAGCCGTATCTCACCAACGGCGTCTGGAACCCGGCCGAGGGCGAGGTCGTGTTCGACGCGGCGCTGCATGACGCCCTCAATCGCACCGTGCTGTATCAGCCGATCTACTACGCGGCGTGGTCGCGGGCGGCGGAGAGCCGGCAGCAGGCCTGCTTCGGCAGAATCATCATGCGCGGGGATGCCCTGGCGAACTACTGCATCTGGCTCGAGGTGCTGGGCGAGACCCGCGCCGCGGAGTGGACCGGACTGGTGGACCGGCTCGCGGCTTCGGGATCGGACTCGGGTACTGGTACCGGGTCGCGTCGCAGCGCCATCACCGCGATGAAGAGGTTCGTCGACGACGCCCGTGCCGACCGAGTCCCGCCGGAGGCGCTTCGGACGTGGCTCGGCGAAGCCGCTTCGAGCTCCGATTGAGCGGGTCCCGAGCCGCCGAGCAATCAATGGTCCTTCAGACCCCGACCTTCACGGGTGCGCTCCTGGCAGTCGCGGTGGCGCCCTCGACCTTCCCGTACGTGCGAGCCCGCGGCTTCACCGGACCCTCGGGAACCGGCTCGAAGGTGATGCGCGATCCCTTCGACGATGGGTCCCACGTGGCCACGGTGGTTGCGAGGAACCGGGTGTCGTCGCGCTCGGTGTAATCGGAGCGGTAGTGCGAACCGCGGCTCTCCTGACGAGCGAGACCGCCTTCGACGATGGCTTCGGCGAGGATCAGCATGTCGCCGACGGCGCGGGTCCACGACAGGTTCTGGTTGGTCCAGAGGCCGGTGTCGGAGAGCTTGACTCGCCGGTACCTTTCGCGCAGTTCAGCGAGTCGGGCGCGGGCCTGGAGCAGCCGCTTCTCGGTCTTGATCACGGTGCTGGCCGCGGTCATCTCCTCGCCCAGCTCGTGTCCGATGGCGTAGGGATTCTCGTTGCCGGAGCTCTGGATCAACCGCTCCATGCGCTGCGTCTCCTGGGCGACGAAGCCCTCGAAGAGCGTCGCGGGCAGGTCGTTGGCCGAACCCTTGAGGTCGCGAACGTAGCTGACCACGCCGACGCCGCTGAAGAGTCCGTCGAAGATGCAGGAGAGCAGGGCGTTGGCGCCGAGTCGATTGGCGCCGTGATACTGGTAGTTCACTTCGCCGAAGGCGTACAGGCCGGCGACGTTGGTCGACATGGAGTTGGCCGCGCCGAGGACCATGCCCTTGCCGTCGGCCTTCGACGTGTAGGTCGTCCAGAGTCCGCCCATGGTGTAGTGCACGCCCGGGAAGATCTTCATGGGCACCTCGGCCGGATCGTCACCGACGAACTTGCGATAGATGTCGATGATGCCGCCGAGCTTCCGCTCGAGGTACTCGCGCCCCAGGTGGGTCAGATCGAGGAAGACCATGTTGCCGCCGCCCACGCCGAGACCCTGATTCACGCAGACGTCGAAGATCTCGCGAGTGGCGATGTCGCGGGGCACGATGTTGCCGTACTTGGGGTACTTCTCCTCGAGGAAGTAGTACCGCTCGGCCTCGGGGATCTGCCGCGGATCACGGGTATCGCGGGCCTTCCGCGGAACCCACACGCGTCCGCCTTCGCCCCGGGCCGATTCGCTCATCAACCGCAGCTTGTCGGCGCCGGGAATCGCCGTCGGATGCACCTGGATGAACTCGCCGTTGGCGTAGTGCACGCCGGCCTGATAGCAGCGGCTGGCGGCACCGCCGGTGCAGATGACCGAGTTGGTGCTCTTGCCGAAGACCAGTCCGTTGCCACCGGTGGCCATGATCACCGCGTCGGCGCGGAAGGAGCGGATCTGCATGGTGCGCAGGTCCTGGGCGACGATGCCGCGGCAGGAGCCGTCCTCGGCGATGATCGGCCAGAGGAATTCCCAGTACTCGTACTTGGTGACCTTGCCCTCGCTCTCGGCCCGCCGCACCTGCTCGTCGAGGGCGTAGATCAACTGCTGCCCGGTGGTGGCGCCGGCGAAGTGGGTGCGCTTGTAGAGCGAGCCGCCGAAGAGGCGAAGATCGCGCTGACCCTCGGCGGTGCGATTGAAGGGGACACCCATGCGATCCAGCAGATCGATGATCCGCGGAGCCCAGTGGGCCATCTCGTAGACCGGCGCCTGGTGGGCGAGAAAGTCGCCGCCATAGACGCTCTCGTCGAAGTGCTCCCACTCGCTGTAGCCCTGCTGGCGGGCGACCTCGTTGCAGGCGTTGATTCCCCCCTGGGCGCAGACGCTGTGCGAGCGCTTGACCGGCACCATCGAGAAGAGATCGACGGGAAGCCCCGCCTCGCTGACGCGAACGGCAGCAGCCAGACCGGCGAGTCCGCCGCCGACGATGATGACCCGGCGTGTGTTGTTCATGAGTGGACCGCTCCGTCTCCGCCCAGCATCTTGAGTTCGATCTCCCTGGCCTTCACCGGGTCAAGCGACGCAAAACCGAGCACCGCCGTCACTCCAGCGGCGCCGAGCAGGAGCCCGACCGCCACGCAGACATAGGCGAAGCGGCGCTGCGCTCCGGCCGAGATCGTGAGCCCCCAGGTGATCGCTGCCGTCCAGAGTCCGTTGGCGAAGTGGTAGACGAGGGCCAGCACGCAGACCAGATAGAACGCCGCTCGCAGGAGTCCGGGGAGACCATCACCGAAATGCAGCGCCGTCGACGACGCGGCATGCACAGGATCGAAGGTGGGGAAGAGCCCGCCGAAGGTGATGCCGAAGCGAAGCGAGGCGAGGTGCAGGAAGATGAAGACCACCCCGAGGTATCCGCTCAGGCGCTGCAGGGTGTAGCGGCGATTCGCCGACCAGGAGTAGTGCTTGACGTTGGAGCGCCCGGTTCTGGCGAACCAGACGCCGAGGATGGCGTGGAAGGCGATTGGCAGCCAGAGCGCGAACATCTCGATGAAGAAGAGAAACGGCAGGTTGTGAATGAAGTTCACTTCGTGCTGGAAGCTCTCGACTCCACCGTCGCCGTACGAGGGATCGCCGATGAATCGACCCCAGACGATGCTCGAGTTCGTCGCCAGGTGCGGGAACAGGAAGAGCCCAATCGGAGCGACTCCAGTCAGCGAGTGGAGTCGCCGCAGGAGGAAGTAGTGTCGTTGGACGAAGGGCTCGGCGGCTTCCGAATGCGAGTGCAGGGCAGTCACGGCGGGGAAAGTCCGTTCGGAGGAGTGGCGATCAGGATTCGCGGGTGGTGTTGCGGGTGTGACGACTGTGGCGAAGGCGACGAGTGGGGGGCCACTCGTGCCCGCAGCGGAATCGACTCAGGACGGCATGCGAAGCCCGGCCCCGCCTGCACCGGGGACGGCCCCAGGGCCCAGGCCGGGAACGGCTCCCGCCTGCTGGCGGGCGACGATCTCGAGGAAGTAGACGAACCGACTGCGCACCGCCGCGAGGATCTCGGCGAGCTCGGCCGACTCCTCGGCGCTCAGATTGCCCTTGGTCTTCTCTTCGAGGACGGCGATGAGGTCGATTGCCAGCTTCGCTCCCGGCAGATCGACCATCACCTTGCCCGACTTCTGATCGCCGTACCCCCCCAGGGCCATGAGGGCCTGCGAGGCCATCATGCTGACCAGGGTTCGAAACTCCGCCGGAGGCAGGTCGTCCGGACCGCCGGGGCCGGCGCTCTTCTTCCCGGCCTCGCGCTCGTGTTCCTTCTGCGCCAGTCGCTCCTTCTCGGCCTGGGCCTGCGCCTTCCAATCCGAGTCGATGTGCAGTTTTGGGGTGGACGAGTCGTCGCTCATGGGTGATCTCGGGTGAAGGGGGTCGCGTCCGCCCGAGGATGGTCGAGATCGAGCCGGTGTGCGCGCAGAAAATTGAAGTCGCGGGAAAGGCCGAGTATAGCCGCGGGCATCATTACAATCGGCCTCACATGAGCGAGCGAACCAGGCTGCGCGGAGAGACGGACGGACGAACCAAAGTCCCTGGACGGCGCGCCGCTGCGGCACTGC
>CAYXKH010000089.1:0-1418 GCA_964465255.1 uncultured Isosphaeraceae bacterium
AGCCCGGCGGGCTGAACTGGTTTGAGCGCTCCGTTCGGCCTTCGGCCGCACACTCGCTCGTGTGCGGGATGGACCCGCAAGTGGATCTGACCCGCAGGAACTCGCTCTGGAACTCGCCATGTCGCACACGCATCACGCTCAGCAGCCCGGTCATCCTCTCGTCGGGCACCTCGTTCCGGTCAGCACGCTCGTCGCGACGGCGACGGCGCTGCTGGTTCTCACCGTGGTGACGGTGGCAGTTCGCTGGGTGGACCTCGGCGAGATGAACATCGTCGTGGCCCTCTCGATCGCCGCGATCAAGGCCACGCTCGTGGCCCTCTTCTTCATGCACCTTCGCTGGGACAAGCCCTTCAACGGCTTCGTCTTCGTGGGCTCGATCATCTTCGTGGCCCTCTTCATGATCTTCACGCTCATGGATGGCCATGCCTACTTCCTGGAGCGGGATCCCGGCACCGCGCCCGCGGCCAAGGCGGTTCTCCTCGAACAGGTTCCTGATTCGCCTCTGGCGAAGTAGGCCGCGGCGGGTGGCGGAGTGTCCACGCATCAACGCGGTTCCCGCGCGCATTCGACCGGGAGGGTGGGGGGTTGAGTCGGCATGACGAGACCTCGGCCAAAGGACAAAGTCGGGATGAGGGCCGCGCAGGGCGCGACCCAGGGTCCGCGCCGCGACCGAGCTGAGACCGAGCACTTCGGGGGCGTCAAGGTGGTGGTGCCCATTCCCGACCGGCGCCGTCGCCTCGCTGCCGCCAAGCTCGGGATGCGACTCTTCATCGTGACCCTGGCGGTGCTCTTCGCCTCCTCGATCCTGGCGTTCCTGTTCGTCCGATTCGCGCCGTCCGGGGAGCAGTCGACGGAGTCGACCTGGAGCACCGCGGGACTTCCGCCCGAGCTCTGGCTGAGCACCGCGCTTCTCGCCGCAAGCAGCGTCGCCCTCGAACGCGGATTTCGGGCGCTGCGCAGTGGCGGGCGCAACCGGTCGCTTCGGGCAATCAGAGTCGCCGGAGGGCTGGCCCTCGCCTTCCTCTTCATGCAGGGCTGGTGCTGGGTGCGCGTCGCCGGAGAACTCGGGATCGTGGCGGCCGGCGGCGAGCCCGAGTCCGCCCCCCTCGCGGTCTGGTCGTTCATCGTTCTGACCGCGCTGCACGCCCTCCACGTGATCGGCGGCCTGGTGCCGTTTGCACTGGTGCTCCGTCGAATTGCGTCAGGCCGGTACACGGCGAGCTCGCACGAGGGCCTGCTGCACCTTCGGCTCTACTGGCACTTTCTCGGTGTGGTCTGGCTGGCGCTCTTCGCGACTCTGGCGATCCTGCTCGGATAGGCGAGGCCCGGATGAACGAAGGGCGCGGGCCTGGCAGCTCCGCGTCCGCGCAATGACGACGCCGGCGTTGCCGCCGGCGTCGCTGAATCCTGTCGGGGAA
>CAYXKH010000089.1:1518-5546 GCA_964465255.1 uncultured Isosphaeraceae bacterium
GGGGAATCCTGTGGGTTGAAGTCCGCGTGCGGCTCAGGTCGCGACCGTGATCGCCGAGGTCAGGACGACGTTGTTCTTGTCGTCGACGACCCGGTAGATCGCGCTGGCGAAGGTCTTCGAGTCGGTCGGGCTGAACCGGATCCGAGCCGCAGACATGGAGCCGGCCGCGTCGAATCGCTCGGAGGCGAGCACCTTCTGCGTGACGGGGTCGATGACCTCGACGCGGTACTCGACACCGGACGTTGCCAGTCCGACGGCGTAGATCACCGCCGTGTTGCGGTTGGTGTTGACCGCGACGCCGCCGAAGACCGGGTTGCCCCGAGGCGATGCGAGCGGATACCGCAACGCAGCGCTGTCGACGAGGTCGAAGTAGGACGGTCCGAGTTCACGATGAATCGACTGCGAGAGTTCATTCGCATACATCTCGCCGGCGAGTCGGTCGTATGAGTCGACCGTCCGGTTGTAGAAGGTGATCGCGGTGACCACTCCGGCGAGGAGGACGAACGAGGCCGCCCGCCAGAGCATCGCCGAGCCGAAGCCGCGCTCGCGGCGACGGGCGAGCTGACGAGACGCGCTGCCCGGACCGATGATGGCCAGCGGGCCCAGCTCTTCGGTCGATCGGCGGATCTCGCTCATCACGCCGCCGACCACGTGAGCCTCGAGTTCAAGCGGTGGCTCTTCCTCGGACATCAGGATCGAGTCGGTGGCGTAGGACGCCTGAATGTCGCGAACCTGTGTCTGGATCTCCGGCGTCGCCGAGAGGAACGTCCGCTCGAACATCGCGGCGTCGTTCTTGTCGAGGAGGCCGAGCGCATCCAGCGGAGCGAGCTCCAGAAGGTCGTCGGTGGTCATGGGGCGAAAGGCTGACATGGGTGCTCCCGAAAATGCCGGATCAGGGTCGAAGTGACAAGCCGGCTACGGGCTTCTTCGTGAAAGGGTGGGGGGGCGGTTCCAGCGTTGCGTGCGTGAATCGGGGAAGAGAGCGTTTCGGACCCGAGATCGAGGCTCTCGGACTTGCCGCCAGGGCACGTGCCGGAGTTCTCGTCCCGTGCACCGGAGTTACCGGATGGTTTGGTCCGCTTGAATGTCCTCGCGGAGCTTGGCAAGCCCTCTGCTGAGGGCCGATTTGATCGTCCCGAGGGGGGCCTCGAGCTGCTCGCTGACTTCTCTGAGCGTGAATCCTTGGAGATAGGCCCGCTCGATCACCATGCGCTGGAGCTTGGGAAGCGTCGAGATCCGCTCGCGGAGCTTGACGTTTCGCTCATTGTTGATCGGCTGGCGGTCGGGACGGCCTGCCGGGCCGGAACTGGCTTCGCTCCAGTCGTCCTCGAGGGTCGCCGGATTGGGGTTGGCAAGGTTTCGACGGAGTCGGTCAATAAGGTGGCGCCTGGCGATGAGCATCACCCAGGTCACCAGCTTGGCTCGCTGGGGGTCGTAGCGGTCGGCCGTCTGCCACAGCCGTACAAAGACCTCCTGGACCGCATCGTCCGACTCCGACCGGGCCGGAAGGATCTGGCGGGCGGTCTTGTAAACGAGGGCGCCGAAGCGCTCATAGAGCTCGCGGACGGCCCGTTCCTCCCCGCTGGCGACGCGCTGCATCAGCGCATAATCCTGCTGACTGGCGTCGGCCGGACCTTCACCGGGGTGGTTGGGAAGCACAGGGGGGCCTTCGGAGAGGCGAATCACGGGGAGGTTCCGTCCAGGCGGGTCCAGATATTGGAACGGTAACCGCACCTCAGGCCTCCAACGCTTGGACGGTTCCAAAAAAAGTTTGGTTCGTGAAGGAAGACTTGCCCGGATCCGGGTGTACTGTAACTTCTGGAACTGCATGGGTTACCAGCAGTTCCTGGGCCTGAACGGCCAGAATGGCTCTTCGGGACGAGTTCGGAAGGGTGGGCGCAGGTCCGTGTAAAACACGACCTGTGCAGGGAAGGACTACTGGATCCCGCGTTTGCCGACCAGCATCGGGTCGGCAGAGCAGTTGCGGGAGTGTGGGTGCGACAACAGTCACCGACGTCGTTGGAGGCTCACGCATGAGCGCCTCGCGGCTGGAAACAAGGGTGGGACCGAGCACGGACGGAGCCGACAGCCCAGTGGTGCGGTGTTGCCATGGGGTTGCCCGGGGCGAACGGCGCCGCCCGTCGGGTCGCGTGGGCTTCAGCCTGATCGAACTCGTCATGGTGCTCGGCATCACCGTGCTCCTGACTTCGATTCTCTTCCCGGCCTTCAGGGGCGTGCGGGAAAGTGCCCAGCGGCTCTCGTGCGCATCCAACATGCGGCAGATCGGGACCGCCTTTGCGCTCTACGGCATGGACTTCTCCGAGCGTCTGCCGACCTCGAAGCTCACCCCGACTCAGATCATGCCCCCGCAGGAGCAGATGGCCGCGACCGCAGGTCCGGGCGTGAACAGCGTGGGAGTCAGTGACCTGAACGTCTGGAACGGTCTCGGGCTGATCGTGTCCGGCCGATACCTCGACTCCCCCGCGTGCCTTTATTGCGCGAGCCACAGCGGCGAACACCCCTTCGAGCGCTACCAGCACAAGTTCTTTGACAAGCCCGACGGCAAGCGGATCTACACCAACTACCACTATGTCGGCGGCGAGAAGCTCAGCAGCGGTGGGACGGTGACCCCGCTCATGAACCGCAACGAGCACTCCCAGCTCCTGCTCGTGGACGGCATGCGGATGCAGGATGACTTCAATCACCTGGTCGGCACCAACGTGCTCCACGGCGACAACGCGGTGAGCTGGTGTGCAGATGCCGAGGGGACGATCCGATCCCAGATCCCAATCGAGGTCCTCTCCGAGTCGAAGCAGATCCAGGTCTACGTCCCGATCTGGAAGTTGATCAGCGAGCGGTCGGTCAAGGACGCCAAGCAGGATTGAGCGATCCCAATCGCCTCGCGAGAGTCATTCCGCACCGAGCGGCTTGAGGCATTCCTGCAGGGCGAGGATCGCGTAAATCGTGGTCAGCTCGGGCTCGTCCTCCATCCATCGAGCTTCATCGTTGACCCAGGAGCCGTCCGGCTTCTGACGTGACATGAGGGCTGCGATCAGTTCATCCCGCCAGTTGCGGGGCGAGGTCGGCGTTGCTTCCGACGCCGAGTCCGGGCTCGCTGCGGTGCTCGGGAGCGGGGTGATGGTCGTCTGCTGCGAGGCCCGAAGCGCCCGGGACATGGCGTGGTAGTAGTAGTAGAGCCCCTGGCGGCCGAGTCCCGGGTTCTCCTCGAAGGTGAAGTTGCGGCGGATCCAGTCGAAGGCAGCTCGAACCCGCGGGTCGTCGGGCTCGAGACCCGCGTACAGCAGGCTCTTGAACCCCGCGTAGGTCATCGAGCCGTAGCTTCGCAGCGATCGGGCGACACCCTCCGGAAGAAGCTCCCCGTGACGGCCCTCGCCGGCGGTTTCGCTGGCGAAACTCTCGCCGCCGTTGGAGGGCGTGTAGATGAAACCGCCATCGTTCGTCCCCGATGCCGCCCAGCTCGCGGAGTTGCTTCCCCGGAGGTTCTGGGTTCGGCTCACGAAGGAGAGGGCCCGCTGCACCGCCGGATCGTCGGGCGAGACGCCGGCATCGTGGAGCGCATCGAGCATCAGTTGGGTGTTCGACAGGTCGGGCCGACCGTGCCGTCCGTATCCGGCGCCGCCATACCAGTCCTGGCGGGGAGTCAGTCCTTCCGCTTCGTCCCACTGCATCGACTGAAGGCGTTCGACCGCGAGTCGCACGGCCTCGGAACTCGCCGGGTCCCGGACGCTGGCAAGCCCGCTGATCACGCTTGCCTGCACGTAGTTGGCGAGCCCGCCACCGGAGAAATCCCCTTTCCCGTCGTGGGCTCGGAGCAGGAAGGAGAGGGCCCGCTCGGCCGCGGCGTCACGAGGTGCGCCGTCGGCCTGCATCTGCATGAAGGCCTTGAGGCCGAGCGCGGTGACCGCGATGGCGACGGGTTCGACCGCGAACGGCTCGTTCGTGGGCGCGATCTTCCCCTTGCTCAGCCATGCTCCCGACTGGGCTCCCGACTGGGCTCCCGACTGGGC
>CAYXKH010000089.1:5646-11257 GCA_964465255.1 uncultured Isosphaeraceae bacterium
GCTCCCGACTGGGCTCCCGACTGGGCTCCCGACTGGGCCTGACGGCTGCGGAGGTACTCGAGCCCCTTGGCGATGGCAACGTAGCCCCCAGCGAGGCGATCTGCGGCGATTGCCGGATGCGAGGCCGCCCCGAGCGGAACTCGATGGATCGGCGGCATCGGCTGCGCAATCCGCGTGGGAGGCGGCGGCGGATCGGACTCGGTGATCTTCTCGGGGTTGATTCGCGGATCGAGTGCCCGAGGCGGCACCGCGCGCGGCTGGTCCACGACTGGAGCGGCGGCAGGTGCGTTCTGCAGACCAAGCAAGGACGCGAAGACGAGAAAAGAGAATGAGTTCATGGACGGGCGCCTCGGGATGCGAGGCTCATGGTTGACCTGACTGGATCAGGAAGCAAGCAAGAGCGCGTCGTCTGCGTCCGATCAAGCCCGCGATGCCGACGAACCGACCGGAGCGCGCCCCGCGTCATCGAGCTCGCCACGGCCTCGCGCCGCCCCGGCATGGCCGGGTTTGGTGAAGGTGACCATTCGGTATACTCCGACCGCGAGAGAGGCTCGCATCGCAAGGATCTCTGCATGACCAGGCTCTACGTCGGCAACATCCGCTACACGGCGGACGAGGCTTCGCTCAAGGCAATCTTCGAGGCCTTTGGACCGGTGCAGGAGGTCTACATCGGCCTCGATCGCGAGACCGGACGGTCGCGCGGGTTCGCCTTCGTGACGATGGCAAACCCGGCGGGCGCGAGCAGCGCAATCACCGGCCTCAACGGAAAGGTCGTCGACGGTCGGCCGTTGGTCGTCAACGAAGCTGCTCCTCGTGCTCCCCGTGGAAGTGGGGGTGACGGTCGTGGAGGCGGTGGTGGCGACAGTCGTGGTGGAGGCCCGCCTCCGCCGCGGCGAAATCCAGGATTCGGCTCCGGACCACCGCGCGACTCGGACGATCGACGCGACCGAGGTGGCGGCGGACGCCCGCTTCGATCCGGGCCCTACGACGGCCCTCCGGAGGGTCGACCCCCGAAGGGTGGCAAGCCGGGCCGCGATCGCGAAGGCGGCAAGGGTCGCGAGCGTGACCGTTTTGATCGAGACGACGACTGGAACTGATACGACCTCCGCGCGACTCGCCCCGCGATGCAGCGCCCACCTGCGGCGCCATCGCGCCTTCCTCCTTCCTTTGATCTCTCACGATCGGCTCCGGCGTCCGCGTGGTTCGGGCCATCGGTCCGGCGAAAGGACTCCGTGAAACAGCCCACTGAACTGACCTCCTGGAAGACGCTGGCGCAACTTCGCGACCAGCTCCAGCACCTGACGCTGCGCGATCTCTTCCGGAGCGATCCCGATCGCGGCCCCCGGATGGTCGCCGAGCAGGCCGGGTGGCGGCTCGACTACTCCAAGCAGATCGTGAACGACGAGGTCCTCCGGGCGCTCTTCGCCCTGGCCCGCGAAGTCGATCTCTCTGGGCGGGTCGAGGCCATGTTCCGGGGCGAAAGGATCAATGCGACCGAGGACCGCGCGGTGCTTCATGTCGCCCTGCGCGCTGCTCGCGAGGAGGGCTTCGTGGTCGACGGAGTCGATCTCGCGCCGCAGGTCCACGCGGTCCTCGACCGCATGGCGGAGTTCTCGCGGCGCGTGCGCCGAGGCACCTGGACCGGTCATACCTCCCGACCCATCCGCTCGATCGTGAACATCGGAATCGGCGGCAGCGACCTCGGACCGTCGATGGCGGCACGGGCGCTGCGACCATACTGCGACGAGTCGCTCTCGCTGCGCTTCGTTGCCAACGTCGATGGCGCCGACTTCGACGACGCCGTCCGGGACCTCGATCCCGCGGAGACGCTGGTGATTGTCAGCAGCAAGACCTTCACCACGCAGGAGACGATGGCCAACGCCCGCGCCGCTCGGCAGTGGCTGGTCGGCGCCCTCGGCGACGAGCGAGCGGTGGCCAGGCACTTCGTGGCGGTCTCGACCAATGCCAAGGCGGTTGCCGCGTTCGGCATCGACACCGCGAACATGTTCGAGTTCTGGGAGTGGGTGGGCGGCCGCTACTCCGTCGATTCGGCAATCGGACTCTCACTGATGCTGGCCATCGGTCCGGAGCAGTTCAGCGACTTCCTCGGTGGCTTCCGGGCCATGGATCAGCACTTCCGAGCCGCACCGCTGGAGCGAAATCTACCGATCCTCCTCGGACTGCTCGGGGTCTGGAACGCGAACTTCCGGGGCAGTCAGGCCCTGGCAGTCCTTCCTTACGACCAGTCGCTGGCCCGCTTCCCCGCGTATCTCCAGCAACTCGACATGGAGAGCAACGGAAAGTCCGTGACCATGGACGGCGGAGCGGTCAGTTGGAGCACCGGGCCGGTGGTGTTCGGTGAGCCCGGGACCAACGGTCAGCATGCGTTCTATCAATTGATCCATCAGGGAACGTCGGTCATTCCCTGCGACTTCATCGGCGTCGCCCGCACCCACGCACCCGTGGTCGTCGACGGCGTCCGTCATCACGATCTCCTTCTCGCGAATCTGCTGGCCCAGTCCCGGGCGCTGGCATTCGGGCGGACCGCCGCAGAGGTCCGGGCGGAGGGGACGAGGGAGGATCTCGTCGCGCATCGCGTGTTCCCGGGCAATCGACCGAGCAACACCCTGCTTGCGGAGAGTCTGACGCCGGCGACCCTGGGGGCGCTGATTGCGCTCTACGAACACAAGGTCTTCGTCCAAGGCGTGCTGTGGGGAGTGAATTCATTCGACCAGTGGGGGGTCGAACTCGGGAAGACGCTGGCTCAGCAGATCCTTCCGGCCCTGGCGTCGGCCGACGCTCCACCGAGCGACTCGTCGACCGATGGCATGCTCCAGTGGTTGAGGGATCGTCGGCAGTGAGATGCCGGTGACGCCGCGAGCGATCACTCCCAGCCGACTCTGCCTCAGGACTCCGCTTCCGGACGGAGCGATTCCGACGCTGAACTGGATGGCCCGGGGAGCTACGCTGCGGACATGAGTTCCGCCACACGTCCCGCCACGCCGCGCCTCTATGACGACGAGGGTGATCGTCTGCTTCAGGCGGATGATCGCGCCGATCGAATCATCCTGCTCCCAGCCGGCGACCCCCGCAAGGTCGGAGCCTCCGGCGCAGCCGGGCGGATCAGGCTCCAGTGGGGCCAGCATCTCCTGAACGACCTCCTCGCTCGGCGCTACCGAACGCTGGTCTGCGGCGTGAACGCCACCGACAACGGGCGCGGGATCATCGCCCAGCTCGCTGAACTCGTGCCGACGAGTCAATGGAATGCTCGGAGCGTCACCATCAACGCCGAGACTTTCGCCCGCTCGGTTGGTCCGGACGAGGTCCTCGTCCTCAAGTACGACCTCGACACCATCGAAGTCCTCGCCATGCTCCGGCCGCCCGGGCGCGAGCACTTCACCCTCGATGATCTCTCGAAGGGATTCCGCAAGGTCGCCCAGATGCTCGAGGGGCGGCGGGAGCGTCTGCCCTGCGCGTCGGTGAGCTTCCTTGGGGCGAAGTCGAACAAGCTGGTGGGGCCACGGGGCGAGGAGCCCTCGCTCGAGACCGTGCTTCGCACCATGCACGACGCTGGCTTCAGGGGCGATCTCTACCCGCCGCTCTCGATGTGGCAGGTGGCCCCCACTGGGGTCTTCGCGAGCTATCCGTTCCCCGAAGGTCTCGAGGACATGCGTCGTGGGAGTTCGTGAACTCGGGTGACCTCTCGGCGTTTCCGCGATATTCTGCGTGATCGTGTCGCGGGGACCGATCCGAGGGGTCGGGGTGACCGGGGCGTCGCGGGGAAGCATCGTCGGCAGAGTCCGGAGCATGACTCGCTTCCGGTTGACGATTCACGGTCCACTTCTGGAGATGAACGCCGGATGCCATTTCTTGAACTGAAGACACCGCAGGGACTGAAGCGACTCGACCTCAGCCGGGGGCCGATCAGCGTGGGGCGATTGCCGGAAAACACGGTTCCGCTCGACGATGACCTGCTGAGCCGTCGCCACTGCGTGGTCGAGGCCTACGGCAAAGGGTTCCGAGTGCGCGATCTCGGTTCGCGCAACGGCACCAAGGTGAACAACCAGAAGATCACCGAAGAGGTGCTCGACAACGGCGACGTGATCATGGTCGGCACGACCGAGATGCGGTTCATCGACCCGGAGCAGCAGGAGGTTCGCAAGCGGAAGTCGACTCCCGACTATGCCGAGGCGGCTCGCGAGCAGTCCAAGACCAACTACAACTCGGCCACGATCGACGTTGATCTCTCCGATCCCGTGACCAATGTCCAGGCGACCTACGAACGGCGCCTGCGCGAGATCATCGAGAGCTCGCCCGATCGGCCCTTCACCGAGAACGACATCAGCCTTGTCGACTGCCGCGGTGTCACCGTGCACCAGGCGACCGCGGAAGGAGTCGCCGGCGGCTCCGACGAGGAGACCAGCGAGTCGATCCGGGCCTTCCGTCTGCTCCTTCTCGCGGCCTTCCGGGCACGAGCCACCGACCTTCACATGGAGCCGCGCATGGACCGGGCGGTCATCCGCCTCCGCGTCGACGGCTTCATGATCAGCGCCGTGGAACTGTCGCTGCAGATCCTGAAGCGCATCGCCGGGATGGTGAAGATCCTCTGTCAGATCGACACAAGCCAGAAGCAGCAGGTGCAGGACGGCCACTTCTCGGTGCTGGTCAAGGGCAAGCGGGTCGACTACCGAGTCAGCCTCACCCCGGCGGTGCACGGCCAGAAGATGGTGATCCGCGTGCTCGACTCCGCGAATGCGCCGAGTCGACTGCACGAGCTCGGACTGCTGCCCTGGATGTACGACAAGCTGCGGACGATCGCCACCAAGGACGCGGGCATGCTTCTGGCCTGCGGTCCGACCGGAAGCGGCAAGACCACGACGCTCTATTCGTGTCTTCGAGAGATCGATGTCGAGACCCGCAACTGCATCACCATCGAAGATCCCGTCGAGTACTACCTCGACGGCTGCACCCAGATTCCCATCGATCACAAGACCGGCAACACCTTCGCCACGATCCTTCGATCGGTGCTGCGACAGGATCCCGACGTCATCTTCGTCGGCGAGATCCGCGACATCGAGACGGCCACCGTGGCCATGCAGGCGGCGATGACCGGGCACCTGGTCTACACCACGGTCCACGCCAAGGACTCGATTGGGGCGATCTTCCGACTGCTGGATCTGGGCATCGAGGCGTATCTCGTCGCCAACGCCCTCAATCTGATCATGGCCCAGCGGCTGGTCCGCATGCTCTGCGAGTCATGCCGCAAGCCCGTGCGACCGACGCCCGCGCAGAACATGAAGATGGGCAAGGCTCTCGACGGAGTGCCGCGCATCTACACCCCGGTCGGATGCAAGGTCTGTCTCGGGACCGCGTTCGTCGGGCGCCGCGCCATCTTCGAGCTGCTCGAGTTCAACGACTCGATGCGCGACGTGATCCTCAAGACCCCGACCATCACCGCAATTCGTGAAGTCCTCGGACAGGGCCTCTTCACCAGCCTCTCCAACTACGGCTACCACCTCGTCGCTCAAGGGGCCACGAGCATGGAAGAAGTCGACCGCGTGGCCACGTCGGAGTGAGGCGGCTGCGCCGCCCGGGTCATCGGCTTCGCCGA
>CAYXKH010000090.1:0-9886 GCA_964465255.1 uncultured Isosphaeraceae bacterium
AGTCGAGCGGGAGCGATTGGTCGCACGGAACACAGCAGAGCCTCAGATCCGCGGTTTCGCCTTCGCGCCCGGCGACAACATCAAGCGCAGCGGCCAGGCCACTGCGCTCGGTCGCGACATCGTCGGCCACTCCGGGCAGATCGACCAGCAGCACTTCAATTGCGCCGGCCGGACCCTCGAGCGCAATCGGCTCGACCAGAGCATCGCGAGTGGTTCCGGCAACTGCCGCAACGACGGCCCGCTCGCGACCGAGCAGGGCATTGAAGAGCGACGACTTCCCCGCGTTGGGGCGACCGGTGAGAACCACCCGCGGCGCGGCCTGAAGCCGCTCGAGCGGCATCTCGCCTCGGCGCTCCACCTCGATCAGTCCACGCAGCGCATCCAGGCGGCGGGCAAGCTCCGGCGCGGTGATGGCCACCACGTCCTCCTGATCGGTGAAGTCGATCCCCGCCTCGACCAACGCCAGGCACGCCACGATCTCTTCGGACCAGCGGCGGGCATCGGTTCCGAGTCGCCCCGAGAGCAGTCGCTGTGCGGCCCGGCGCTCACCGTCGCTCCGCGCTGCGACGGCCGTGGCCACGCCTTCCGCCTGGGTCAGGTCGATTCGGCCGTTGAGAAACGCCCGTGCGGTGAACTCGCCGGGGGCGGCGCGGCCCGCCGAGGCGCCGTTGCGTCGCGCGGTCGCGATGAGTTCTTCGACGATCCGCTCGAGAAGCGCCGGATGCCCGCAGCTCTGCACTTCGACGATGTCCTCGCCGGTATAGGAACGCGGCGCGGCGAAGGTGCCGAGCAGCACCGGCACCGCAACTCGACCCGCGCTGCCGGCGCCCGGCATCTCAAGTCGAGTGGCGATGGTTCCTCCGCGTCTGCGCCCCGGCTCATCAACGGACAGGCCGCTCGCGTCCTTCCATGCACTGCGAAGGGCATGAATGGCGCCCGGGCCCGACGCCCGAACGAGTCCGCGCGGCGCGGCGCCGCTCGGCGAGGCGATGGCGACGATGATCGAAGAGCTCTCCATTCGCAATTTGGTGCCACGTTCACGCGAGGCGTGTTGATACCTTACGACTCATGAAGTTCGCACCATTCGCGACGACCCTGTTGATGATCGCGCTTGGAAGCGCATGCGATCGCGGGAGCGGGTTGCACACCAGGGGATCGTCGCACGGCTCGCAGACGTCGAGTGACGCCGAGACCCGACTCGATCCCAGCGCCGGCCATCCTGTCGAAACGCTGGCGTGGGCGGACGCGCCGTTCTTTCTCTGGCCCGAAGCGCTCTCCGCGGCGCCGGTCCGAACCGATTCGAACGGGCTGCGGGCGCTGATCTGTCTCGACCGCCCGGCGCTCGAGGAGATGGTCGTTGACGACCCGATTGCGGCGATGGCGGTGCTCTGCGACTGGAGTGCCGAGCACCTCGCCTACGCGGCGGATCCATGGACCGTTTCCCTCCTCGATGGGGCATGGCCGGACGAGGACACCGCCCGAATCTACTTCGATGTCTTTGAACCGGGAGTCGGCGGCGTCTACTGCGGCGGCAGTGCACGGTTCCTCCAAGGCGTGCTCCGCCTCTTCGAGTACGACGCTGCGACCATCTGTTTCGGAATCAACGGGACCGACGCGACTCACGTCGCTGTACTCGTGGCGTTCGCACGCGGGAGCGTCGAGCGGGTCGCCGATCCGGAGCGCTCGCCGGTCGACCTTTACCTGCTCGACCCGACCTTCAACGCCACGTTCGTGTCACCAACCACCGCTCGCCCGTTGACGCTCCGGGCCCTGATCGCGGCCCACGCTCGGGGCGCGTCCGAGGACGACATCGCCGTCGTGCTCGGTGATCTCCTCCATCGTCGCTACATCCGTGGCAATCCACCCGCGGGCGGACTCAACACGCTGCTGCATCCGGTGGCGGCGAACCAGCGCTTCGTGATCTCCGCCCACGAGCGCCACCTCTGGCCCGAGTACTGGCGCAACACCCGCCCGGTCATGGAGCCGCTCGGGATCGACGTCGGCGTTCGCGGGTACCTCCAGCTTCTCGGGCGCGGCGTGCTCAGTGTCGACCGCGGCGGTTCGAGGGCGATGCGGGCCCGACTTCACGAACTGTGCGTGAGGCACGGTCTCCCGCACTGCCTCGCCGACGAGTTCGACCTTCTGGCATCCTGCAGCGAATCAGCCGCGACCGGGGCGCTGAGCGACTCGAGCGAACCACCCGCGGATCGTTCCGTCGATTTCGTCGAGTGAGCCGACTCAGGTCGCCACGCCGCCAAAGGCAACGACCGGAATCTCGCCGCCGAGTGCCGGGGTCGCGACTTCGCCGGCACCGAGTCGCACGACGGTGAATCCTGCAAGCCGCAGCGCCTGGTGGTTCAGCCAGTTGCGACAGTCGCCGATCAGCCGCCCGCGCATGTGGCGGCTGAAGAAGCGCGACGACAGCGTGCGATAGGCGGAGTGCTCGGTGACCAGCACGGCCGCATCCGCGCCGTCGAGCGTGGCGCCGAGGTCGTTGGAGACGTCGTGGCCGTGGTAGGTGCCGGGCTCGACCAGCGGATCGTGGATGGCCACTTCGAGCCCCGCTCCGATTGCCGCAGCGGCGAGGAGATACGCGGGGCTCTCGCGCGGATCGTCGATCTCGGCCTTGTATGCGGCGCCCAGGATCGCGAGCTTGCCACCGCGCGGAATCATCGACGTGCCGACGAGCCGCGCCAGCATCCGCGGACCCTGGGTGTCGTTGACCTCGCGGGCCGCGCGGAGCAGACCGGTGAGCTGGGGATGCTGTTCGATCAGAAACCAGGGATCGACCGGAATGCAGTGGCCGCCGACGCCGGGGCCGGGGCTCAGAATGTTCACCCGCGGATGCAGATTGGCGAGGGAGATCGCCTGCCAGATGTCGACGCCACTCTCCTCGGCGATGCGGGCGAAGACATTCGCGACTGCGATGTTCACATCGCGATAGGTGTTTTCCATCAGCTTGCACAGCTCTGCGGTCAGATCGTCGGCGATTGCAATCGAACCCCGGCAGAACCGCTCGTACATCGCCTTGGCCCGCAGCGCCGCCTGCGGCGTGCAGCCCCCCACCACGCGGCTGTTGTTGACGAGCTCGTGAATGGTGTTCCCCGGCAGCACTCGCTCCGGGCAGTAGCAGAGATCGAAGTCGGCGCCGGGGCGCATCCCGGTGCGGGCCAGAATCTTGCCGACGACGTCTCGCGTCGTGCCGATGGGCGATGTCGATTCGAGGATGACCAGGTTGCCGCGGCGCAGCACCGGGGCGATTGCCTTGGCCACGCTCTTCACCGCCTCGAGATCGACGCCGTGTTCCGGGGTGGTCGGAGTCGGCACGCAGATCACGAAGGTGTCCGAGGGCTCGGGTGCGGTCGACGCGGTGAGATTGCCGCTGGCCACGGCCTGCCGCACCACGGCGTCGAGCCCGACCTCCTTGAGCACCGTCTTGCCCGCGTTGAGCGAGGCCACGACCTCACGATTGATGTCGACGCCGAGCACCTGGAAGCCGCTTGTGGCAAGCAGACTTGCGGTAGGAAGACCGACGTAACCGAGACCGAGGACGCAGATTTCTGCCATGGGCCGAGAGGATACAGGCCAGCGGGCATTCCCGGATCGAGCCGGTCAACCACCGCCGGCCGCGACCGCTGCGGAAGGTTCGAACCGGGCCATCGCCTCGGCCAGCGAGCGCCCATCGCGCCAGGCCCGGATGGCCTCGACGATGCGGGCGGCGGCTCGTCCATCTCCGTACGGATTGTGGGCCAGACTCATGCGTCGATACTCCTCGGCGTCGGTCAGCAGCCGAGTGGTCTCGTCGACGATTCTCGACTCGTCGGTGCCGACCAGCCGAACGGTCCCCGCGGTCACCGCCTCGGGACGTTCGGTCGTCTCGCGCATCACGAGCACCGGCTTTCCGAGTCCCGGCGCCTCCTCCTGCACACCGCCCGAGTCGGTGAGCACGATCGAGGCCTTGTTCATCAGCGCAACAAACGGCAGATAGGAGAGGGGCTCGATCAGAAACACGTTCGGCAGTCGGCTGCTCGTCGAGTGCCCACGGACTGCGGCCTCAATCGACTGCGTCGCCGCGCCGCCGTTCGGCCGCGCCACATCGGCGTCGATCCCGAGCAGCCGCTCCACTGGGGCCCGAACCTGCGGATTGAGATGAACCGGATAGACGAAGTCGACGCCCTCGTGCCGCCGCGCCAGAGTGGCGATCGCTCGGCAGATCGAATCAAACCCGGCGCCGAAGTTCTCGCGGCGGTGGCCAGTGATGAGAACCAGAGGTCGCTCCGTGCCTCGAGCGCCATCCGCTCCGGGCTGCAGTCGATTTGGAAGACCCGGGACGATCGGAGGCGCGTGTTCGTTCCGCTCGACGGCGTGCTGCAGCGCGTCGATCACGGTGTTTCCGGTGATTGCGATGCGCGTCGGATCGACTCCCTCGCGAAGCAGATTCGCCGCCGAGACATCAGTCGGCGCAAAGTGAATCGTCGCGAGCCTGGAGGCCAGCACGCGGTTGGCTTCCTCCGGCCAGGGGTGATCGAGGTTGAACGTGCGAAGGCCCGCTTCGACATGGGCGAAGGGAATCCGGCGATAAAAGGCCGCCAACGCCGCGCAGAGCACGGTGGTGGTGTCGCCCTGGGCCAGCAGCAGATCGACGGGATTGGCCGCGAGCTCGGCGTCGATTGCCTCGACCGCGCGGGCGGTGAGCGCCGCCAGCGACTGTCCCGGGCGCATCAGGTCGAGATCGCTGTCGGGCTCGATCCCAAAGACCTCGAGCACCTGGTCGAGCATCTGCCGGTGCTGGGCGGTGGCGACAACTCGACACGAAAGATCCTTCGCACCGCGCAGCGCGAGCACCACCGGAGCCATCTTGATGGCCTCCGGACGCGTTCCAAAGACGATTCCGACCCGAAACATGAGTCGACGGTAGCGGTCGCTCCCGGCAAGGTCCATCGTCGACCCGCGCTTCGAGGCGCTCAACTCGGGCCTCCGGACCCGCGGCGACGCCCCGCCTTCACAGTGCCTGGAGGCTCCACCGCACTTCGCCGGCCTCGGGTCGGATGACGACCGCTCGCGACGGCTCGACGCATCCATATGCCGCGCTGAACCGCGATGGCGCGGCCGCAAGCGTTCCACCCGACTCGATGGTCACGCGCATGCCCGAACCGCCGGGCATGCCGGCGCGCCTCAAGCTGGCCGAGCGTCCGTCCGCAGCGACTTCGACGGCGATGTCGGGGGCGAGGTGAATCGGAAGCGTCGCGGCGCCCACGAGTTCCCGGTCGAAGCGATCGACGAGCTCAATCGTCGAGTCGGCAATCGAGAGCGAGCGCTCGTAGGGCGCGCCGAACCCGACGTGCCGACCGCTGAATCGAGTGGGCTCGCAGGCGATCAGTTCGGCGTGGCCTCGATCGATCATGTGGAACAGACCGGCCCGCCCTGCATGCCAGTCGTTGGGCTCGCGTCCTTCGACCGCGAGAGCGTTGTGCATGGCGGCGCCGCGGAAGGCGTTGCGCTCGTGGGCCGCGGGCGTGTAGACATAGGTGCCGCAGTCGACGACGAAGGCATGGCCGTCGAGGGCGCAGTCGATGGCCAGTTGATCACAGTGGGCGTGACCGCCGTTTCCTCGCTGGCCGACGTTGCCGCAGCGCACCACAAGATGAAGGCGCGGCGTGGTCCAGACGAAGAGACCGAAGTGGTCGAATCGCGTGAGCGCGGGTGTCGGACTTCGCGCCGCCGGGTGGACCGACGGCGCAACGATCACCGCACGTCCTCCGGCGAGTGACCTGACGAACTCGCGCTCGAAGTCGGCCTCGCCGTGCGGGCCCGCCGGACCTCCATCGAGTCCTTCGATTGCCCGCAGGAGATGGCGATGATCGAGTCCGTCGCTCGCCAGCGGGGCGTGGGGAGCCGATCCTCGCGGTGCGGCGAGATCGAGCGAGAGAAAGCGGCCGCTGTCGTTGTCGCCGATCTGGGCGACGCCCGAGTGCTCGCGGGCGATCGCCTTCGTGAAGCGGGCCATCCCTTCGAGGCGCTGTCGAACTGCAGCGGGAATTGCAAGCCGCGTCTCACCATCGACGGCGTCGAATGCCAGACCCGGCGCCAGCGGAGGCGCATGCAGCCGCTCCGAGACTTCGTCGCCCGAGGCGAGCACCCCGGGGCGAGCGCGGTCCGCCGCCACCAGCAGGGCCACGCCGTACACGGCCATCTCGGCGCTCAGTCGGTGATACGACGTCGAGCCCTCGAAGTTGGCGCCATCGTCGTCGAACTGGAGCTCGATCTCGAAGAGGAGATCCCGTGCCGCGAAGCGAAGCCACGCATCGGTTGCGGGACTGCCCGGCAGCCACGCGCAGCAGAAGAGCAGTCCGGCGATGTCCGCCAGGTAGTGGTTGGAGCGGAGGTGCGGCGACCACTCCAGATGGGTGGTGAGATGCTGGGCGTGGTCGAAGAGCGTTGCCACCAGCACTCGTTGCAGGACCTGATCCGTCAGCCCCGCGGCCCGGAGAATCGATTCGGCGATCACCCAGTTGGCGGCCCGAATGCCCACGTCCATGGCGCAGATCCAGTTCACGCCGAACCGTGGCGGATTGGTCGCGGCGAAGTCGAGCACCTGATTGCGGATCTCTCGCAGGCAGCGCTCCCCGAGCGGAGTACCCCGATGGGCAGCGGCCCCGAGTGCGAGGCCTGGAAGATGCTCCATTCGAGCCAGTTCCCACGGCACCTTGACATCGACCCCTGGCTGGTCGCCAAAGGGCAGTTCGTGCGATCGCGTGGCCCCGTCCCAGCGGAATCCACTCTTGAAGTCGATCTGCCAGTCGATGCGGCGATAGTCGCGCGAGAGCAGCCGCTCGAGGGCCGCGGCCGGCCGACGCTGCGCCGGGGGAAGGACAATCGTCGGCGGGGGAGCGACGATCACCGGGCCCGAGCCGAGCAGATCGAACTCGTGTCGAAGAACCGCTTCGAGCCGTTCAGGTCGGGTCCAGAACCCGCGCGGCGTCGGCAACTCGCAGAGCAGTCGTGGAAGCGCCGCGACGCGGTCGGGAAGGGGGGTCGAACTGGGGCGATTGCGCTCGCGTCGATCGCTCAGAGCCTGGTTGACGCGCTGGGCGATCCGCGACGCCACCAGCCGACTCGCGCCGACCACGCCTGCGCTGCGCACCTGCTGAAGACGTCGCCGAAGAATGGACACAGGCAGTCGTTCCGAGGTGGCGGGCGCCATCAAGCCGGGCGCGATCAGCACAGGGGGGAGCGGGGGGCGAAGCGTACGCTCGGGCGTGTCGCAGATTCCCGTCATCGGGCTCGTCGGTGGGATCGGTAGCGGGAAGTCGGAAGTTGCCCGGCTGCTTGCGGCGGCGGGTTGTCTGGTGTGCGATTCCGATGCCCTCGCCCGCGAGGCGCTGCGGGATCCCGCAATCCGCACCCGGCTGCTCGATCGCTGGGGATCGCGTGGGGGCGAGGGCGTGATCGGTGCCGACGGCGCCATCGATCGCCGCGCGGTGGCCGGCATCGTCTTTGACGACCCCGCGGAACGGGCCTTCCTCGAGTCGCTCACGCATCCCTGGATCGAGGCGAAGCGGCGCACGATCTTCGCCAGCGCCGTCCCGTCGACCGTCGCCTGCGTCATCGACGCGCCGCTTCTTCTTGAAGCAGGGCTTGGGGCCCAGTGCAACGCCGTCTTCTTCGTCGATGCCCCGCGGAGCACGCGCCTCGAGCGGGTGATGCGCTCCCGAGGGTGGCCGGAAGCCGAGCTCGCCAGACGGGAAGCCGCGCAGCTCCCAATCGAGGAGAAGCGCCGTCGGGCCACTGTCGTCCTCGACAACGACGGCGATCGGGACGCCCTCCGCAGCCAGGTCGAGGAGGCTCTCGAGGACCTCGTCGCGCGGTTTCGGGGCCACCCCGGCGCGGCCAGGTGAGGCCCGCGTGGACCCACCCTCCGACCCGCCGACGTCGTCCACCGCTCGAACCCGGTGGTCCCCAGCCACTTGACCGATCTGGGTCGTGCCCCCATGATGGCTTCGCCTCGCGGATGACCGCGGCGGCCCCCCGACTCAATCTGCGACCCGACGTGCCCGCCATCCGCTCGAAGCGGCTTGGGGTTTGAGGGATGGCCCTATGTTGGGCTTTGCGGCTGTGTTGGGATTCGCGGCTGGCGAACCGTTCAAGGTCGCCGTCGAGATTCACGCCGTCGGTCCTTCAGGAGCCGGGTTCCACCCTCGTCGACGCTCGTTTCGAGCGACTCGAACGAGATCCTCCCGCACGGGAACACGGCAGCCGGGAAACACGAAGTCGGCCCTTTCGCGTCAGGCGAGGCCACAGGAGACGTATCAGCATCATGTCGAAGAAGGCATCACGCCGGCGCCGCCGAAAGGGCGGCGGTGGTCATTTCCAACCGGTCATGTCGCTCACCCTGACTCCCGGGTCGGTCCCCACCGACGAGCAGCTCGAAGCCGAAGCGGCTGCGCTCGAGGCCGAGACGCAGGGCAAGTACGACCTTGCCAAGAAGGATGATCTCAACCTCGCGGCGCTCCAGAAGATGGGCAACGACGAGCTCCTCAAGATCGCCAAGAAGGAGAAGATCGAGGACTTCGGAAGCCTCCCCAAGCAGAAGCTCATCTTCGAGGTCCTGAAGTCCCGGGCCCAGAAGCACGGCCTGATGATCGCCGAGGGCACCCTGGAAGTGATGCCCGACGGCTTCGGCTTCCTGCGAAGCTCGGAGTACTCCTACCAGCCCTCGCCCGACGACGTGTATGTGAGTCCCTCGCAGATCCGACGATTCGGTCTGCGTAAAGGACAGGTGGTTCGAGGACTGGTCCGTCCTCCCAAGGAGGCCGAGACCTACTTCGCCCTGCTGCGGGTCGAGCTGGTCAACGGTCGCGACCCGGCGAAGATCCACGATCTCCCGATCTTCGAGAATCTCACGCCGCTGCACCCCAACAAGCGCATCCACCTCGAGGTGATCGGCCAGCCGCAGCGGATCGAGACGCGGATCATCGACCTGGTGACGCCGCTGGGCTTCGGTCAGCGAGCCCTGATCGTGGCACCGCCCCGCACCGGCAAGACCGTGATTCTGCAGCAGATCGCCAACTCGATCACCCAGAACCATCCCGATGTTCGAGTGATCGTGCTGCTGGTCGACGAGCGTCCCGAGGAAGTGACCGACTTCAAGCGGAACACCTCGGGCAATGTCGAAGTCGTCGCCAGCACCTTCGACGAGGAAGTCTCGCGACACATCCAGGTGGCCGAGATCGTGATGGAGAAGGCCCGGCGCATGGTCGAGTTCGGCGACCACGTGGTCATCCTTCTCGACTCGATCACCCGCCTCGCCCGCGGCTACAACAACGGCATGCCCAGCTCGGGCAAGATCGGCTCGGGCGGCGTCGACACCGCGGCGCTCATCAAGCCCAAGAAGTTCTTCGGCTCGGCCCGCAACATCGAGAACGGCGGCTCGCTCACGATCCTCGGCACGGCTCTGGTCGACACCGGCAGCCGCGCCGACGAAGTGATCTTCGAGGAGTTCAAGGGCACCGGCAACGCCGAACTCCACCTCGACCGCAAACTGGTCGAGAAGCGCATCTGGCCGGCAATCGACATCTCCGCCAGCGGCACCCGCCGCGAGGAACTGCTCCTGGATCCCAAGGAACACGACCTCGTCGTCAGGCTCCGCAAGGTGGTCTCGGACATGAATGTCGTCGAGGCCATGGAGATGCTCCGCAGCCGTCTCGCCAAGACCAAGAGCAATGCCGAGTTCCTGCTGACGATGTCGATGGGGTGAGCGCGGGGGGCCGCGTGACGGTGATCAGGCCGATGACGCGTGGCTCGCTCGGTCTGGAGGCGCGGGCTGCGGTGTTGCGCCGCTCCTCGGCATGAGACTGCGCACCGACTGCGCACCGACTGCGCACCG
>CAYXKH010000090.1:9986-11251 GCA_964465255.1 uncultured Isosphaeraceae bacterium
CGCACCGGGCTCTGCACCGGCTCCGCCTCAGGCCGAGCAGGAGGGGCTCGCTTCGCTCGCGGGGGCGTTCGAGACTGCAACGATGGGCGCGGCCGGTCGGGGGTCGCTCCGAGCTTGTTTCCCTTTCGACCCCGCGGCCCGGCGCCGGCGGGCCGCGACTCTGAATGGCTCGGCGCAGTCGACCACGCTGGCGAAGCCCAGGCCGCGTCGATCGTGCCGCGCGGAAACCCGCGGGCCGCGGCAGCGGCACACCTTTTGAACCGGTCGGCGAAGCCGACCCTCCGACGCCCTCTAACCCATGCATCTACAGACACTTGCTACCATCGCCCCGGAAGCGCTGGTACACTCTCGCCGTCCGGAGCGATTTTCATGCAGAGCACCCTTCCTCGAATCGTCGATCAACCCCGTCGCGCCTTCACGATTGTCGAGGTGATGGTCGCAATCGGCATCATCACCGTCCTGCTGGCCCTCCTGCTTCCGGCGCTTGGTGTTGCCCGGAGAAACTCGCAATGGGCAGGCTCGCAGAACAACCTGAGGCAGATCCACGCGCTCATGAGCGCCTACTCGGGTGACAACCGCGATTACATCGTTCCGAGCGAATTCGACTACAACGCGGCCCAGTATCCGGGCAAGGTCCGCTCCGCGTCGCCCGCCGGCGTCAACCCGCTGCTGGGGCAGCCCAGCACCGGTTCCTGGTCGGACATCCTCTGGACCTACGGCGAACTCGGGCCGCTGCTCCTACCCGACGATGACGGCGCCGCCGACGCCTACGACTACCGCTACGACTCGCCTGACCGCTTCGTCTTCGAGAGGCTCGACGACTACAAGAGCCCCTTCCGCTCGATGGTGGCCAACAGCTACAACGCGAAGACTCCCTCGACCCCCGAGGCCCTGCCCTTCGGCGACGGTGCCGAAGAGGTTGGCGAACCGGGCTACTTTGCGGCCAATCAGTTCTTCGACAGCACCATCGCCGGCAACTGGTTCACCGCCGGTCAGATCAGGCGCCCGACCCTCTCGGTGTACCTCGTCGACTCCTTCCATGGAGAGGTCATCCCGGCCACCGACGACGCCTGGAGCGGCCTCCCCCAGAGCAACAACGCGGCGGTGGGACAGGTCGACTTCCGCTACGTCGGCGACACGGCCCTGCTGCTCATGCTCGACGGCCGGATCGTGACCCAGCCCCGCTGGGACGACCTGACCGAGCTCCGCGACGACTTCCAGATCCGAGTGTTGGGGTTGGACTCGGACAGTTAGGAGGGGAAGGG
>CAYXKH010000091.1:0-11236 GCA_964465255.1 uncultured Isosphaeraceae bacterium
AATGTGGGCTTCGTCTTTCAGCAGTTCAATCTGCTGCCTGCGCTCTCCGCCGCCGAGAACGCGGCCATCCCGCTGATGCTCAACGGGATGGGGCGGGCGGCGGCGGTGCGCAAGGCCCGCGAACTGCTCGATCGCGTGGGGCTCGGGCCGAGAAGCCATGCCCTGCCCTCGCAGCTCTCCGGCGGTCAGCAGCAACGTGTGGCCATTGCCCGGGCCCTCGTTCACGAACCGCGGCTCATCGTCTGCGACGAACCCACCAGCGCGCTTGATCATGACACCGGGCAGCGGGTGATGGAGCTTCTTGTCGAAGTCGCCCTCGGCCCCGACCGCACGCTGGTGATCGTCACTCACGACGCCCGGATCTTCGGATTCGCCCATCGCATCGCTCGCCTCGACGACGGGCGCATCGAACGGATCGTCACCTCGCCCGCACAACTCTGAGCACCACCCGCCCCGTCCCGGGGCCTGATCGGACTTCGCCAATGCTGCTTCGCCTGCTCCTTCCGTTTCTCGCGCTTGTTGGAATCGCCATGGCCATCGGCGCCGTGCGCGCCGCCAAGGAGGAAACGATTCCTGCACCGGCCGTGGCCACGCCGGCCGGTCCTCCCTTCGATGCTTACGTCGCAGGCTCGGGAATCATCGAGGCCAGCAGCCGCAACATCGCCGTCGGAAGCCCTCTCGCGGGAATCGTCGAAGTCGTGCTCGTCGAAGTCGGAGCCGCGGTTGCCGCGGGCGATGGGCTCTTCCGCCTCGACACCCGTCAGGCCACGGCCCAGCTCGAAGTCGCGAAGGCCGCGGTGAGGTCGGCCGAGGCGAACATGCAGAAGCTCCAGTCGCTGCCGCGGATCGAGGACGTGCCACCCCTCGAGGCTCGGGTGGCCGAGGCGACGGCCGAACTCGAGGATGCCCAGTCGCGTCTTGCGATGTGGGAGTCGATCGTCGACCCCCGCGCGATTGCTCGAGACGAGATGGATCGTCGTCGATTCGCGGTGCGCATCGCCGAGACCCGCCTCGCTGACGCCCAGGCCATGTTGGCGTCGACGGCGGCGGGAGCGTGGGCGCCCGATCTTGCAATTGCACAGGCCGCGCTCGAGTCGGCCCGGGCCGAGGAGTCGCGACTCGCCACCGAACTCGATCGCCACACCGTGCGGAGCCCGGTCGAAGGGCAGGTGCTCCAGCTCAATGTGCGGGCGGGCGAGTTCGCCGTCGCCGGGCTGAACACCACACCGCTTCTTCTCGTGGGCACGGTCGATCCGCTTCATGTGCGCGTCGATGTCGATGAGAACGACGCGTGGCGACTCACGGCGGGCGCTCGGGCCGTCGCCAATGTCCGCGGCAACAGCGCCCTGCGGACCGAGCTGCGCTTCGTGCGCTTCGAGCCCTTCGTGGTGCCCAAGCGGTCGCTGACCGGCGACAGCACCGAGCGTGTCGATACGCGCGTGCTTCAGATCATCTTCGCCTACGACCGCGCCGGTCTGAATGCGTTCGTCGGGCAGCAGGTCGATGTCTTCATCGAGGCGCTGCCGCTCACCGTCGGGGGCGGCTCGTGACGAGCGCACCTCTGCCGGTGTCGCTCTCTCGAACGCGGGATCTGGACCTGGTTCCGGCTCGGGCGCCGCGTGCCGGCGGCCGACGAATCAGCGTGCTCGCCCTCGCCAGCCTGGTGGTTGCGGGGTTCGTTGCAGGATGCAATGTCGGACCGGATCACGTGGCGCCGGTGGCAGATCTTCCTTCGGCCTACGCCGAGTCCCGCGAGACCTTCGGCGGTCTGCCGGCGTCGGCACTGTCGCTTGTCGACTGGTGGAAGCGGTTGAACGATCCCGCGCTCGATGTCCTCGTTGCCCAGGCGGCCGAGTCGAACCTCGAGCTCAAGGTGGCGATGGCCCGGGTGCGGGAGGCCCGCGCAGCCCGTGGCGAGGTGGCCTCGGAGGCTCTGCCGCAGGTCGACGCCGTGGGCTCCTTTTCGCGCGAGCGCGGCAGCGAGAACGCCATCCGCGGGCCCTTCGACTCGGATGTCGGGCCCGACAACCTCTTCCAGGCCGGATTCGACGCCTCGTGGGAGCTCGATCTCTTCGGTCGCGTGCGGCGCGGCATCGAGGCGGCCGACGCCGACGTCGATCGCGCCGAAGACGAGCAGCGCGATGCCCTGGTCTCGGTGATCGCCGAGGTTGTCCGCAACTACGCCGAACTTCGCGGCTTCCAGCGTCGGCTTGAACTGGCCCGGGAGAACGCGGCGCTGCAGGAGGACACCCTCGGTCTCACGCGGAGTCGATTCGACGCAGGTCTCACCAGCGAACTCGACGTCGCTGCGGCCCAGGCCCAGTTGGCCACGACCGAGGCTCTCGTTCCCGCGCTTCGCCAGGGGGTCACTGCCGCGACGCATCGGCTCGGGGTCCTGACCGGGCGCATTCCAGAGGCGCTTCGCGCCGACCTTGGACCGCCGGGGCCGATTCCAATCGGTCCGACGGCAGTGGACCCGGGCCTTCCCGCGGACCTGATCGACCGTCGACCCGATCTCCGCGCGGCGGAGCGTCGAGTGGCGGCGGCGAGCGCACGAATCGGCGTGGCCACGGCGGATCTGTATCCGCGCATCCAGCTTGTCGGAACGCTCGGTGTCGCCGCCGAGGACTTCGGTGATCTGTTCGAGGGCGCCAGCCGCACCTACTCCTTCGGACCGAACATCACCTGGGCGGTCTTCTCGGGTGGCCGCATCCGAAGCAACATCGACGCCCAGACCGCCCGCTTCGACCAGGAGCGGCTTCGATATGAAGAGGCGATCCTGGTGGCTCTCGAAGAGGTCGAGAACGCACTCTCCGCTCACCGCCATCAGCAGGAGCAGTCGGCTCGACTGGCGGAGGCCGTCGATGCCAATCGTCGTCGCGTGGAACTCGCCCAAGAGCGCTACGAGCGCGGAATCGGCGACTTCCTCAGCGTGATCGACGCCCAGCGGCAGCGTACTTTCGTGGAGGACCAATTGGCCACAAGCCAGCAGGCGACCGCGACGGAATACGTGGCCCTGTACAAGGCGCTCGGTGGCGGTGCGGGGGCGTTCTGAGGGCGCTGGAGCGCCTACAACCGCTCCAGCATCGGCGCGGCACCCGCGGACGATCCCGCCCCGCCCTCGAACCCCGAGGGGCCCGGTCGGGCCATGGTCCGGGCGTCGCGCACGAGCAGCTCCCGAAGGTCGCGCCACAGCGAGTCGCCGCACTCCCGGTGCCAGAACTCGACGAAGCCGGCATGCATCGCCTGCCGGGCGTCGATCCGCTCGGCGAGCAGGGCCTCGAGTCCTGCGGAAATGCGCTTGAACCCGCGCAGGTGCCCGAAGAAGCGCCGCGTGCGCTTCCGCTCGCTCCGGATGAACTCCGGGAGGAACGCGATCCAGACATCGCAGTCGTGAATCTCGCCGAGTCGCTTCTGCAGCGCTCGAGCCACCGCAATCGGCGGTGCCAGCCGGCCCTCGTGGAGCGACGAGAGGGCTTCCAGGGCGTAGCGCAGGTGCTTGGCGGCAATCCGCATCTGGTGGAGCTCCTCGACCCGCTCCGGCTGCTCGACGAACGGCTCGTGCATCAGGAGCTGCTCGAGATGTTCGGCAACCCGCGCCGCGGAGTGGATCCAGAGCCAGCGTGGTCCGTCGCCGCGCGGCAGCAGTCGGGCGCGGACGGCGGTCTCGCGGAGGGTGAGATCCAGTTCGTCGAGCACGCTCGACCGCACGAACTTGCGAACCTTGCGCCGCAGACGGCGATCGGCCGCCCGGCGGCGCTGCTTCAGTCGAAGCCGCATTCGATCGAGGCCGGCGCGGCCGCCGGCGTGCTTCACGCGGGACTTCAGGTGGTCGTCGAGAAATCCGATCTGCACATCAAGGTCGCGGGCCTGCCCGAGGGCCCTGCCCAGACGGCGAACGCGACGGTCCCATCCGGCAAGCTGGGCTTCATCGAGGGCGCCGTCGAAGAGTGCAAAGGCAGTGCGCAGGCGGCGGCAGGCAACCCGCGTCTGATGGATCGACTCCTCGGCATCGTCACCGCGCAGGCCGGGAAGGTGAGCGCGGAGTTCGTCGACGCGGACGAGAACGCTTTCGGCGAGAAACTGGAGCGATGCGGGATCAGGAGTGGACATCGGACACCATTCCTTTCGCGGGGACGATACCGGGGCAGGGGTGTGCCGCCGGCCAACCAAACCGCTCCGGTGGATGAGTGGTGGCAGGACTTACAAAAATAGCACTTGACCAGATAATCAAGAAGTCGTAGTCTCCCCTCGCCTCGAGGAGACATCATGCTCAGCCCCGCCATCGGATACGCCGCCGCCGCCATGGGATATCTCGCCTCCTGCCCGCGCACGCCGCTTCGGGCCAAGGACATCGCCAAGGCAATCGGGGCTCCCCCCGCCTACCTCGCGAAGATCGTCCACGCTCTGGCCCGGAAGGGCTATTTCCGCACCAGGCGCGGTCGGGGCGGCGGAGTGATCCTTGGGACCGATCCGAGTCAGGTCACGCTCTACGAGCTCTGCGTGGCCATGAACGACGACGTCATCCACCTGAAGTGCGGGCTGGGCCACGCCACGTGTTCACTCGATCGCGCCTGCCCCGCTCACGAGGCCCAGCAGTCGATCCGCCGCATCCAGCTCGAGTTTCTTCGGAACACGACCATCACGCAGGTCGGCGAGTTCGTCGGATGCGGCGCGGCGGGAGAGGCTTGTCGCCATCCGATGCGGGAAGCCTCGGGTCTGTCCGTGGGTCTGACCGGCTGAGAACCTACGCCTTCGCGACCGTCGGCAGCCTGGTCAGCACGTGATCGGCCAGGCCATACTCGACCATCTCGGCCGCGTTGAGCCACTTGTTGCGCTCGCAGTCGTCGGCGATCCGGCTCTTAGGCTGGCCAGTCCGCTCGGCATAGATGTCGTAGATCGAATCGCGCATCCGCAGGATGTGCCGGGCTTCGATCTCGAGATCGGTCGCCTGTCCCTCGAGCACTCCGCCGAGGAGCGGCTGGTGCATCAGATTCTCGGAGTTGGGAAGCGAGAACCGCTTGCCCTTGGTGCCGCAACACGCGATCACCGATCCCATCGAGGCCGCCTGACCGATGATGTAGGTCGCGACATCGCAGGCCACCGAGCGCATGGTGTCGACGATCCCGAGCCCCGAGGTGACGCTGCCGCCGGGACTGTTCACATAGAGGTGGATCTCCTGCTTCGGATCCTCGTTGGCGAGGAAGAGGAGCTGGGCGACGATGAGATTGGCCATCCCGTCGCCGACCGGACCACCGAGGAACACGATGCGATCGTTCAGGAGTCGCGAGAAGATGTCGTAGGCGCGCTCGCCGCGGCCGGTCTTCTCGATCACGATTGGAACAAGGGGCATGGGATCGTCTTCTTCGTCTGAAGCGTGCGGGACTGGGTCCGAAACTCGGGGGTCCGAAACTCGGGGGTCCGAAACTCGGAGTGGCTGACCGGCGTTCATCACTTCTTGGAGCCCTTCTCGGGCGCCACGAAGACCTCATCGACCAGGCCGTAGGCCTTGGCTTCCTCGGCGCTGAAGAACTTGTCGCGTTCGCCGTCCTTCGCGACCCGCTCCACCGGCTGACCGCAGTGCCTGGCGAGGATCTCGTTGAGGGTCTGCTTGGCCTTGATGATCTGCTCGGCCTGGATCTGGATGTCGGTGGTCTGCCCGGTCACTCCGCCGAAGGGCTGGTGGATCATCACCTTGGCGTGCGGCAGGATGTACCGCTTCTTGGGCTGGCCGGCGGCCAGGAGCACGGCCCCGCCCGAATACGCCCGGCCGATGCAGTAGGTGGCCACCTCGGAGGAGATGAACTGCATGGTGTCGTAGATGGCCAGAGTGTCGTCGACGCTGCCGCCCGGCGAGTTGATGTACAGATTGATGTCCTGGCTCTTCTTCTGGTTCTCCAGATAGAGCATCTGCATCATGATCCGCGCCGCGGAGGCGTAGTTGATCTCGCCGACGAGGAAGACGACGCGGTTCTCGAGCAGAAGCTCGTCCACGGTCATCTCGCGGGTGCGCTGGTAGGTGATCGCGTTGCGAGCGTCCGGCGGGAGGACGTTCAGGAACGGGGCGATGGGATGATTCGAGATCGGAGGAAACATGGGAGGAGTCGGGGAGCGAGGCTCGGGAGAGTAGCAGCCGAATCGGGCCGCCGGCGCGGAAGCGGAAAAGAGGACGCGAGTGGAACGGCAGGCCCTGCGCGGCGGGCTCACTCCAGTTCCCCCTCGAGGACGTCGATCCCCGGGCGCGGGATCGCGGTGCGACCCTTCTCGTCCTCGGGGAGGGCCAGGGGCAGGACGAGCGTGAAGACGCTCCCCTTGCCGGTTTCGCTCTGCACACCGATGGCGCCGCCGTGCTCTTCCACGATCTGACGGCTCACCGCCAGTCCGAGTCCGGTGCCCCGCTGCCCCTTGCTGGTGACGAAGGGCTCGAACATCTCCTCGCGGATCTCCGGCGCAACTCCCAGGCCGTTGTCGGCCACGCTCAGTTCCGCCGACTCGCGGGCCCCGTCGAAGCGGGCCCGCAGCACGATGGCGCCGCGGCGATCGTCCACCGCATCGATGGCGTTGCTCACCAGATTGGTGAGCGCCTGGTGGATGGCGTTCACATCCATCGGGACCGGCGGCATGGCCTCGTCGACATCGAGGGTCAGCCGGATTCCGCGCCGTTCGCACTCCGGTCGCACCAGGCTTGCAATCTCCTCGAACAGCGGCCGAACCGCGGTGAGTTCGAGGTCCAGCGTGCGCGGCTTGCTCCACGCCAGCATGTTGAGGGTGAGCGAGAGAATCCGTCCCAGGTTTCGAGAAATGATCGGCCAGCCCTCGCGGGCGCTCGCCAGATCCTGGCGCTCGAGGGCGAGTTCGACGGCGTCAGCGCCACCGCGAAGTCCCTGAAGGATGTTCTTGATGGAGTGGCTGAGGTTCGCGACCGTCTCGCCCATCGCCGCGAGTCGCTCGCGGATCATCATTCCGCGGACGAGTTCGACGCCTTCGAGGGCCAGGCCGAGGTGCTGTCCGAGGTGGTTGGCGAGTCGAAGCTCGGCGTCGCCCCACTGGAAGTTCGCCACCGAACTGTCGATGTGAAGCGCCCCCAGCACGCTTCGTCCGCTCCGCAGCGGCACGCAGATTGCGGTGCGGATGCCGTACTCGCGCACCGAATCGCCGCTTCGAAAGCGGTCGTCGTTCATGGCGTTCGTCGCCAGGATCCCCTCGCCTCGCGAGAGCACGTGCTGGATGATCGTGCGGCTGACGGGAATGTGGCCCTCGTCCACGGTGCGGGGTCGGGTGCGGTAGCGCACGGCGGCGGGAATCAGCCGCGTCGAACCCTCGGGCTGAAGAATGATGAAGCCGCGCTCGGGATTGAACTCGCGGAAGACCAGATCGAGCGCTCGCGTCAGCAGATCCTCCTTGGTGAGGGCCGAGGAGGTGATCTCGGTGAGGGCGTAGATGACGCGAAGATGCTCGCCGGCGAGACGCAGGGCGTCCCCGCTCGCCCCGCTCGCCCCGATCGCCCCGATCGCAGGGCCGCCGAGTGCCTGGTCCGCGGGAATGCGGACGGCGACGATGTCACCGATCTCGTCGCCGTCGACGAGCTTGATGGGGCTTTCGCCGACCCGCTCGGGCTCTGCCGAGAAGAGAAATGTGGTCGACCCCACGCGAAGCTCGTCACCGGGCACCAGTGGAGTTCGCGAGACGATGGCGATGCCATTGACGAAGGTGCCGTTGGCGCTGTCCAGATCGCGCACGAACCACGAACCGCGGTCGGGGGTGAGCTCGGCGTGTCTGCGGCTCACCGCAGTGTCGCTGATGGGCAGGGCCTCGCTGGAGCGACCGATGAGCTGCGGTTCGTCCGGCGGAAGCCGGATCACCGCGCCCTGATTCGGGCCAGCGAGCACGCGGAGGACGTGCATGGGGCGATGGTAGTGGGCGTCTCGGCGGGCTGCGCCTGCGCCAGTCGGTTCACTCCCCGAGCAATCGGCGGAGGAAGGCGTCGTCGGTGAAGGGGCTGCGCCGATCGAGCGGCCCTTGCCTCACCACCACGAGTTGCCGCGAGGGAATCACGTACGAGCGCTGCTTGCCGAGTCCCGCCGCCATGAACAGATGGGAGGCGGCCCCGACCGCGTCGGGCGCCATCTCGGCCGCGGCCTCGGGGTTCCGTGCGGTCCTCGGCGCCAGCATCTCCTCGGGATCAAGTCCGCGCCCGTCGGGCGAGCTGAGCCAGAAGGTCAGCCCGTATCGCGGGTTCGCGGGCGACGGCACCAGCAGTTCCGAAACCAGATCGGCGCGCAGGATCTGGGTGCCCTTCCACGATCCGTGCATTCGCATCAGCTCGCCGAACTTCACCCACTCCCGCGCCGTGAGCAGGGCGCCCGAGGGCAGATTGATGTTGCCGTCGCGATCTTCGCGCCACGCCCCGACCTCGAGCCCAATCGGCCCGAGAATGCGCCGGGTGAGATAGCCCTCGACGCTCTCGACTTCCGCGGAGCTCATTGCCTTCGCTGCGAGCTTGCGACGCATGACCTCGCCGAAGATCTGAAAGGGCGCCGGGCCGTACTGGAACTTCGCACCGGGATCGGCCTTCGCCGCCGTGTTGATGGCCGCGGCGTACGAGGGCGGTCGACCGATGGTGCCACCGGGGATGCCGCTGGTCAGGTTCAGAAGCTGGCGGATCGTGATCCGACTGCGTCTGGGATCCTCCTTCCACTCGGTGATGGTGTCGGCGACGAGTTCGTCGAGCGCGAGCAGTTCGTCCTCGACCGCGGCGATGGCCATGGCTCCGGCGAAGCTCTTCGTTCCGCTCGCCAAGGCGTGCGGAGTCTCCGGAGAGACGCCCTCGCGGTAGCGCTCGTAGATGACCTCGCCGCCGCGCATGACCAGCATGCTCAGGCCGCCATGACTCTCCGAGTAGCGAGCCGCGAGATCGAACTGGGATCGCTCGAGGTCGGTGAGCTTGAGCGCGTGGGCGAGCGCGTGGTCGGGCGCGTGGTCGGGCGCGTGGGGGGCGCGATCGGCGGTGGCGGTGGGCGCGGACGACGCCGCGGCGCCGCCTGCGGACTGCGTATCGCTCGAGACGACTCCGACGGGTCCCCGCTCGATCGAGCCGCGGCAGGCGACCGCCGTCGAGATGATGATCAGGGTGACGATGAGCGTGAGTCGTGCGGCATTCATGAGGGAAAGTATCCTTGACGGCAGTCTGACTTCGGCTGATCCTTCGGTGATCTCGCTGATGTTCCGACCGACCCTCGACCGGGACGATCCGCGCCGCAACTTCGCCGGCTCGAAGACGTAGGAGAGACGCTGCCGGCGCCGCCCCGCGACGAGCCCGATCCAGGGAGACCTCCGCCGCGTCCCCTGCGCCCCCTGCGCCCCCGCGACATCCATTCATGTCACCACTCCCACGCCACCTTCATCGCCGTCAGTTCGTCGCCCTCGCGACCGTCGGCGCCGCCGGACTCGCACTCGGTCACCGCGCCTTCGCAGGCCAGGATGGTGCTCAGGGCGGGACCACGTCGCAGCCCGCCGCGCCCGGCGCACCCGCCAAGGCCGCGACGCCGCTGCGGATTCTGATCCTCGGCGGCACCGCGTTTCTCGGGCCGGAAGTCGTCGAGGCGGCGCAGACCCGCGGCCATTCGGTGACGCTCTTCAACCGCGGCAAGACTCGGCCGGAGCTCTTCCCCAATCTCGAGAAGCTCCGCGGCGATCGCGATCCGGGCAAGGACGAGGGACTCAAGTCGCTCGAGGGTCGCGAGTGGGACGTGGTCGTCGACAACAGCGGCTACTACCCGCGGCACGTGAAGGCGTCGGCCGAACTGCTCGCGGGCAAGGTCGGCCAGTACATCTACATCTCGAGCATCAGCGCCTTCAAGGAGGGCGCGCCGGCGAACTCGAACGAGAGCTTCCCTGTGGCCACGCTCGACGATCCCACCGTCGAGACCATGGGTGAGGGCTTCACCAACTACGGCGGACTGAAGGCCCTCGGCGAGCAGGCGGCCGAGGCGGCGATGCCGGGACGCGTCACCAACATCCGACCAGGCTTCATCGTCGGCCCCGGCGACTGGACCGGGCGATTCAGCTACTGGCCGCTCCGGGCCCGGCTCGGAGGCGAGATGCTCGGCCCCGGCACGCCGCAGGACCCGGTGCAGTGGATCGACGTGCGCGACCTCGCCGAGTGGATCGTGCTCTGCGCCGAGAAGAAGGTGGTCGGCCTCTTCAGCGCCACCGGACCCAAGCCGCCGAGCACGATGGGCGAGGTGATCAGCGAGAGCATCCGCGTCGCCAAGGAGACCGCGGGCACGGGGTCGAGCGAGAGCACATTGGTGGATGCCACGGTCACGTGGGTGCCCGCCGACTTCCTCCAGAGCCTGGGCGTTTCGGCGGGCGGCGACCTGCCGATCTGGATTCCGCCGCAGGGCGAAGCCGCGGGGTTCCATCAGTGGAACATCGACAAGGCCGTCGCCGCCGGACTCCGCTTCCGTTCGCTCGACGAGACGATCCGGGGAATCTACACCTGGATCGACGGCCTCAAGCCCGAGCAGAAGGGTCGCCTGCGCCCCGCCGGAATGACTCGTGATCGCGAGGCCGAGGTGCTCAAGGCGTGGAAGTCGCGACCGGCGGGGTGAGCCGGGCTGTCGCAATCCGCATCGGAGTGTGAGTGTTGACGGCGCCCCGCCGTCAGTGGAGGCTGTCGCACGGCCCCGTGGCGAAACTGGCAGACGCAGCGGACTTAAAATCCGCGGCCCTTCACCGGGCGTGTGGGTTCGAGTCCCACCGGGGCCACTTGAAGTTCCGATGAGCGGAGACGCAGTCGGGCAGTGTGGCGTGCACTGCGGTACGCGGCGGGCTCGGAGTCACGCAGCGCGGGATTCGGAACACGGCCGCGGCGTTGGCCGCAGCGAACGATGCGCCGCGGCATCTCGTGGCCCGCGCTTCGACCGATCGAGGCGCACCCGCCAATCAAACTGCAATTCGCCCAAATTCACAGGCGAGATCTCGACGAATCGAACGGAGTGACGGCCTGATGGCAGTCTGTGGAGTCTTTGCCGCGAGATTCATGCAGTTCGAACGCTCCGCCCTTGCTCGCGCCGTCGCGGACTGGTAGGGTCGCCAGCTCGTCTGTTTTGATTCGCGATCGTCAGGTGTGGGAGTGTGGGCGAAGTGCTGCTGGACGCGGTTCGTGTCGCAGAGCTGCCGCGACGGGCGCAGGTCGATCGGCTTTGATTGACTTCGATCGGCTTTGATTGAC
>CAYXKH010000092.1:0-2150 GCA_964465255.1 uncultured Isosphaeraceae bacterium
CCCAGCTCGACCAAACGGGCATGGATGTCGCTGTCATCGAGCCGCGGGTCGATGAGGATGGCGTTGAGATCCGCGAGGCGATCGACGAGATCCGAAGCGATTGGCTCGCCAGCAGGCGGGTCCGCTCCAATCGACGCAGTGACCGGCAGCGCACCTTCCGGACAGGGCGGCCCGAAGAGCTCGCGGGAGTTGAGCCGCAGGACCGGCTTCAACTGTCGAAGCGCCCCGTGAAGCGCGGCGACATCGCAGGAGAGTGCTGCGTCTCGGCGGTCACGGAAGGAGACGTCGATTGCGCCCGCCGCAGGAGAGCCGGCTTCGACGGCGAGGATCACGGTCAGGCATCCATCCTCGCGCGGATGGGACACCTCGCGGAACGTGGACCGGATCGAGTCGGGCCAGGCCCCGGGGTGTTGCTCGGTGAAGGCCAGTCGAACGCGGATCGGTTCGGGGGCGACGTCGGCGCCGTTCTCCCGGCGGACGCTTCCGCTGCCCGTTCCCGAGCGCTCCGTGTCGCGCCCGGGCAGATGCCCGGGCAGATGCACGGGAAGATGCACGGGAAGATGAAAGTCGAGCGGATCGAACCGCGCCTGCGGTCCGACGATCTCGGCACTCAGGCAGCGCTGGACCACGTCGAGGATCGAGGTCTTGCCGCAGTTGTTCTCGCCGATCAGGACCGTGGTGGCGTCGAGCTTCGTCGAGAAGCGACGGACGCCGCGGAAGTGCTCGATGGAGACGTGGGCAAGTCGCATGAGTCACTCCCGATCATGTCAGAGGCGTCGGCTCGCCTGGAGCGACTCGGCTCACCAGCACCTTGTCGACGCGCTGGCCGTCCATGTCGACGACTTCCAGCGTAAGTTCGCGCCACGACGCGATCTCGCCGGTCGCGGGCCCTCGTCCCAGCGACGAAAGCACCAGTCCGCCGACGGTGTGGACATCGGAGGGAAGGTCGTCGTCGTCGAGCTCGATCTCGAGGGCGTCGAGCATGCCGCGAATGGTCAGTCGCCCGTCGACGAGCCACGTGCCATCGCCGCGGGCGATGGCCGAGGGCGCCTCGGGCTCGCCCTCGCGACTGAGGTCGCCGACGATTGCCTGAAGCAGGTCGTTGAGCGTGACCAGCCCCTTGAGGACGCCGTACTCGTCGACCACGAAGGCCACGTGATTGCGGGACTCGCGGAAGCCGTCGAGCACGCGCAGGGCCGGCGTCGTCGCGGGGACGAAGATCGGGTCCTCGACCAGTTCGGCGAGCCGGATGTCGCCGCCGACGATCAGGCCGTTGCGGACCATGTCCTTGACGTGGACGACGCCGACGATGTCGTCAAGGCCCTTGCGACAGACTGGAAAGTGGGAGAAGGGCTCGGTGGCGACGACCACGCGGATGCGATCGGCGGACTCGCTTTCGTTGAGCCAGACGATCTCCGAGCGGGGCACCATCAGGGCCCCGACGGGAAGATCGCCGAGGCGGAAGACCCGCTGGACGATGGCCTGTTCGGACTCCTCGAAGACACCCTCTTCGGTGCCCTTCTCGATCATCGCCTTGACGTCCTCTTCGCTGACCGATTCGGTCGCCGGCGGTGACACCCGAAGGAGCCAGAGGACGAGGTCGGTCGAGAGCGTCAGAAGCTTGATCAGCGGCGCCGCCACCACCGAGATCACGAGCATCGGCGGGGCGAAGAACTTGGCGAAGGCTTCGGGGCGGGTCATCGCCATGCGCTTGGGCACGAGCTCGCCGAAGATCAGCGAGAAGTAGCCGATTGCCAGCACGACGATGACGATGGCCAGGCCATCGGCGAACGGTGCCAGCACGCTGATGCCGGAGATCGACTCGGACACGTCGTCGGCCAGGGTCTGCTCGCCGATGGCCCCGGCGAGGATTCCAATCAGGGTGATGCCGACCTGGACGATCGAGAGGAATCGGGTGGGATTGGAGGAGAGCGCAAGGGCCATCGCCGCTCGGCGATCGCCGCGGGCGGCCTCCTGTTCGAGGCGGATCTTGCGCACCGAAACCAGAGCAATCTCCGACATGGCAAAGGCCGCGTTGATCAGCACGAGGGCGGCGAGCAGGGCGACGTACATGGGGGCGATGGTACGAGGAGACCCTCTGGCGCGGGCACGCACCGGCCGTTCCGCCGACCCGCGCCGACCCGCGCCGA
>CAYXKH010000092.1:2250-11091 GCA_964465255.1 uncultured Isosphaeraceae bacterium
CCTTGATGTCGGCCTCAATCGGACGCCGTCGAGGACCTCACTCGAAGTATCGCTTGAGCCTGAGAAACCACTTCTCGTAGCAGTGCCAGCTCAGCCACGCGGCACCGAGCGCCAGCGGAATCGTGATGGCGTGGAAGAGGAGCTGCGCCGGAATCTGCGAGCCGCCGATGATTGGGAAGATGAACTTCGCTCCGGTGCCGGGTGGCCCGAAGGCGAGGTCTCTGACCAGAGCGCGGATCGGCAGATGGAAGAGGTACATCGCGTAGGAGTACTTGCCGAATGTGCGGAGCACGGGGTTGCACCAGAAGCGATGCGTTCGACTCGTTGGTGACGCGGTCACGGCAAGGACGAGAATCGAGGCGAAGGCGAAGGCCGTCAGCGAGAACCCCACGGTCTGGCTCCACGAGATCACCCGGGGCTCGCCAGGCGACCAGTGGGCGCGGCGCCATTCGTCGGCGAGGAAGAGCCCCAGTCCGCCGAGAGCGCAGGGCCAGGCGAGCCACCTGGCACTCGGGCGGAGGGGGAGCAGTCCGCCGCGACCGCCGTCCTTCGCCGCCGCGCCGCTCGCCGCAATCGCCAGAAGCGCTCCGAGCGCGAGCGTGTCGAGGCGACCTGGCGTCAGCACCGTGGTCGTCACCAGATTCCATCCCAGCCAGTACGTCCCGAACAGCCGAAAGAGAAGCGCTCCGACCACCATGGCAATTGCGGTTCGGCGAAGGACCGTGAGCGAGCAGTAGCGCACCACGAGCGGCCAGACGAGATAGAACTGCTCTTCGATTGCCAGCGACCAGGAGACGTCAAGGATCGCGTGGCGCCATCGTCCGGCTTCCGCAATCGTGAAGTTCGAGAGGTAGAGCCAGTAGCTCCACTCGTCGCCCTCGATGCGTCCGAAGTTGTTGGCCTTGGGGTGATCGATCTGCGGCAGGACCACCAGGGCGACGAAGACCACCGCGTAGTAGAGCGGGAAGATCCGCAGCGTTCGGCGGGCGTAGAAGTTGCGGAAGTAGCGGGCCCCGGGTTGATCGGCGGTTGCTCGTGCTCGAAGCAGGATGCCGGTGATCAGAAATCCCGAGAGCACGAAGAAGAGGTCGACGCCGACGCCGCCGAAGTGGGAGATCGTGGCGACGCCGAGATCGAGTGCGGCGGCGCCGGTCATCACCGTGTGGTGATGCAGCACCACCAGCAGGATGGCGAGGCCGCGAACGCCGTCGAGGACGGGGTTGTGCGAGGGGCGCTGGCCCGACCGAGCCACCGCGCCGCCCTCGGGCTCACGCCGCGACGGTGGGCTTGGCGAATCGAGATCGATCATCGGGTGCCAGGTCCCCTGACGGGATGGTCACGACAGGATCAGCGTGGGGTCAGAACTTGATCAAACCGGATCAGGGCAGAAGGAACACGCTCACCAGGGTGTCGCCGATGCCAACGAGCGCGGTTCCCGCGATGAGTCCGGCGCAGATCGGTTCGTGCGTGCCCACCCAGAGCAGATTGCCGCGGGTTCCGGCCTGGTTGTACACCTTGGCCATCAGGGCGAAGAACATCGCTCCGGTCCACATCATGAGCGTGGAGTCGGCCGGGATGACCACGCCGAGGCCGATGGCCAGCGGCACGATTGGGAACTTGCCGCGGCTTCGGATGCGCACGATCTCGAGGATCATCGCGACGAAGCCGGCGACGACCATGGCGACGATTGCGCTCTGGGCGAGATTGCCGCCGCCCGAAGTGATCAGGTCGCTCACGCCCTTCCAGATCGACGCTCCCGGGAAGGGATACTGCGCGGTCGTGAGGTAGGGCTCGACCTGGTCACCGGTCTTGAACTTCGAGAAGAAGAGGAAGTAGAACAGCGGAGTCGCCGCCAGCGCTCCGGAGAAGACGCCGATCACGTGGCCGATGGCCTGCTGCCGGGGCTTGGCCCCGAGCATGTAGCCGGGCTTGATGTCCATGAGCAGGTTCGAGGCGTTCGAGGCGATCTCGCTGGTCATGCCCGCGGTCATCAGGTTGGTCGCGGGGTTGGTGCGATCGAGGGCGCCGAAGCTGAACTGGGTGATCTTCGAGAGCGCACCGGTCGGCGTGGTGCTGGTGAGACCGGTCGCGTTCGCCGCGATCATGGTGAGCACGATGATCAGCGGAATCGCCAGCAGGCCGTGCCACCAGATCAGCCCGAACCAGAAGTGACCGAGGGTGACGGCGATGGCCGTGAGAATCGGCACGCCGACGAAGGAGAGCCAGATCGGAAGCTCGATGTCTCCGAGGACGTCCTCGGTCTTCTCCTTCTTGCCGAAGAGCCCGGTGAAGGCCCCGATGATCACCTTGGGCTTGGCGAAGAGGGCCGTCAGTGAAGCCACCACCATCGCCGAGATTCCCCACCAGAGACTCCAGGTGTTGAGGATCTGGTTGCGGCCGAAGACCGGCTCGCCCTGCGGGTTGATGCGAACTTCACCGGTGGCCATCACCGTGGCGGGCAGGATGTCTCCGACGTTGATCATCCACGGGGCGAGGATCATGAAGTTGACCACGCACCCGATCAGCAGGCTGTTGGCAACCCGCGGTCCCATCAGGCCACCGGCGCCGAACATGCTCATGTCGAGCGAGAAGCCCAGGCCGAGTTCACGGATGTCGATGCCACCGATGCGGGGAATGCCGTCCGGCCCCGGCCCGGTGAATGAATAGATGTAGTCGGAGACCCGCTCGTGGATGAAGCGGGCCTTTTCGAGGCCGAAGACCTGCACCTGGAGGAAGGTCTGGTACCCCTCGCCCATGATGAACTTGAGGCCGCCACCGATGATCGCCGCCCACAGCAGGGCCTTGGCCTTGAAGAGGCCGACGGCCGCTTCGCTGGTGTAGAGGGCATCGAGCACCACGCCGCACGCCCGACCCTCGGGGAAGGGCTGCTGTTCGTCGTTGATGAAGCGCCGCTTCATCGGGAAGGCCACCAGCACGCCGATCAGCGCGAGGATCACCGACCAGCCGACGAGCTGGTACCAGGGCACCAGTTCGTTCTTGATCATCATGTACGCAGCCATGCTGGCCACGAGTGGTCCGGTCATGTATCCCGCGGCGGTGGCAATCGACTGGGTGCAGTTGTTCTCGAGAATCGTCAGGTCCTTCGCCAGCCGCAGCCCGGAGAGGGCCCGGAAGGTGATGAAGGCCAGGATCACCGAGGTGAGTCCGACCCCAAGGGCCCAACCGGTCTTGGCACCGACGTAGAGATTGGTCGCCGAGAGCAGTCCGCCGAGCAGAAACCCAGTCAGCCCGGATCGCAGCGTGAGCTGCGGCATGTCGCCGCGGAAGACGTTGGCAAGCCACCAGCGGTCCTTCTGTTCAAGCGTCCACGTGCGAATCTGTTCGTCGTTGAGTTGCTGGAGGGCCATTGGGGGGATTCGGTGGGGCGAAGGTCGCGGCGAGGATAGCGAAAGCCTTCGCCGGACGAGTGGGTGGCGTCGTCGACCGGGCGGGCCTCACTCGCCCACGCGGCGCAACTCGGCGGCCCGCGCCCGCATGTGGGTGGTGTGATGGGCGGCGGCGTCCCGGAAGCCGAAGCGGACGTACAGGGAGGAAAGTGCGGTCATCAAAAAAGTGCAAAGCTCGGGGGATTGCGGTGCCGAGTCGACGAGGAGTTGTCGCATGAAAGGCAACGCGCGGTCCTCTCCCGACTGCGCGGCTGTCCTGGCGAGCTCCCGACCTGGGGTCTCCTCCGACGGCGGGCGCGCGAAGTGGGCCGCCCGCCGTTTTTCATTGGAGGTCCCAGTGTGGGGTGCCCGGTCGCCCCGGCCCCCGCGCCCCGGCCCCCGCGGCGGTACGCTCCACCCGATGACCCAGCGCGAGACCGGGCCCGAGTTCGAGTGCGAGTCCGAATCCAAGTCGGGCGGCGTCGCCTGCCGCGAATGTCGTTGGCGACGATGGGTCGCGCTTGCCGTCCCCATCGTGGCCCTCGGGCTCCTCGCCGTCGTGAGTGGCTGCATGGAACGACTCTTCTATCTGCCCACTCGGGAGGCGACTCCGGCGCCCACCTGGCTCTCGCCCGGCGCCGAAGTGGTTCGGTTCGAGTCGTCGGACGGGACCCGGCTCACGGGTTGGTGGGTGCCGGCGCACGGAGTCGACTCGCGTGGCGCGGCGACCGTCCTTCACGTCCACGGCAACGCCGGCTCGATGGAGGGTCACGTCGCCTTCGTCGACCATCTCCCGGGCGCGGGTTTCAACGTCTTCCTCTTCGACTACCGCGGGTACGGCGAGAGCGAGGGCACGCCGCGCTCCCGCGGGCCGCTGGTCGAGGATGCCAAGGCGGCGCTGCAAACGCTTCGGGCGAGAGAGGACATCGACACCTCGCGCATCGCCCTCTACGGCGTCTCGCTTGGCGGAGCGATCGCCGTGCTGGTCGCGGCGGACGACGTGGCATCCGGCGGAGATCTCCGCGCCCTCGTCCTCGAGTCACCCTTCGCGAGCTGGCGCGACGTCGCGGCCAGCGCACTTGGCGGCGATCCTCCGGCCTTCTGGGCGAGGTGGCTGGCAGCGCTTCTCATCAAGGACCGAACTCCCGGCCTGACAACGCCAGTCGAAGCGATCGCGGGAATCGATTGCCCGATTCTCATCCTGCACGGCGACGCCGATGGCATCGTCCCGATCTCGCACGGCAGACGACTCGCTGCCGCGGCCCCACGGGCGACGTTGATCGAGTTTCCAGGCGGCGATCACAACACCCTTCAGAGCACGCATCCGGAGGCGCGAGTGCGGATGATCGAGTTCCTTCGCGATGCGCTCGCGTCGATCAACCGATTGCGCGAGCGGGCACCAGCCTCGCCGGTCGGCGGTCAGTCGGCCGCGCCCACTGCCGCGGAGTGACCATCTCAGAGCGAGCCGGCGATCTGGCCAGCGACGGCGCAGGCTCCCACGACTGCAATTGGCGGCGCCTTCCAGCACACCAGCAGCACCAGGGCCGCGGCGGCGATGGCGAGGTCTGCCGGCGTGCGAATCCCCTCGGCGATGACCGGCGAGATCAACGCCGCGGCGAGGACCCCGACGACCGCGGCATTCGCCCCCAGCACCGCCGCCTGCGCGCCCGGGTGCCGACGTATCGCGCCCCAGAGGGGCAGGGCCCCGCCGACGAGGAGCCACGCGGGAAGGAAGATCGCAAGGAGCGCCCACACTCCGCCGAGCCAGCGCGGCAGGCCCAGATCGATCATCGCGCCGAGGGCCCCGGCGAGCGCGAAGAGCGGGCCGGGAATCGCCTGGGCGGCGCCGTAGGCCGCGAGAAACGCGTCGTCGGAGATGAGCCCGGCGGGCACGAGTTCGGCCCGGAGCAGTGGGAGCACGACGTGCCCACCGCCGAAGACCAGCGCTCCGGCGCGATAGAGGCTGTCGAAGACGATGATTCCCGGGCTGCCCGACGTCCGGGCGAGGGCCGGGGTGAGCAAGAGCAGGAGCGCGAAGCACACCAGAGCCGCCACTGCAGACCGTCGCCCGCGCCGCGACGAGTGCTCGCCGAGTGGTCGGCGGACAACGCTCCCGCGCAGGAGGATCGCTCCTGCGACTCCTGCGATGGCAATCACCGCAACCTGTCTCCATGCCGCTGGAACCACCTCGTCGGGAACCAGCAGGATGATGCAGGCCGCGATGAGGGCGGTGATGCGTCGCATCGCGTCGGGGCAGAGTCTGGGGGCCATCGACCCCACCGCGTGGGCGACGATTGCCACCGCCGCGATCCCCAGGCCTCGCACCCATCCGGCCTGGGCAAGACCAGGAATCGCTCCGAGTCCGAGACCGAAGGCGATCATCAGGAGCGCCGATGGAAGCAGAAAACAGATCGACGCGCCCAACGCTCCCGCCAGTCCGGCGCGGTGCATGCCCAGTGCAAAGGCCACCTGACTGCTCGCCGGTCCAGGCAGGAACTGACAGATCGAAACCAGCTCGCCGTACTCCGCCGAACTGAGCCACCGCCGCCGCTCGACAAAGGCGGTGTGAAAATAACCAAGGTGGGCCACTGGTCCACCGAAAGAGACGAGTCCGAGCGCGAAAAACGCCCCGCAGACTTCGCCCAGATGGCGATGCTGCCGGTGATCCGTCATCCGCCCATGGTCCATGTGGAGAGCAACTCGCCAGGATCGGCGCCGGCGACGATCCCGTCGCCGATTCCGCACATCAACTGCACGAACCCCACGCTGCAAGCAGCGCTCCCAGATCGGCGCCGTCGGTGAGGCCGTCGCCATCGAGATCGGCCAGCGCGTCGGTGCCCCATGAGGAGAGCAGAAGGCCGAGGTCCGCGCCTTCGACGGCGCCGTCTCCGTTCAGATCGGCAGGACACGGCACGGTGCTGGCAATCGTCAGCGTCTGATTCACGGCGACGTTGGTCAGGAGGGTGGTCGCGCCACTGGGCCAGAGCACCGTGAGCGAGTCGATCATCGCTGCCGCGCCAAGCCCGAAGTGGGCCGAGAGTTCATTCATGCCGAGATAGCTGCCGCCACCGTCGATCCAGCGGGTGCAGCTCTTCGGACCGACCATCGCGGTGATCTTCGCGCCATAGCCGTTCGGTGCGTTGAGCGGGTCGCCGCTGGTGTCGAGAAAGACCCGCAGCCAACTGGTGCTCGGGCCCGAGAGCGAGTTTCGGAAGTAGGTGAGCGGTCCGTTGTTGGTGAAGAGGACCAGGTCCTGATCACCGTCGTTGTCGGCGTCGAAATGAACCAGTCCCCGTCCCTTGCTGTTGTGGATGAAGCCGGAGGCAACGGCACGCTCGGTGAAGGTTCCGTCGCCATCGTTGACGTACAGGTAGGACTGCTCTGCGAAGAAGGGCGAGCCCGACTGGTTGTCGCCGTTGGTCTCGGCGATGTCCAACCAGCCATCGTGATTGAGGTCCACGCCCACCGAGCCCCATCCGTACCCGCCATCGGCGGCGCCGGCCGACACGGCGTACTCGACGTAGAGGTGGTTGCCGCCGTTGCGGTAGAGCTTGTTTCCGCTCCAGCCGAATGGGGGGTGGTAGATCGACGTGACGTACCAGTCGAGGCGGCCATTGTTGTCGAAGTCGCCCCGACACTGACCCATCCCGTTCTCTTCCTTGCCGGTATTCGAGGAGGCGGTCTTGTCGGTGAAGGTGCCATCGGTGTCATTGCTGAAGTAGCGGCTGCCGACGAATGAACCTGCTCCCTTGAAGTCGCCCCCGAGCAGCAGTTCCGGATAGCGGTCGCCATCCATGTCGACGAAGGTCTGACTCAGGCACGCCACCGATCCCACGCCGCTGAAGAGACCGATGGTGGGGGTGACGTTGGTGAAGGTGCCGTCGCCGTTGTTGCGGAAGAGTCGATTGCCGTTGTTGTTCGGCGAGCTGGTGGTGAAGCCGCCGACGAAGAGATCGAGATCGCCGTCGAGGTCGTAGTCGCCGAAGCACGCCCCCCACGAGTCCTGCACCGAGGGATTGACGAAGGCGACGCCGGCCGACGCAGCGACGTTGGTGAACGTGCCGTTGCCGTTGTTGCGATAGAGCTTGTTGTGCCCCGGCGCCGCATTCTGGCCGACGGGTCCGGCGCTGGTGACGTAGAGGTCGAGCCAGCCGTCGCGATCGAAATCGCCGACGCAGGTGCCCTTGCCCTTGTGAAGCGCGGTCAGACCCCACTCGACGGCGCAATCGGTGAAGGTGCCGTCACCGTCGTTGATGAAGAGTCGATCAGGCTGGCTGTTGCTGCCTCCGCTCACCACGAAGAGATCCTGCCAGCCGTCGTTGTTGAAGTCGCCCGGTGAGCCTCCGCTGGTGTACTCGCTCAGCGGAAAGCCCAGCGTGGCGTGGGTGGCGGCCAGCCCGACGTTGGCGGTCTCGATGGTGAATGATGGATCGACCGCGGAGGCGCTCGACACCCACAGCGCGGGGAGCAACGCCATGGCGCCGAGTCGCATCGACCGGTTGAAGAGTGCGGACGGCGAGAGACAAAGGAGTGCGGGTCGATTCATGGGCAGACGAAAGCGGGAGGGGGGCGAGTCATCTCCGGAACCTCAACGGACGATATCGTGCGGCTTCTTCCCAAGGAACCCCATGCGCGTGAAAGTCGATTCAGCCCAGATGGCCACTGCCTTCCGTGCCGTCGCCGCATCGCCCGTCTTCGCGGAGAGCGCGGCTCTGGTGGCCGCCGGCGGCGTGCCGGTCGAAATGCTCCAGGCGATGTCGCTTCGCCCCGAACTGTTGAGCGGCTTCGCCGCCTTGAGCGAAGCGATCTACCCCGGAGGCATCGTCGAGCGGGAGGTGAAGGAGTTCATCATTCTCGAGGCGTCGCGACGCAACCGCTGCCAGTTCTGCGCCGAGAGCCACGTCTCGATTGCCCGGGCGATGGGCCTTTCGGATCACCCGATGTCGCTGCTCGATGACCCGTCAGGACTTTCGCCACGCGTTCAACTGGCCATCGAGTACACCCGGGCCGCCCAGCTCGACTCGAATCGCATTCCCGAAGAACTCTTCACCCGTCTGCGCCAGCACTACAGCGAACCCGAAATCGTCGAGCTGACGGCGATGGTCGGCCTCATCTCGATGCTCAACATGTTCAACAACGCGTTGGAGGTGAGGTATGGGGGGGAGTATGAGGCGTCGGCTGGCGCCGACTCCTGAGGAGGGCGGCTTCGCCGCCTGGGTCGTCGGCTTCGCCGACTCCTGAGGTGTGCCGCGTGCGCGGCACCTGTTTGTCGCTCGGCACGATCGACGCTGCGCTGACTGCGTCAGTTTGGTCGATCGAGTCGAGCGGACAGATTGGGGGGGCAGGGAAAGTTCTGGATGCCACGGTGGGCGTGCCAACCGTGCGTCCGTTCCCATGCATGACATCTCCCCCCCTCGGGACCGCCGAGCACCAGCTCGGCCAATCTCACACACCC
>CAYXKH010000093.1:0-11057 GCA_964465255.1 uncultured Isosphaeraceae bacterium
CCCCTGCCCCTGCCCCTTCCTCTACACTCCCGCCGTGACCATCTTCCCGCTCCAGGTCTTTGAAGCCGATGCCGATCCGGAACGTCGGAGTGCGCTGACGGATGAGGAGATCTACGCCCGACTGCGGCCGCCGACCTCGATCGTGGTCCGCTTCGGGGCCAACAAGCTGATCGGCGAGTTCCAGTACGAAGGCGACGCCAAGCCCGGCTGCGGCAGCAAGCTGGTTGCTCGAACCGTGCGCGGCACCGAGATCGCCGAGATGCTGACCACCACCTGCACCAACTCCGGGTGCGGGAAGTCGATCTCGCGGCAGGAGATGCTCCAGTACATCGACAACTCCGGCGGGAAGGACTTCCCCTTTCACGAACACGGTCGCGTCCTTCGCATCGCCACGATCGACGATCTGAACCGATGGTCGGAACTCCAGGCCCGCAAGCCGGAGATGCTCCGCACGGCACGCGAGCGCTTCGCCTCTGCAGGGATAGTCGCCAAGGTGGTCGACGTCGAGCCGATCTTCGGCGGCGAGACCGCGACCGTGTACTACCTCTCGGAGGAGCGGATTGACTTTCGCGAACTGGTGAAGGAACTCGCCGCCGCGTTCCACACCCGGATCGAGATGCGACACGTCGGCGCCCGCGACGAAGCCCGCCTTGTCGCCGACTACGAGCGCTGCGGACAGCACTGCTGCTGCCAGAACTTTCTCAAGGTGCTCAAGCCGGTCTCGATGCGTTCGGCCAAGACACAGAAGGCCACGCTCGATCCGCTCAAGATCTCCGGGCGCTGCGGACGGCTGATGTGCTGCCTGCGTTACGAGGATGCGACCTACGAAGAGCTGAAGACGCGTCTGCCGCGCATCAAGACCCGGGTCGGCACCAGCGAAGGACCGGGGATCGTCGTCGACGCCAAGATCCTGGTGCAGCTTGTGCTGGTCCGACTCGAGCACGATGGTCGCGATGTGGCGGTGCCGGTCGAAGAGCTGCTCGATCCCGAGACCTGCCCCGCGCCGACCGTGGTGCCGCCGGGCACTTCGGGCGGAGGGCGTCGCGCACGCCGGGGCGAATCGCCCACGCGCGACCGGCCGCGTGAGCGAGTCCGCGAGCGATTGGGCGAGCGATTGGGCGAGCCTTCCGAGGATCCAGAGGCTGGTTCGTCACTCGAGCCGACGGCCGAGACGGGCGATGACTCGCTCTCGGGTGCGACGACGGAATCGGCATCCGCGCCGCAGCCCGAGACGGATGAGCCCCCCACGCGAGAATCGCGCTCGGCGCGGCGCAATCGCGTAAGGCGGGAGCGCGACCGCGGAGCGGCGCCCGAAGGCGGGCCGACCCAGCCGGTCGACGGATCGGCACCGCGCTCGCGGCACGAGCAGCAGGATGACTTTCGGCAACGGGCCCAGGATCTCGAGGCCCGCGGACTCGATCGACCCGGCGAGGCTCTTTCGGAGGGAGTCGACGAGGCGCCCGAGGACCAGGACGTGGAGAGCGCCGGCGGCTCGGAGGTCGATCCTGCTTCGTCGGCGCCGGGTGATGCGCCGCGCAAGCGTCGACGTCGGCGCGGCAAGCGTCGCACACGACGACCCGACGCGGGTGAATCGCCGCCGCCGAGCGACGAGTCCGCCTGAGTGCGCGAACTCCCATACCTAGCATCGCCCCGCCAATGTCGACCCCACACTCCGCGCCCCACACGCATGCCGACAGCGGGTGGTCGGTCGAGTCGATCCAGTCACTCATCGTCGCCTTCGTGATTGCGATGGCCTTCAGGTCATTCGTCCTCGAAGGCTTCGTCATTCCCACCGGGTCGATGGCCCCGACCTTGATGGGGGCGCACGTCCGATTCCGCTCCGATCAGACCGGTTACGAGTTCCCAATCGATGCGGGACCGGTCGCCGACATGCTGGCCCAGGGTGGCGAGGCGGCGATGCGGACCGAGGTTCCTCTCGGCGACCCGATGCTGGGCACGAACTTCCCGGCGTTCATGAAGCGGCTGGGGTCGCTGTACCAGCGGACTCGGTTCGGCGATCGCGTGCTGGTCTTGAAGTCGCTCTATCCATTTGTGGAGCCGCGGCGTTTCGATGTGGTGGTCTTCAAGAATCCGACCGATCCCTTCGGCGACACCCAGAACTTCATCAAGCGTCTGATCGGCCTGCCCGACGAGACGCTGCTTCTGCTTGACGGCGACATCTTCACCGGCCCGCTCGACGCGGTTGGACTGGACTCGCTGCGCGTTCAGCGCAAGCCCGAGCACATCCAGCGCACGGTGTGGCAGCCGGTCTACAACCTCGACTATCAGCCCGTCGATCTGCCCCGCCTGCAATCGATTGCCCGGCGGCCCTGGCCGGGAATTCCCTGGCGCACGCCGGGATGGGACGAGCGCGAGCCGAGGGCCCGGCGCTGGACCTCGAGCCAACCCACCGAAGTCACCTGGGACAACACCATCCGGCCAATCGACGACTGGAACGCGTACAACATGCTTCGCGGGCGCTTCGTCGAAACGATTGCGGTGAGCGACATCCGGGTCGCCGCCGCAGTCGAGGCGGAGAATCCGCAGGCCCTGCGCTCCCAACTGACGCTCACCTCGCGCGGGCACGAATTCGTCTTCGCAATCGCCGACGGCTTCGCCAGCGTCCTGATGCGCGGTCGCGAAGGTCGCGAGACCGTGGTCGAGGATCGGCAGCCGGTTCCCGCCATGCGTCCTGGAGTCGCGGTCAAGGTCGAGTGCTGGCACGTCGACCAGTCGCTCTCGCTGTTCATCGACGGCGTGCGCGTGGCCCACGCCGAGTATGAGTGGAACCCGGAGGAGCGACTCGCCGCCAGCTTCAGCGGCCTCTCGCCCGAAGACTTCGCCCGCAATCCGCTCTCGCGGCGACCGACGCAGGCGAACATCTCGTGGAGTTTCGAAGGGTCACCGCTGGTGCTGCGCACGCTGAGACTCGATCGGGACCTCTACTTCCGGCCTGGCTTGTTGAACCCGCGCGACCAGTTCAAGAGCAACGGCGAGTACATCGACGGGCTTCTCTTCGCGACCAATCCGATGGAGCCGGCGCGGCTCTCCGAGGAGCACTTCCTGATGCTCGGCGACAACAGCGCCGCCAGCCGCGATGGCCGGGCGTGGGGACGTCCGCATCCACTGGTGGAGGCCCAGATCGGCGACGACGCGCCGTTCCTCGTGCACCGGAAGCTGCTCCTGGGCAAGGCCGGCGCGGTCTACTTCCCGGCCTTGCTGCCGCTCTCCGACGATGGACGGGCGCTCATCCCCGACTTTGGTCGGTTGAGATTCATCCGCTGACCAAGAGGCGACGCGCGTGACCCTGCTGGCTCCATGGGCGCTTGCGATTGCGGCCGCCCTTGCGCTGCCGGCGATCGTCCTGCTCTACGTCCTCAAGCTGCGCCGCCGAAGCGAGCCGATTGCCAGCACGCTGCTCTGGCGACGAAGCGTGCAGGACCTTCTCGCAAACGCGCCGTTCCAGCGACTGCGCTGGTCGATGCTGCTGCTCCTTCAGGTGCTCGCGGCGCTTCTCGTGGCCCTGGCCCTCGGTCGGCCGGTCGGCGGAGGACTGGCTTCGGGAGCCCGGCGGGTCATCATCCTGATCGATCGATCGGCCTCGATGAATGCGGTGATGGAGGGCAGCGAAGGGGCCGAATCGGCTGACCCGGAGGGCACCGCCGCCAGCACTCGGCTCGATCGAGCCCGCAGCGAGGTGGCCCGGGCAATCGAGTCGCTGACCGAGTCGGGAGAGACTCAGGTGATGCTGGTGGCGTTCGCTCGCGAGCCGCGCCTGCTCTGCGGGTTCGAACAGCGGGCCACGCGCCTTCTCGCAGCGCTCGAGACGATTGCGCCAACGGACGAGGAGGCGAATCTCGAGGCCGCGCTCGAACTGGCGGAGGGCTTCTCGCGATCCTCCGGTGACGAATCGGTGGCGGAGGGAGCGCCGGCGATCGTTGTCGTCACCGATGGCGGCGTGCTCGAGCCACGACGATCGTCGGGCTTTCGCGTGACGGCGAGTTCTCTCGAGTTCATCGAGATCGTCGACGCGGCCGGGACCCGCGGCCTGGTCGATGCCTCGCCAGGCGAGCCCGGCGCAGCGAGCGCCGGCGACGGAGCAATCGATCCGCCGCCGAGCGCTGCCTCGGTCGGGCCCAGCGCGAATCTCGGCTTCGTCGAGCTCGCGGGTGAGCGCAGCTACCAGTCGCCGACCATGGTCGAGCTGTTCGCGAGGATCGCAAACACCTCGCCCGAGCCGGTCGAGACGGTGATCACGGTTCGCCTCGACGATCGCACCGTGCGGCGCCGCACCATCACGATCCCGGCAGCCGGGGCGCCTGGCGGCCCGGAGTTGAGCGAGTTGGGCGAACTGGGCGAGGCAGTGATCTCGGAGTCCTTCGAGTGTCCCGGACCGGCGCTCCTGTCGGTGTCGCATTCCCGCCGCGACGAGCTCGCCGCGGACGACATCGCCGCGGCGCAGATCCCGGCCCCGCGGGCCGTTCGACTGGCGCTGGTCGCCCCTCCCGAGGGCCCCGATCCGTTCCTCCGCGACGTGCTCGAGCAGAGCAATCCGGCGCTTCTGGTGTCGGCGACCTTCGAGGAATGGGAGAGCGCTCCTCCCGAGGTCGATCTGGTCATCTTCGATCGCGTGGCCCCGCGGGAGTTCCCGAGGGTCGCGTCGCTTTCCTTCGGTGCCGCCATGCCCGGCGTGATTCGCAGCGACCCGCCGAGCGGTGGACGACGGGTGCTGAGCTGGGATCGCCGCCATCCGCTTCTTCGACACATCGACCTCGATGAACTGATCTACAGCGGCACGGGTGCGCTGCGAGCGCCGCGCGAGGCGATTGCCCTCGTGTCGGGGGCCGACGGCGCCGTCATCTCGCTTCTCGTGCGCGACGGTGTGCGTCACGTGCTCGTCGGGTTCGCCCTCACCCAGAGCAATCTCCCGGTGATTCCCGCGTTCACGATCTTCATCCAGAACGCTCTCGACGAACTTGCCGCAGGCGGCGCGGGACAGATCGCCAAGGCCCCGCGGGTGGGAGAGATCGTCACGGTGGAGGCGGCGCCGGGCGCTTCGGAGATCGAGATCGTGGATCCGGACGGAGCAACGACGCGAGTGCCGGTCCGCGCCGCGGGCGGCGACGGCGCCGGGGCCCGAGGCGGCGTTCGTGTGGCGATCCCACCCTCGACGCGGGCCGGAGTGCGACGACTGAGCGGCACGATTGCACTCGACGCCGCACTTCCCTCGAGCGTGCTGAGCGCCGTCGAGAGCGACATTCGCCGGCGACCGATGCCGACCGTGGCGACGACGGCGGCGGTCGAGTCGACTGCGACCGTTTCGGCCCCGCGGGAGTGGTGGCCGTGGGTGCTGCTGGCGGCGCTCGGGCTGCTGGTCGTCGAGTGGCTGGTCTACGCGTGGCGCGCCGGTCGGGCGTGAGGGCGAAAGGCTGCACCGGGCTGCAACACGCTGCGAAGGGCTTCGGCGGGCGGCTCTACGGAAGACCGCTCAGCGCGTCCACCGGCACGATCTGCAGCACACCGCTGTCGCTGCCAATTGCCAGCCAGCGCCCGTCTCTCGAGTACCCAATCGGACCGACACCGATGGTCGTGACCCGCCCTTCGGCATCGCGCACCAGCGTGCTGTGCTCGCCGAGCTTCTTGCCCGAATCCAGATCCCAGAAACGGATCACCCCCGACGCTTCGGCGGTGGCCACGCAGGCGCCGCTCGGATGCATGGCAAGCCCCACGATTCGCCCCGCGTGAGCATCGATGGTCCAGCGCATCGAGGCCTCGTCATCGTCGCCCTGCCGCTCGACCCGCAGACGTCCGGAATCGGTGGCGGCGACGAGCTGCGAACCGTCGGGGCTGAAGGCGAGATGTCGAATGGTCACGCGATCGACGGAGGTCCGCCGGATGCGAGGTCCGTCCTCGCGCGGAAGGCCGTCGCGATTGGGATCACGACGTGCATCGCGACCCGGTTCACGGCCGGGCTCTCGAGTCACGAAGAGTTCGCCCGCGCCGGTGCCGGCCGCGATCATCCGCGGTCCGACATCGCCGCGGGGTCCACGACTCTCCGCGTCGCCCTCGGGAAGGCGCTCCCCGACGGCGGAGGAGATTGCCAGCGAAGTGACCGCGCCGTCGAAGATGCGAAGCGGTCGCGGGGCGGCGTCGAGACTGCGGAGCCAGATGCGAGTGAGAAGATCGGTGCCGGAGGAGATCACCACCTCCCCGCCGCTGCTCGCCGCCAGGGCCACCACTTCGCCGGTGTGTTCGAGGGGCGTGTCGGCAAAGCTCCCGCTCGCGACATCGAGGAACTCGACGAGCCCGTCGGTGCGACCGAGAAAGACACCGTCTCCCTCCGCCAGCACGGCCATCGCTCCGGAGAGTCCTTCGAGATTCTCGGTGCGGAGGTGCTTCTGCCATGAGGTGCTGTCCCAGACGATCACGCTCTTGTCGCTGCCGAGACTGATCAGGCGGTCGGCGTCGGCCGCGAAGCGCAGCGATCGGATGGGACCGGTGTGGCCCTCGAGGACAATTGGAAGCCGGGCTGCATCCGCGGCGGAGCGGATCGGAGCGGTTCCAGTTCCCGATGCCGACGGGCCCGTGAGGAGCGGCGGTGCTGGTGCCGGCGGCACCGACGCGGGAAGTCGATCCTCGGTGCGGGCCAGCTCCTCGCGTTCGCGATCGATCCGATTGGACTGACGCCAGATCCAGAAGCCGCCGGCCCCGAGGGCGGTGACCGAGCCGAGGACGACGAGCGTGGCAATCGTCGCGGTGCGGTTGCGCCGCGCCAGAAGACGCAGTCGATAGAGCGAGCTGGCCCGGCGTGCCTTGATGGGTTTGTCCGCGAGCCAGCGGAGAAGATCGCGTCCGAGCGCGCCTGCATCGGGATAGCGCCGCGTGCGATCCTTCTCGAGCGCCGTCAGCAGCACCGTCTCGAGGTCGCCCTTGATCTCGGGCTTGATCGAGGAGGGCTTGATCGGCGCTTCCTCGCGGATGATCCGACACGCCTCGTGGAGCGGCACGCCCTGGAGGCCGTACGGCGCGCGACCGGTGAGAAGCTGGAAGAGAACCACACCGAGGGCGTAGACATCGCTGCCGGAGTCGATTGTGCCGGGCCGAGCCTCCACCTGTTCCGGACTCATGTAGGCGACGGTGCCGACCAGCTTGCCCGCTTCGGTCTGCTGGGTGGGCCCGGCGAGATCGATCTCGGTGGCCCGGGCGACGCCGTAGTCGATGATCTTGGGCTCGCCGTTGCTGTCGACGAGGATGTTCCCCGGCTTGAGATCGCGGTGGACGATCTGCTGGAGATGGCCGTGCTGGGCGCCGGCGCAGACCTTGACGAAGAGCTTCACGCGGTCGCGAACGTCGATCTTCCGGGCGTTGGCGAAATCGGTGATGGTCATCGCGTCGGGTATGTACTCCATCACGAAGTACGGCATCCCACCGGAACCATCGTCGTGCGTGCCGGCATCGAAGATCTGGGCGATGTGCGGATGTCGCAGCTTCGCCATGATCTCCATCTCCTTGCGGAAACGGCGCTCGAGTCCGGGGGTGGCGCTGCCGGGCCGCATGACCTTGAGGGCCACGACGCGCTTGGGCTGATCCTGCAGCGCCGCGAAGACCGTGGCCATTCCGCCCGACCCGAGCAGTCGCTGCACGCGGTACTTCCCGATCTGTTCGGGCACGCTCAGGGCCGGAGTCGCCGGAGGCTGCATTCCCGGCGGACGGCGTTTCGGTTCGGTCACGAGCCCACCTCCGCGGCCCCGGTTCGAGTCGCGATCGATTCGGGGATCAGTTCGACCGTCGCAGCGCCGTCGCCGCGAAGGACGAGAACGCCGATCACGGCGCCGTCGGCGCGGGCCACCACGCTCGCGCCGTCGAGCGACTCGTCGAGCGGAACGGAGGGGTCGATCAGCCAATGGGACTGGCGATCGACCAGGCGCCCCGCGGAGAGCGGCAGGGCGCTCGTCGTTCCGCCGGCGAGGGCCACGCAGTCCTCGAGGGCCTGCGGCCGGCGCAGCCGCGACGCGGGAAAGGGCACGACTCCCGGCGGAATGCTGGCGGCGTCGATCAGGGCCAGTTCGCCGAAGAGCTGCGCCGGTGGCGGCCAGTTGGTGATGGCTTCACCGATCTCAAAGACCAGCGATTGATCGCGCACCCCCTCGGGCACGCGTGTGGTCCATGCGGGCGCGATCAGGCCGCGCTCGGTGGGGAGACCCCAGGCGGCGCGGTGGCGATCGCTCGAGATGATCCGGCCGGTGCGCCAATTCATGCGCAGTGGAATGGGCCGCGGTTCAGGCAGCCCCGCGGGCAGCACGCCGCGCCCGAGGACAAGCGACGGTCGCCAGGCGAGCCACGACGCCTCGGCCTTCTCGGCGGCGCGGAATCGAGCGCCGGAGCGCACCGGCCTTCCGGCGGCGGGTGGTGTGGCCAGAGCGACGCCGCCGCGCAGAAGAAGCTCGGCGGAGTCGACCGCGGCGGTGACCCCCTTGAGCCCGACGCCGACCTCGATCCCGCCTGCATCCCAGAAGCGCGTGCCCTCGCAGATCAGCGGGGCGAACTGGGCTTCGATCAGGACGGTCGCTTCGACGCTGCCGGCATCGCTGGCCAGCGAGACCCGTTCGACCACGCCGACCTGCACCTGCCGGTAGGTCACCGGCGACCCCGCAGAGACGCTGCCGCGGCGGTCGAGTTCGATCGTGAGTTCGAGATCGCCGGCAGTACGGTCCTCGACGATCGGCGGCGATTCGAGCCCCACGAAGCGGCGCTGCATCGCTCCGCGCCCGGGCTTCACCGCCATGTAGCGGGCCCCCACGATGGTCTCGAGCCCGGCGATGCGGCTGAGCCCGATCTCGGGCCTTACCAGCCAGAAGCGACTTCCCGCGCGGGCCAGCGCTGCCGCGTCGCGGCGCAGGCGGGCCCGCACCTCGACGCCGTCACCCGATTCGTTCAGGCGCACTTCATGCACTTCACCGACGACGATTCCGCGGTGGCGGATCGAGTGACCAGGAGCGATGCCGTGACCGCGCTCGAAGACGATCTGGATCTCGATGCCGCTGGCGAACCAGGCCCGGCCGACGAGCCAGAGGGCCAGCGCCAGAGCTCCGAGGGGAATGAACCAGACCGCCCACGCACCGCGGCGGACGATCCGCGCTTCGGCAATCGACTCGTTGGCGACGGAGTGCGGTTGTGAAGTCGAGTCGCTCATGAACGCAGCTCCGTAGTCCAGATCGATCGAGGGTCGAACGACGCCGCGGCAAGAAGGCTGAAGGCGGTGCAGGCGGCGAAGGCCAGCACTCCTGGCCCGGCGGTGATCTCGACCAAGTCGCCGAGCTTGACCAGTGCGGCCAGAAGCGCAACCAGGAGCACATCGAGCATCCCGAAGCGACCGGTGATCTCGACGAGGCGATGCACGAATGCGGCGTGGCGATGGGAGAGCCAATTGGGGCTCGAGATCACCAGGAGACCGGTGAGCTTGGCCAGAGGAAGCGCCACTGAACAGATCAGAACGAGCAGGCCAAGCAGCAGTTCGCCACCGAAGAGAAGATCAAGCCCGCCGCGCAGAATGCCGGCCTCGTGCGAGTAGCCGAGCCGCTCGAGCCGCATCACCGGCAGGAGCACCGCAGCCGGGAAGAGGAGCAGTGCCGCAAGCGAGAAGGCTCGCACCCGCTGCCGCGCCGCGTGGAGTTCCGAGGCGTCGCGAAGGCGGGTTGCGCACCGCGCACAGCGCAGCAGGCACCCCCGGCGGGTGGCCGGGAGCTTCTGTTGAAGCAGGCAATGCGGGCACGTCGCGAGGGCTTCGGCCACGAGGGCCGGATGGTACGGTCGGGCTTCGGGTCGTGCCGATTGCGCTTACCCTGCCGACATGGCTGCGCCCGCGAGCGAGACACCGTCGGAGTGCCAGGTTGCGAGCCACTCCGCCGGGACCGTCGCTGCGGACGCGGCGAGCTGGCGACGCGATCTGGGGGAGATCGCCTCCGACATCAAGCTCTCTCACAGCATCTTCGCCCTTCCCTTTGCGCTTCTTGCCGCGGTGATGGCGGCGAAGCCGACGCCGTCGAGCGCCATTCAGTTGGAGCGGTTCCTCGGACAGCTCCTTCTGGTGATTGCGGCGATGGTCTTCGCCCGCACCGCGGCGATGCTGGCCAATCGCCTGCTCGATGCGGCAATCGACCGCGACAACCCGCGCACGGCGCGACGGGCCCTGCCCTCGGGCCGGCTGTCGCGGGGCCGCGCCGTGCGGGTCTTCGCGCTTGCATCGATTGCGTTCTTCGCGGTGGCGGCGCTGTTTGGCGTCCTCTTCGGAAACTGGTGGCCGTTGGCACTCGCGGCCCCGGTGCTCGCGTGGATCTGCGCCTACGGCTACCTGAAGCGGTTCACCGTCGCGTGCCACTTCTATCTCGGGGCGAGCCTGGCCATGAGCCCGCTCGCTGCGGCACTTGCCATCGACCCGGCGCAGCTCTCGCAACCGGCGCTCTGGATGCTGGCCGGCATGGTCCTCTGCTGGGTGGCGGGGTTCGACATCATCTACGCCCTTCAGGACGTCGAGGCGGATCGACGTCAACAGCTTCACAGCGTGCCCAGCCGGATCGGCCCAAGCGCCGCTCGCGTGGTCAGCGCCCTCGTGCACGGGATTGCAATTGCGCTCCTCTGGTCGATTGCCATCGGCCCCGACGAGCGCTTCGGCGCCCTCTTCAGCGTCGCTGCGTCACTGGTGACGCTGCTTCTCCTGGTCGAACACCTCACCGTCGCCCGCTGGGGAACGACCCGCATCGCCCTCACCTTCTTCACCATCAACGGCGTGGTGAGTCTGGTGGTGGGGGCGCTCGGGATTGCGGATGTGGGGATGTGAGGGCGCGTCGGCTCCGCCGACGATTTGAAAGGTGTGCCGCTGGCGCGGCACGGAATTCACAGGCCAGCCACGCCGCCGCCGCCAGGGGACGCACGGACTCCTCGCGCATGTGAGCGGCGTCGTGTCTGGCAGGATCGGGCGGCGTCGCATCGCCCCCATGGACCGCCGAGCACCAGCTCGGCCAAATCGCCCCCCAGCGCCCAATCACCCCCCCTTGGAC
>CAYXKH010000094.1:0-7130 GCA_964465255.1 uncultured Isosphaeraceae bacterium
TGTCTGCACCCGGCTGAAGTCGATTCGAATGCAGTTCTGAAACAGTCTCTAAGCATCGCCTCGATTCCGGCGCGGATGCCATCGGGCAGCGTGACGGGGCAGCGGTCGAGCCACCAAGCAAGCGGGTCGGGCGTGTCTGGCGCGGGAGTGTGGGCGGAACTGTGGGCATGTTCCTCGCTCGTGCCGCGCGGAGCCGTCGCCATCGCCTCCGCAGCCGTAGAGCAGCGGTTTCCTGAATCGCAGGTCGTTGGTTCAACTCCAACCGGGCGCGTTCTTCACGATCGCCGAGTTCCCGAGAGGCATTCCCCTCCCTGCGGGTTGTCGTGATAGTCTCCGCGTGCATGGCCGCATCGCCGAACTCACTCATTCTCGAGGCCGTCGCCGGGCCGCATCCGATGCGGGTCGAGCTCCGCGAGCCGAGGCAGCTCGTCCTCGGCCGCTCCGCCGGCAGCGACGTCCAGCTCGATGACCCCACCTCGATCGTGTCGCGCCGCCATGCGATCATCGAACCCGACGTGGAAGGCTCCTGGCGCCTGACCGATCTGGCGAGCCGTCACGGCACCCGACTCAACGGGGTCGCCATCACCGCCGATCGGGCCGTGCCGATGCGCCTTGGTGATCTGATCTCAATCGGCCCCTGGACCCTCATGGTCGGCGGTCCCCAGCAGACTGGAAACACCAGCGGCCTGCGCACCTTGACCGACGACGATCGGGCCACCGACGGGGCCGGGGTGCGAACGGTCCGGGCCAACGCCGTCGCCGATGCGGCTCTCGCGGGAGAGCGGGTGCAGCTTCTGCTGCAGGTGGCCGAAGTCATCCATCGCGCCGACACCCTGCCCAAGCTGGCCGAAGCGGTCATCGAAAAGCTCGCCGCAGGCACGCGCTTCGGCAACGTGGCCATGCTTCGACCGATGGCCGGCGACGGCTCGGTCGAAGTGATCGCCCTCCGCACCGAGTCGGGCGTGCACCCGATCCAGTTCCGCTTCAGCCGATCGATCCTGCAGCAGGCCTCCGCAGGAGTGATTGCGGTACGCAGTCGCGTCGATGCCCCGGTGAGCGACGATCACTCGATTGCCCAGCTCGACATCTCCGAGGCCCTCTGCGTTCCGCTTCTTGCCGACGGTGTGGTGCTGGCGATGCTCTACCTCGACAATCGACACGGTCGTCGATCGGGGCGAGGCGGCGGCGACGATCAGGCCTTCGCAACCGCGGTCGGGCGCATCGCCGGGCTCGCCATCCGCAACCTGATGCAGCTCGACTACGGCATCCGGCTGGCCGCAGCCGAAGCGGAGATCGGGGCGGCGGCGAGCATGCAGGAGCTGATCCTGCCCGAGGCCTCGGGCGTGGTCGGGGCGGTGGAGTACGCCGGGCGCTGCCGCGCCGGTCGCGTGGTCAGCGGCGACTTCTTCGACGTCGTGCCGATGCCCCACGGGCGCACCGCAATCGTGATTGGCGACGTCAGCGGCAAGGGCGTCGGAGCGTCGGTGCTGGCCACCCTCACCCAGGGATTCCTGCGCGGAATCCTCGGTGGTTCTCCGGCACCGGATGAAGCGGCGAAGGCCCTCAACAGCTTCCTCGGCGCTCGCGCCGAGATGGAGCATTTCGTCACGCTCTGGATGGGGATCATCGATCCCGAGGCGCGCCGCGTGCGCTACGTCGACGCCGGTCATGGCTACGCCTGGCTGCTGCGACCAGGCGGCGAGACCCAACCGCTCAACGAGGGAGGTGGTCCCCCGCTCGGGGCCATTCCACACCCGAACTACGTCGTTGCCGAAGCGGAGCTCCCCGACGGCAGCGTGGTCCTTCTGTCGAGTGACGGCGTGATCGAACAGCCCGCGGCGACGGGCACCGACGATCGCTTCGGAACCGATCGGCTGGTCGCGGTCGCCGACGCGTCGCTTCCGCTCGAGACCCTCATCGAACAGATCTACACGGCGGTCTTCGCCTTCGCGGCCGCCAGCGACCTCGCCGACGACGCGACGGTGGTGGTGGGTCGAGCCGCAGCAGCGAGTTCGCCGACCGCGCCGTAGCAGACAGCGAACTCAACCCACCAAACGCCCACGGGCGTCCGGACCGCAAAGCGCACCCCTCGCTCAGACCGCCCGGCCTTGCCGGGCGGGGCGTCCGAAAGCGAGTGTGCGGCCGGAGGCCGCTACGGAGCGCTCAAAAGCCCTCGCTCAGCTACGACTCCCTGTCCTTGCGGACGATCACCTTGCGACCGCGGAGCTTGGTGCCGCGCAGGGCCTTCACAATCGTCGCCGCGTGCTCCGAGCGCACTTCGACCAGCGAGAAGTGATCGCCGATCTCGATGGCCCCGATGGCCTCGCGGGTCAGACCGGACTCGTTGGTGATTGCCCCGACCAGGTCGCCGGGACGGATCGACTCCATCCGACCGGCGCCGATGAAGAGCCGGGTCGACTCGAAGCCGCCTCCCGAAGGCGACGGTCGTGCTCCGCCATGTGCTCCAGGACCCCCGGGACCACGAGGGGCTTCGCCGCGATCGTCGCGCCGCACCGGGCCGCGTCCGCCGCGCTCCGACCAGGGGTCGCGTGCACCGGGACGCGGTCCGCGATTGTCCCGCGGTGGACCGGGGGTGAAGGCGATGTCCTTCTCGTTCGAATTCGCCTCGCTCTCGGCGTGGCTCGCCTCGTGGGCCAGCTTGGCGGCGGCGGCGGCGACATCCATCGGATCGAACTCGCTGGCAAGCTCCGCAACCAGCGTGTGAAACGGCCCGAGTTCACCGGCCACGATGGTCTCCCGCAGCGAGGCCCGGGTGAGTTCAAGCCGCTTGTGCCGGAGATCCGCGACCGTGGGAATCGTGGCCACGTCGATCTTCTGCCGCGTGGCCTGCTGGATGTTGCGAAGCAGCCGTTGTTCGCGAGGTTCGACGAAGGTGATCGCCACGCCTTCGCGACCGGCGCGACCGGTGCGACCGATGCGATGGATGTAGGAGTCGGGCTCGGTGGGCACGTCGAAGTTGATGACGTGGGAGAGATGCTCGATGTCGAGGCCGCGGGCGGCGACATCGGTGGCGATGAGCAGATCGGTCTTGCCGCTTCGGAATCGGCCCATCACTCGATCGCGCATCTCCTGGGCGAATCCGCCGTGGAGCGATTCGGCGCGGTAGCCGCGGGCGTTCATCGACTCGGTGACCTCGTCGACTTCGAGACGAGTTCGGCAGAAGACCAGCGCCGAGTTCGGCGACTCCATGTCGAGCACTCGTCCGAGGGCGATGTGCTTGTGGGCCCTGAGCACCAGATACGCCGTCTGCCGCACCTTCGGAACTTCACCCGCCTGGGACCGCTCGCGGCTGATTGTGATTCGCACCGGACTGGTGAGATGGCTCTCGGCGATCGCCAGAATGCGCGGGGCCAGCGTGGCCGAGAAGAGCGCGGTCTGATGCTTCTCGGGCAAACGCGAGAGAATCGCTTCGAGATCCTCGGCAAAGCCCATGTCGAGCATCTCGTCTGCTTCGTCGAGGACCACCATCTTCACCGAGTCGAGAAGCATCGTCCCCCGTTCGAGGTGATCGAGAGCCCGACCAGGCGTCGCCACCACCGCGTGCACACCGCGATCGAGCACGCGAAGCTGCTGTCCGAAGGACTGCCCGCCGTAGATGGGAAGGACGCTGGCGTGCTGCTCGCGCCCGTAGCGGTGAATCGCCTGGGCCACCTGCATCGCCAGCTCGCGCGTGGGCACGAGAACCAGCGCCAGCGGCGCTCGCGGCGCGGGAATGTCGCCTGCGGTCCGCTGCAGAAGCGGCAGCGCGAAGGCCGCGGTCTTTCCGGTGCCAGTCGCCGCCTGGCCGAGGAGATCGCGCCCTGCGAGGAGATGCGGAATCGCCTCGCGCTGGATGGGCGTGGGTTCCTCGTAGCCGAGGCTCACCACCGCGGAGACGAGGCGAGGGTCGAGGCCAAGGGCGGCGAAGCCGCTGTTGACGGAGGGAGTCGGGTCGGATTGGGTCATCGGGAAACAGCCGGCAAGCGGCGCCGCGCGGCGCGAAGCGAGAAGTGTCGCAGGTTTCACGAACTTCGTCGCCCAGTGGCCGACTCGCCGATCAGCTCGGGACGACCCGATTGCCAGTTCTCCGCCGCGTGCCTCACTCGTCGTCGTCGGCGTGCGGCTTGTAGGCGGCCATCACGGCCGCCTGCACGGTCGCCGGGGTCTGCTCGTCATGGCTGTACTCCATGGTGTACGAGCCCACCCCCGCGGTGATCGACTTGAGCTGGTTGGCGTAGTTCATCACCTCCGAGAGCGGTGCATCGGCCGTCACCACGGCCAGGTTGCCCACCAGCATGTCGGTGGCGTGGATGCGGCCCCGACGCCCGGAGAGATCGCTGGCGATGTCGCCGATCTGATTCGCGGGCACGGTGATCTCCATCCGCACGAAGGGCTCGAGGAGCGCGGGCCGAGCCTTGCTGATCGCGTCGATGAAGGCTCGCTTGCCGGCGGTGATGAAGGCGACTTCCTTGCTGTCGACGGGGTGGTACTTGCCGTCGTAGACCGACACTCGGATGCCTTGCATCGGGTAGCCCGCGACGCAGCCGCTGGCCAGCACGGTCCGCACACCCTTTTCGATTGCCGGGAGGAACTGACGCGGCACGCTTCCGCCGAAGGTGTCGTCGACGAACTCGAAGTGATCTCCGTCGTTGGAGGTCGGGATCGGCTCGACCCGCAGGAACACCTCGCCGAACTGTCCCGCACCGCCGGTCTGCTTCTTGTGGCGGTGATGCCCCTCGGCCTTCGCGGTGATGGTCTCCTTGTACGCGACCCTGGGCGGCTGGGACTTCACCTCGACGCCGTAGCGATCCTTGAGGAGCCGCAGTTTGGTCCGCAGATGGAGTTCGCCGAGTCCGCGGATCACCAGCTGCCCGGTCGCGACCACCCGCTCCACCTGGAAGGTCGGGTCCTCGCCGGCCATGCGGTGGAGCGCTTCCGCGAGCTTGCTCTCCGAACCCTTGCTGATGCCCTCGATGGCCAGGCCGAACATGGGGCGCGGAAGCGGCAGCGGCTTGAGATGGATGTGCTCGCCGATGGTGCCGTCGTGCAGCACGCTGTTCCAGTGCAGGTCGTCGATCTTCGCGACCGCGCCGATGTCGCCGGCGATGAGCTGGTCCAGCTCCTCGTGGCCCTTCCCCAGGAGCTTGAAGACGTGGGCGATGCGGATCGGCTTGCGACCGTCGTCGAGCTTGGGCTGCGAGTCCTTGCCGACGGCGCCCTGATGCACGCGGAAGACCGCCAGCTTGCCGACATACGGATCGGCCGAGATCTTGAAGATGTGGGCGAGAAGCGGCTTGGTCCGATCGGCGACCGGCGCCAGATTCTCAACGACGCCGTCCTTGTCGTACTCGAAGGGACGAGGGTTGCCTTCGGTCGGATTCGGGCAGAGGCCGACGATGACGTCGAGCAGTTCCTTGACGCCGATGGCGTCCTTGGCGCTGGTGAAGCAGATCGGAATCAGGTGGGCTTCGCGCAGGCACTTCTCGAAGGGCTCGTGCAGCGAACGGTGGGCCACCTTGCCCTGCTCGAGATACTGGGCCATCAGCGTCTCGTCGACTTCGACGATCTGATCGATGATCGCGGTGTGGAAGTCGTCGACCTTGCCGAGGTCGCTCACGCCCTCGACGTTTCGGAAGCAGTCGACGACCCGCTTGCCGCCGTCGACTGGAAGGTTGACCGGGAGACAGACGGCGCCGAAGGCCTCCTTGATCGACGCCACCAGGGCCTTGAGGTCGCTGACGTGATCCAGCTTGTTGACCACCAGCACCCGCGGAAGATTGCGCTCCTCGGCCACCGCCATGAGTCGACGGGTCGCGTTCTGGATGCCGACCGAGGCATCGATGACGATCATCACCGTCTCGACCGCCGGGAAGGCGCTGATCGCCTTGCCGATGAAGTCCGGCGCCCCCGGGGTGTCGATGAGATTGATGTGGGCCCCGGCGTGGTCGAAGTGGACCAGCGCACTGTCGAGGGAGTGCTTCATCTCCTTCTCGAGATCGTCGTAGTCGCAGACGGTGTTCCCGTCCTCGATGCGACCGGCGCGACCGATCACCCCCGCCGCCGCCAGCATGGCCTCGACCAGCGTCGTCTTTCCGCTGCTCGGACCGCCCGCCACCACGATGTTTCGAATGTCCTCGGTGCGATACTTCGGCATGACTGGATCCTTGGGATGGGCGGATGGACGCGAACGGGTCCGTCAATCTACCTCCGCGCGGGAGGCGCGTGAACCATCTCCCCGATGATCCTCGACGCGGCGTGCGGAACCTCAAGCCGAAACGGTACACTCGCCCTCATGTCCGCCGTCCATCCGACCGCGATTCTCGAGGGCGATGTCGAGCTCGCCGACGATGTGGTCATCGGGCCCCACTGCGCAATTCGCGGGCCGGTCACCATCGGCGCCGGGACCCGGCTGCTCGGATCGGTCTGGATCCAGGGACCCACCATCATCGGCAGTGGAAACACGCTTTACCCCTTCGCCACCCTCGGCCTTCCGCCGCAGGACCTGAAGTGGGACCCGGCCGTCGCGGGGGCGGGACTGGTCATCGGCAACGCGAACGTCTTCCGCGAGAGCGTGTCGATTCACCGCGCCACCTCGCACGAGCGTCCCACGACAATCGGCGATGGCAACTACTTCATGGCCTGTTCCCACGCCGGACACGACTGCCGCGTCGGCAGCAACAACATATTCGGCAACGGAACCCTGCTCGGCGGACACGTTCAGGTCGCCGATCGAGTCGTCGCCGGTGGTGGCAGCGCGGTCCACCAGTTCGTGCGCATCGGTCGGGGATGCATGCTCTCCGGACTTGCCGGTCTCTCCCTCGACCTTCCTCCATACTTCACGTTGACGGCCGCGAACCTCGCCGGCTCGATCAATCTCGTCGGCCTGCGCCGCAGCGGCGCCTCCGGCGAGACCATCGACGACGTGCGCTGGTCGTATCGAACGCTGTATCGATCAGGCGTCTCTCCGCGGCAGGCCCTGCCGCTCCTGCGCGAGCGGGAGAGCCATCCGATGGTGGCCGAGTACATCGAGTTCGTCGCCAGCACGCGGCGGGGCGTCTGCCCCGGACGAGGCAAGTCGACTCGCGGCACCGCCGCGCCGCGGGCGGGCGCGTGACTGGCCGCGTGACTGG
>CAYXKH010000094.1:7230-10928 GCA_964465255.1 uncultured Isosphaeraceae bacterium
CGCGTGACTGGCCGCGTGACTGGTCGCGTGGCTGGGCTGCCTTGGCCGCGTCGCCCAATCGACCCGCTCGGCGCCTGCCTCTTCACGCCGCCCGAGCCGGCCTGTGAACCGTTCGTCGCGGAGGAGCCGGATCTTCTGATCTCGGTGGCGGTCTTGGGAAGCGGATCCAGCGGCAACTGCACGCTCGTCCGTCTGCATGGAGAACGACCGCGCTCGCTCCTGATCGACCTCGGCCTGTCGCCGCGCTCGACGAGACGGCGATTGCAGGAGATCGGGGCAAGCTACCGGGAAGTCTCCGATGTGCTCCTCACCCACGCCGACCTCGATCACTTCGCCCCGACCTGGGCCAGACCGCTGCAGCAGCCGGGTGCGCCGCGGCTTCGGGCTCACAGCCACCATCTGCGCGGCCTGGCGGCGCGAGGCATGCCGCCCACCTCTCTCATGATGCTCGAGGGCCCGGCCACGCTGCTCGATGGGATCACCACCATTCGCTCGCTGCTGCTGCCCCACGACGGGCCGGGGGCGACCGGATTCGTGATCGAGCACGCAGGAGCTCGACTGGGTTTCGCCACCGACCTCGGGCGAGTGACGCCTGACCTTCTCGAGTCGTTCGCCGGCATCGACATCCTCTGCATCGAGTCCAACTACGACCCCGCCATGCAGATCGGTTCGGCCCGACCGGAGGCGCTCAAGTCGCGAATCATGGGCGGAAACGGGCATCTTTCGAATGAACAGGCCCTCGAGGCGGCGCTGGCACTCGAGGCTCGGTCGCCCCTCGCGCGGGTCGTCCTCCTTCACCTTTCGCGGCAGTGCAACGATCCCTCGCTGGTCCGATCACTCTGGCAGCGTCGGGCGCCTCGACTGGCGGAGCGCCTGGTGATCACCTCGCAGAATCAGCCGACTTCCTTCATCGGATTTCGCCGTCCGCTGCAACCGTCGGTCATGGACGCGACGGAGGAAGCTGCTCACGGCGTGCGGACTCGAAGTGGAATCGCCTCCCCCGCGAGTGCAGCCCGCTGAAGGTGATTCCAGGCCCCCGCAGCGAGCACGAAGTCGCCGACTCGCTCGCCGCACTCGAGGATCGGCACCAGCATCGGCAACCCTGCGGGCAGTTCCTCGTCGAGCGGAACAATGATGTCTTCGATGGCCCGTCCCGAATCGTCGAGGCGTCGATAGACCTGCCGAGGTCGCTCCACCGGCCGAATCCGACACGCTTCCAGTGCCGAGTCGAGCTGTGGCGGCTCCCGATCGCACCACCACGCCACCGGCGAACCCACCATCAGCACGCTCCCGGGCGGCGCCAGGCAGAGTGTGCCGCGGCGGTCGACACCGCTGCAAATGCACTTGAAACCCGGCCATTCCGGGACTTCGAGCGTCCCCGGACCAGGCCACCACAACTCCTGACTTCCGAAGAAGCGGGTGCCCTCGAGCGTGCGCCGGGCCTCCTCGATCAGTTCAAAAACCGACTCGGGGAGAGCCAGCCCGCGCCAGATGTCGTGGATCCGCCCGGACGCCTGTTCAAGGACGACGCCCGCCCGGGCTCTGGCGACGTCGCGGTCTTCTCGCGGAAGCACCGCCAGATCGCGAAGCGCGAAGGTGATCGCCTGAACCTCGATGATCGAGGGGATTGCGCTGCGCCAGCGGCGTCCGTCGCCATCGCTGGGCAGGACCACGCTGACCTGGGCAAACTCGATCCAGCGACCGAGCAGCGATGCCCACGTCTCGGTGCTGAGCGGCGCGGACTCATCGTGCATCGCGACAGCGTACACTCGGCCCTTCCACCATGAGCGACCCGGTCATGCATGAGTGCGGCCTTGCCTTGGTCAGGCTGCGCCGTCCCCTCGACCACTACCGCAGGACCCACGACGATCTCGCCTGGGGACTTCGCCGGCTCTACCTGCTGATGGAAAAGCAGCACAACCGCGGCCAGGATGGCGCCGGCATCGCCGTGGTGAAGTTCGACATGCCTCCCGGCGACGGGTTCCTCGAGCGCGAGCGGTCCGCCAAGCGCAATCCGGTCGAGCGCCTCTTCGACGAAGCCCTCAAGGACATCCGAGCCCTCGGTGAAGGCGACCTCGCCGCGCTCGATGAGATCTCCCTGAAGCGGCGCTGCGCATTCCTGGGCGAGCTCTATCTCGGCCACCTCCGCTACGGCACCTTCGGAGGACGCACCACCGAGGCCTGTCACCCCTTTCTTCGACGCAACACCGTCGCCAGCCGAAATCTCGCCCTCGCCGGCAACTTCAACATGACCAACTCCGCGGCGCTCTTCGAGCGCCTCGTGCAGTATGGGCTTCATCCCGTCGGCGATTCCGACACCCAGGTGGTCCTCGAGCGCATCGGCTACAGCCTCGACCGCGAACACGATCGATTGCGGGCGTCGCACGGTCCCGACAGCTTCCGCCAACTCGACGGCAAGTCTCTCGCCGACGAGATCTCGCGCGAACTCAACATCGTCCGCATTCTGGCGAAGGCCTCGGAGGACTGGGACGGCGGCTACGTGCTGGGCGGGCTCCTCGGAAACGGGGATGCCTTCGTCTGCCGCGATCCGGCGGGAATCAGGCCCTGTTTCTACTACATGGACGACGAGGTGATCGCCGTCGCCAGCGAGCGCCCGGCGCTTTCCACGGTCTTCGATGTCCCACCCGAGCGCATCCAAGCCCTGCCGCCGGCCCATGCCCTGGTGATGCGCCGCGACGGGGCTGTGGCGGTCGAGCAGTTCACCGAGCCGCGCCCGCGCCGGCAATGCACCTTCGAGCGGATCTATTTCAGCCGCGGGAACGACCGCGACATCTATCAGGAGCGCAAGGCCCTCGGACGCCAGCTCGCGCCGCGAGTGCTGGAGACGGTCGGCGACGACCTCGGCAAGGTGGTCTTCAGCTTCATTCCCAACACCGCGGAGCTCGCCTACCTCGGACTGACGGAAGAGGTCGAGCGACTGGTGCGCGAGCGCCGCGCCGCCTCGCTCTGGGGGGCCATCTGCACCGGGACCGCGAGCGCCCGCGACGTGCACGATCTCGCCGAGCTGCGCGTGCGGCGGGAGAAGTCGACCAACAAGGATCAGCGCCTCCGCACCTTCATCACCCACGACAAGGCCCGGCGCGATCTGGTCTCGCACATCTACGACATCACGCCCGGCACGGTCGAACCGGGCGACACTCTGGTCGTGGTCGACGACTCGATCGTGCGCGGGACCACGCTTCGCGAGTCGATCATCACCATGCTCGCCCGGCTCCACCCGGCGCGGATCGTGATCGTCAGCAGCGCCCCGCCGATTGCCTACCCCGACTGCTACGGGATCGACATGAGCCAGTTCGGTCGCTTCATCGCCTTCGAAGCAACGATTGCCCTGCTGGCCGAGCACGGCGAATCGAAGCTGCTCGACGAGGTCGAGAGGCGCTGTCAGGACCAGTCCCACCTGCCGACCAACCGCATGGTCAATCACGTGAAGGCGCTCTACGAGCCCTTCTCGCTCGGGCAGATCGAACGCAAGGTCGCGGAGCTGGTCCGCGCGAAGTCACTGAACTGGAACGGCCCCATCGAGGTCATCTACCAGTCGATTGCGGGCCTGCGGGCAGCGATGCCGGAGCACACCGGGGACTGGTACTTCACCGGCGACTACCCCACCCCCGGCGGCTACCAGGTGGTGAACACCGCCTTCCTGAGGTGGCGGGCGAAGGATGATCGCCGCGCGTATT
>CAYXKH010000095.1:0-2938 GCA_964465255.1 uncultured Isosphaeraceae bacterium
CCACCAAAGCCGCCACCGCCATAGCCGCCACCCGAACCGCGGGATGGGCCACCGCGACGCGGGCCGCCACGACGACGACGCTCGTCGGCGACGGTGTTCACCGGGGCCGCGGCCTTCTCGCCGCGCGGGGCGGAGGCGAAGAAGGCCCGTCCGCGCTCGATCGATTCCTCGACGCCGGTGGGCGGAAGCTCGACGCCGCGCAACCGCTGGATCGCATCGCGGTTGCGAAGCTGCTCCATCGCCGCGAGCGTGGCCTTCACCAGGTTCTTCGGGTTGCTCGAACCGAATCGCTTGCTCAGGCAGTCCTTGATTCCGGCCATCTCAAGCACGGCACGCACCGCGGCGCCGGCGAGCACGCCGGTTCCGGGCGACGCGGGAATCAGACGCACGCAGGAAGCGCCGAAGCGACCTTCGACCTCGTGCGGAATGGTCCGGTCGCAGAGCGAGAAGGCTCGCATCTTTCGACGGCCTTCCTTCTGGGCCTTCTCGATGGCCTGCGGAACCTGGTTGGCCTTGGCGTAGCCAAGACCGACCTTGCCGCGGCGATCGCCGACGACCACCATCGCACCGAAGCTGAACCGACGTCCGCCCTTCACTGTCGCGGCGGTTCGGTAGATGCCCACGGTGGTGGATTCGATTGAAGAACTCTCGTCGAGAATCTCAGGCATGGGTAAGGCTCGTGCAGGAATCAGTCGGTCGGTGTGCAGTCGTCGATTCAGGCGGTGCGCTGATCGCGAATAGGAGTGTCGTTCGTCCGGAGTTGATCAGAAGCCAAGCCCGCCCTCGCGGGCGCCATCGGCCAGGGCCTTGATGCGACCGTGGTAGCGGAATCCGTTGCGGTCGAAGACCACCTTCTCGATTCCAGCGTCCTTGGCCCGCTTGGCGAGAGCGATGCCGACCGTCTTGGCGGCGACCGCGTTGCTGGTCGAGGTGACCTCGCCTTCGACCGACCCGTCGAGGGTCGAGGCCGAGGCCAGGGTCCGACCGCTGAGATCGTCGATGACCTGGGCGTAGATGTGCTTCAGCGAACGGAAGACCGTCAGCCGAGGGCGCTCGGGGGATCCGAAGACGCGCTTGCGGATGCCCTGCTTGCGACGGTTCCGACGAACTGTTTTGAGAACAGACTTGTTCATGGCTCTTGCTCGTGAAGTGCACCGTGACGATCGGACTGAAGCACGGGCCGGACGACGGACTGGACGACGAAATCAATCTGTTGCCTCGGGAAGTTCCCTCGAGACACACACTCACCGGGGGGCGGGGCCGGGTTCGGCCGCTCCCGGCAGCGCTTACGAACCGAAGGCCTTGCCCTGCTTCCGCTGGATGACCTCGTCGGTGTACTTGATGCCCTTGCCGTTGTAGGGCTCGGGCTCGCGGTGCGAGCGGACCGCCGCGGCAAACTGCCCGACGAGCTGCTTGCTGGGGCCGGTGATGGTGATCATCGTGTTGTTGGCGATGTCGACCTTGAGGCCCTCGGGAACGGGCATGGTGATGGCATCGGCGTACCCGACGTTGAGCACCAGGTTCTTGCCCTGGAGCTTGCCCTGCCAGCCGACGCCGACGATCTCGAGCTTCCGCTCGTAGCCCTTGGTCACGCCCTCGATCATGTTGTTGATGAGCGAGCGGGTGAGGCCCCAGTAGGCCCGCATCTGTCCGTCCTCGCGCGCCGACTCGGGGATTGCGCAGACGATCCGCTTCTCACCCTCTTCCCAGGTGACGGTGACCTCGGGGCGGTAGTTCAGCGAAAGCGAACCCTTGGCGCCCGAGATGTCGAGCGTGCGCTGCGAGGGGTTGATCGCGACCTTGACTCCGGCCGGGACCGAAACTGGCTGCTTGCCGATGCGGGACATGGAAGACCTCTTCGTGACGAGCTGAACTTCAGGCGGAACTGCTGGGTGAACTGCGAACCGGACTGCGGACCGGACTTGCTCTGGGGCATCGGGCCAATCGCCCGAACCCAGGGGATCAGGAGACGGTGGCGACGACTTCGCCGCCGACTCGGACCTCGCGGCACTTGCGATCGCTCATCACGCCCTGGCTGGTCGAGATGATGGCGATGCCGAGACCTTGGAGGGGACGCGGCAGATCCTCGACGTTGCTGTACACCCGGCAGCCGGTCTTCGAGGTGCGCTGGATCGAGCTGATGAGCCGCTCGCCGTTCGGGCCGTACTTGAGATCGATCCGGAGCTGACCTCCGTGACCGTCCTCGACGATGCCGAACTTGTTGATGTAGCCCTCTTCGACGAGCACGTTCGCGACGCCGCGATTGAGCTTGTTGTTGAGGCAGACGACGTGCTTCTCGCGATTGCGGACCGCGTTGCGGATCCGGGTGAGCATGTCGGCGGTCAGATCCTGAATGGCCATGATCGTGTTTCCGAGGCGCGGGGACGAAAGTGCAGTGGGGGAAGGTCGTACCTTCCCGAAGATTCGACGACGAGACAGAGGAGTCGGCCGGCGTCCCGTGAGGCGGTCCGATGATGGACCGATCCGAGAACGCCGATGCAGCAGGCGAAGTCGGGCTTACCAGCTCGCCTTGCGCATGCCGGGGATCAACCCTTGCAGGGCGAGTTCCCGAAGCATGATGCGGCTGACGCGGAACTTGCGGTAATAGCCGCGCGAACGACCGGTGATCTCGCACCGGTTCTTCTTCCGGCTGGAGTACTTGGGGGTCCGCTTCATCTCTGCGAAGACTGCCTTGCTCGCCATGATGGTTCCTCAACGGGCTGAAGTGATTCGCCGACCTTTGCCGGTCTTCGAACCCTTCCCTTCGACGCTTGGGGCGCTACGGCCCCGACGGTGACTTGACGTGACGACTACGGGACTTCCAACTGGACTGCGAACCTGAAACGCGGCGTCGCCATCGACGCCCTGTCTCGGGCTCGCGCCCCAGACTCACTTCCAGACTCACTTCCAGACTCACTTCCAGACTCACTTCTACCGA
>CAYXKH010000095.1:3038-10796 GCA_964465255.1 uncultured Isosphaeraceae bacterium
CCAGACTCACTTCCAGACTCACTTCCAGACTCACTTCCAGACTCACTTCTACCGACTCACTTCTCTTCGGGACGAACAAACGGCATGCCCAATTCCTGGAGGGCGACGCGACTTCGCTCGGGATCACTCTGCGAAAAGACGATGTTGACGTTCATGCCATGCGTGAACTGCACGTTGGCCATGTTGATCTCAGGGAACACGGCCTGCTCGGTGAGGCCCATCGAGTAGCTCCCGCCCTGATCGAAGGAGTCGGCGGGAACGCCGCGGAAGTCCTTGATTCGGGGGATCGCCAGGTTGATGAGGCGGTCGAGGAAGCTCCACATCCGCTCGCCGCGGAGGGTGACCATGAACGCCGAGGGTGAACCCTCGCGCACCTTGAAGTTCGAGACCGACTTCTTGGCCAGGATCATCACCGGCTTCTGGCCGGTGATCGTGGTCAGGGTGGAGATCACGGTGTCGCGGAGCTCTGGCTTGAGCTTCTGGTTCTCGAGAAACCGGCCAATGCCGCAGTTGACGATGATCTTCTGGAGGCGCGGCAGCTCGTGGGGATTCTCAAGCCCGAACTGCTTCGACACAGCGGGCGCAGCCTTCTCTCGGAAGATCTGCTCGAGCCGGGCGAGCTTGCGTGGTGCAACGGTGGTGGTCATGGCGGAACTCGACGAAAACCGGGATCGGTCTCAGATCACTTCTTGGTGGAGGCGGGCTTCTTGTCGGCCCCCTGGGCGGACTTCGACGCCGCCTTTGGGGCAGCCTTGCTCGCGGGGGACTTGCTGGCAGCCTTCTTGGGGGCGGTGGGAGCGGCGCGGAGCGTGTGCAGTTCGGAACCGCCACGCACGGCGAGGCGCACCTTGGTGCCGTCGTCCTTGGTGGCGAAACGCACCCGAGTCGGCTTGCCGTCGACGACGGGGCTGACGTTGCTGGAGTGGATCGGCGACTCGCGGCGGATGATGCCGCCCTGCTGACGGGTCTGCGTGGGCTTCATGTGCTTGGTGCGCATGTTCACGCCCTGCACGACGACCCGGTCGCCGCCGGTGCCTTCACCGACGATGACTCGCAGGATCTGGCCGACCACGCCGCGGTCGTTGCCCGCGGTGACGATGACGTTGTCTCCCTTGCGGATGTGGCGTGGCATGGTCAGACGACCTCCGAGGCGAGCGACACGATCTTCATGTAGTTCTTCTCACGCAGCTCGCGAGCGACTGCTCCGAAGATGCGGGTGCCGCGCGGGTTGCCGTCCTTGTCGATCAGCACGCAGGCGTTGCTGTCGAATCGGACGTACGAACCGTCGTCGCGGCGGGTGGGGTACTTGCATCGGACGATGACGGCCTGCACCTTGTCGCCGGCCTTCACTTCGCCGTTGGGCAGAGCCTTCTTCACCGAGCAGACGACGCGGTCGCCGATGCCGAAAGCCACGCGCGTGAACTTTCCGCGGGCAGTCGAGACACCGAGGACGCCGATGACGGCCGCGATCTTCGCGCCGCTGTTGTCGGCCACTTCAATACGTGATTCCTTCTGGATCATGGTGGGGTCAACCTCCTCCGCAGGGCTGCTGCCGTTGCGGGGATGTGCGGAGGATCATCAGCGGTTGGGAGTCTGGGTCCGTCCGGAAGCCGTCCCGGAAAGCCCGTCATTGAGGAGTTCAGCGGGTCCGATGCCGCGTTCAACGACGCGTACCAGAGTCCACGACTTGGTCTTCGAGATCGGACGGCACTCGGCGATCTCGACGCGATCACCGATCCGCGACTCGTTCTTCTCGTCGTGCACGTGAAGCACCGAGCGGTTCTTCACGTACTTGCCGTACTTGGGGTGCTTGGACGAATAGGCGATCACGACGGTTCGCGTCTTGCTGCGCTTGTCGCTGGCGACGACGCCGACTCGGTGAGGCGCACGATCGGGAACGGTGATGGTCTTCAGGTGGCTCATGGTCAGGCCTTGCTTCCGTTGGCGAGCTGCGCCTCGGCGCGGCGACGATTGGCCTCGGTCAGAACGCGAGCGAGATCCTTCTTGGTCTTTCCGAACTGCGAGGTGTCGTCGATCTTCTCGGTGACGACCTGGCAGCGGAGATCGAAGAGTCGGCGGCGCAGTCGCGTCGTCTCGATCGTGATCTCCTCGTCATTCAGCTTGCGGACTTCCTTGGTCTTCATGGCTCAAACTCGGTCGTCAACGTGGGAATCAATCAGCAGTGCAAACGCGGTGCCCATTCAGGAGTCGGGTGGGCAACCCCTAACCGGCAACTCTTGTGCGGGACGGCCCGCCTTGGTCACATCCATCACACGGCGATTCGCCGCCCGACGAACCGGCATCGCACCGGCATCTTGTGGGCGATGCGGGCCAGGGCCTGCTTGGCGAGGTCCTCCGAGACACCGGCGATCTCGAAGAGCATCGTCCCGGGCTTCACGCGAGCAGCCCAGAAGTCGGTCTCCGCCTTGCCGCTGCCCATGCGCATCTCGAGGGGCTTCTTCGAAATGGGCTTGTCGGGGAAGACCCGGATGTAGACCTTGCCCTGGCGACGAAGGAAGTGCTGGGCGGCGACGCGGCCGGCCTCGAGCTGCCGGGCCGAGACCCAGTGCAGATCGAGCGACTGCAGCCCGTAGTCGCCGAACGCGACGTAATTGCCGCGGGTGGCGTTGCCGCGCATCTTGCCGCGCTGCTGCTTTCGGAACTTGATCCGCTTGGGCATCAACATGATCGTGGTCTCTGCGGAAGGGGCTCAGTCGGGAATCGTGAAGGGTGCGGAGGAAACAAGCTGGATCAGCGACGGCCGCGAGCACGAGCCCGTCCGCCTGCGGCGGTCGACTGGTTCTCGTCGGGGGTGTTCTGCGAGTACATGCCCTTGAAGACCCAGACCTTGACGCCGATGGCGCCGCTGGTCGTGAAGCTGTGGCAGGACGCGTAGTCGACGTTCGCCTGGAGCGTCGAGAGCGGAATCGAGCCGAGGCGGGTATCGAGGGTGCGGGACATCTCGGCGCCACCGAGTCGACCGGCGAGCAGGATGCGGACGCCCTTGGCGCCGTTGTTCATCGCCGACTCGCAGCGCTGCTTGAGCACGCGGCGGAAGTTGGCCCGCTTCTTGAGCTGCTCGGCCAGGGTCTCGGCGATGAGCCGAGCATCGGTGTCGGGGCTGGCGATCTCGATGATCTTGATGACCACCTTTCGGCCGGTCAGAAGCTGAAGCTCGGCGGTGAGCTTCTCGATCTCCTGGCCCTTCGGTCCGACGACGATGCCGGGACGGGCGGTCTTGATGACCACCGTCAGCTCTTCGCGGGTGCGCTCGATGTGGACATCGGAGACCGCCGCGAATGGAGGCGTCTTGTTCAGGCGCTTGTCCACGAACTTGCGGATCTTGTAGTCCTCGACGAGCAGCTCGCCGAAGAGCGCCTTGGGCGCGTACCACCGCGACTTGTGGGGCTCGGTGATGCCGACGCGGAAGCCGAATGGATGGGTCTTTTGTCCCATAGTTCTCGGTGTGTCCTAAGTGCGGGGGGTCCTGAACGGGCGTCGGAGGGTGGTCTGACGAGTCGATCGGGACGGAGTGTGAAGGGCCCAGACGGGAAGTTGCTCGGGGCGAGGGTCGGCGTGAACGGAGTTCGGAAACGGTTGATCAGCCCGTGCTGTCGACCGCGATGCGGATGTGGCTGGTTCGCTTGAGGATCTGGTGGGCGCGACCACGGTCCTTCTGATTGAACCGCTTCTGGGTCGTGCCACCGTCGACGGTCGCTTCGCTGACGACCAGCGAAGTGAGATCGACATCAGCCTGCTCGGCGTTGGCGATGGCCGAACGGAGGATGCTCCGCATGAAGTACGCGCCACGCTTCTTGCACATCTGCAGCGCCGTCAGGGCGTCGTCGATGGGCATGCCGCGGATCATGTCGGCGACAAGGCGAGCCTTGCGCGGAGCGATGTGACAATGTCGGTGGATGCTGTGATACGGCATGGGGTGTACTCGAAAATGCGGATTCCGCAGTGCCAACCTGAAAACCAGTCGCGAGGCTGAGGCAACGAGGCGGGCCGATCAGCCCTTCTCGCCGGCAGCGAGGCCTTCCTTCTTGTTGGTGTGACCTCGGAAGGTGCGCGTCGGGCTGAACTCGCCGAGCCGATGTCCGACCATGTCTTCGGTGCAGAAGACATCGGCGAAGCTGCGTCCGTTGTGGACCTGGAAGGTGAACCCGACGAACTCGGGGACCACCGTGCAGGCGCGGGACCAGGTCTTGATCGGGGTCCGCTTGGTCTGGGCCGACATCTTCTCGACCTTGCGGAAGAGCTTCTCGTCGACGTACGGACCCTTCTTCAGTGAACGGCTCATGGCGGATGACTCGGTGAACAGGAATCGAAAGAGCGAAGTGCGGGACTCGAACTGCGGATGAAGAACTGCGACGTGCGGGGCGAATGGATCAGAGCTTCAACTGGCCGTAGCGCACGCTGCGGCGACGGCGAAGGATCAGACGATCGGTCCACTTGCCGCGACCGCGGGTGCGACCACCCTTGGCCTGCGTGCCGGACGCGTTGCTCGGCTCCTGACCGCCCTTGGAGCGGCCTTCACCACCGCCGTGCGGGTGGCAGTGGTGGCTCATCGCCATGCCGCGGGTGGTCGGACGACGTCCCTTCCAGCGGTTGCGACCGGCCTTGCCGAGCTTGACCTGGCCGTTGTCGACGTTGCCGACCTGACCGAGGGTGGCGCGGCAGTCAAGGGAGACCTGGCGGATTTCACCCGAAGGCAGCACCAGGGTGGCGTACTGGCCTTCCTTGTTGGTGAGCCGGCAGCCCAGGCCCGCGGCTCGGCACAGCGTGCCGCCCTTGCGAGGCTCGAACTCGACGTTGTGGACGGTGAGGCCGGTGGGGATGTGCCGAAGCGGCATGCAGTTGCCGGGCTTCGGATCGATCGGCTTGGCTGAGCTGAGGACCTGGTCGCCGGCCGTCACGCCCTTGGGGGCGACGATGTAGCGGAGGGTGCCGTCCTCGTACTTGAGCAGGGCGATGTGGCAGGTGCGGTTCGGGTCGTACTCGATGCCCACCACCGTGGCCACCATGTCGTCCTTGGTGCGTCGGAAGTCGATGACGCGATAGCGGCGCTTGTGGCCGCCGCCGCGACCAAGCACGGTGAGCTTGCCCTGGCAGTTGCGGGCGCCCGTGCGCGGAAGCGGCCGAAGCAGCGACTTCTCGGGGCGCTTCTTGGTGACCTCGGCATGGAGGTTCACCGAAGCGTTCCGGCGTCCGGCGGTGACTGGCTTGTAAACGCGAATGGCCATTGGGATGCTCGGAGTCGCGGGAGTGGATCGGGAAGCGGGAAGTGGGACTGGAACTGGATCGGGAGCTGAGGAAGCGATGCGGGACGAACTCAGAAGAGCTCGATCTTGTCGTCCTGATGAATGCGGACGATGGCACGCTTCAGCGAGGGAAGCTCGATGATGCCGTACTTCAGGCGGCGCGAGCGACCCTTGCGGTTCTGCGTGGAGACGCCGAGGACGCGCACCTTGTACAGCTCCTCGACGGCCTTGCGGATATCCACCTTGGAGGCGCGGCGATCGACCTGGAAGGCGAACTGGTTGAGCTCGCCGGAGGCGATGGTGGCCTTCTCGGTGACCAGCGGCTTCTTGATGACGTCAGTGGCCAGCATCACGCTGCCTCCTCATTGGAATCCGATTCCCAGCAACTGCCATCGAGGAACGCCTGGAGTGCAGCCTTGTCGACGACCAGGAAGCGATGGTTCAGGAGCTCGAACACGTTGAGCTGCTCGATCCGCACCACATCGACACCTTCGATGTTGCGGGCGGAGAGGTAGGCGTTGCGGTTCTCGCCGTCGATGGCCACGAGGCAGGTGCGCTCGATGCCCACCGCCTTGAGCAGATTGACGAAGGCCCGGGTGCCGGGCTCGCCGAACTTGAGATCGGCGAAGCACTTCACCTCGTTGTCCACCAGCTTCGCCAGCAGGGCGTTGCGGTTGGCGAGGCGGCGCATCTTCTTGGTGAGCGAGGAGCGGAATCCCTCGCGGTCACGGTGCTTGGCGTGGGCGTTGCCGCCGCCCTTGCGGACGTTGGTGCGCACGGCGCCGGCGCGGGCGTTGCCCGTGCCCTTCTGCTTGTAGATCTTGCGCGTCGAACCCCTGATCTGGCCGCGGTTCTTGGTCCGGGCGGAGCCCTGGCGCTGGTTCGTGTGCGTGATCACGTAGGCCTGCTTGAGCAGGGCCGGACGCACTTCGTCGCCCAAGGTCGCAGGGTCGATGGTCAAGGTCTCGACCTGCGCGCCTTCTTTGTTGTAGATCGGAAGCTCGATCATGGTTTCACCTTCAGGTTCGCCGAGAGGGCCAGTTGGCCTGGTCTCGGTCGAAGCCGGTTTGGATGGTGCCCCCGACGACTGCGCGTCGGCGGAACCATCGAAATTCGCCTCACCCTCCCCCGTGCTGTTACAGCGGTGCGCGGGGGCAGGGATATCGACTCGGTTGATTGATTGTCGGCACCGACTGGTTCCCCCGCTGCACCATTGCAGCCGGGGCCTTGCCGGTCAGACTGCGAGTTCAATCACTCGCCAGCCTGCTTGCGAGCCTTGTCCTTGTATAGACGACGGGGTGCCCGGACGAAGAGGATGCCTGTGTTGGGGCCGGGCACGGCCCCCTTCACGAGGAGGATGTTCTGACTCTCATCGATGGCGACGACGTCGAGGCTGCGGATGGTCACTCGCGAGTCGCCGAGGTGACCGGCCATCTTCTTGCCCTTCTTGATCTTCGCGCCGTGACCACGGTCGGTGCCGTGGCTGGCGATGCTGCCCGGCGAACGGTGCTTCCGCTCGGTGCCGTGGCTGGCGCAGAGTCCCTTGAAGTGGTGCCGAACCATGGAACCCTGGAACCCCTTGCCCTTGCTGGTGCCGACGACGTCGACGAACTTGAGACCGGCGAGATCCTTCACCGAGATCTCCTGACCGAGCGTGTACTGCCCGGCTTCGGCGTCGTCGTCCATCCGGACTTCACGGTGGAGCCGCTTCGGCGTGACGCCGGCGGCCGCATCGTGGCCCATGACCGCCATCGTCGAGCGACGGGGCTTGGCGTCCTCCATCGCGATCTGAATGGCGCTGTATCCGTCGCTGGCGACGGTCTTCACCTGGGTGACGAAGCACGGTCCCGCGGAAATCACGGTGACCGGAATGTTTCGTCCGTCCTCGGTGAAGAACCGAGTCATGCCCACTTTTCGTCCGATGATTGCGGCTGGCATTGGGTTCGAATCCTGACAATCGTGTGCGATATGCACGGGAATCTGGTCAGAGGTCGGGCTGTTGACCGACGTGACTCAGGAAGGCACTCAGGCCTTGATCTTGATGAAAACGCCCGCGGGGACCACGAGGCGATTGAGGGCCTCGACCGTGCGGGCGTTGGGTTCGGTGATGTCGATGATGCGCTTGTGCGTTCGGATCTCGAACTGCTCGCGCGACTTCTTGTCGATGAACGGGCTGCGATTGACCGTGTAGATCTCGCGCCGCGTCGGAAGAGGAATCGGGCCCGCAACGCGGGCGCCGGTCCGCTTGGCGTGATCGACGATCTCCTTGGCCGACGAGTCGAGGGCCTGGTGGTCGTAAGCCTCCATACGGATCCGAATCTTGCTGCCGCCGGTCATTTCACGCTCGGATTCATCCCCACCGTCGATACTCGCCACGAGTTCGCACGGCTGAGGAAAGAGGACACTCGAAGGCCGCTGGCCGATCCAGCAACCACTTCTGACTCGTTGTCGCTCCGAAACACGGGGCGACAACTTCCAATCCCACCCAATCCAA
>CAYXKH010000096.1:0-10763 GCA_964465255.1 uncultured Isosphaeraceae bacterium
CTGGATGCGTGCGCGGGGTTGTTGCGCGCTCCGCACGTCGAGATTCCTGGATGCCTCACAAGCGGAGGCGCAGCCGACGCGCCCGGTCGCCGCGAGCCGACCTCTCAGAACGGCAACTCCGCACTGAAGCTGAACAACTGCTCGTCGTCGCCATCCTGCTCGACCATCGGGTAGGCGAAGTCGAGGGCGATCGGCACGGGACCGAAGGCAGGGATGTAGAGCCGAATTCCTGCGCCGATGCCGACGCGGTACTCGTCGAAGCCGATGTCGTCGGTCACCGTGCCGCTGTCGACGAAGGCGACGCCGTTGATGAACTCGCCGAAGATTGGGAACTCGTACTGCGTTCCGGCGAAGAAGAGCCAGTTGCCGCCGACCGGATCATTCCCCAGCGTGCCGGTGTCGTTTCGAATGCCCCTGGGCGAGACGGTTCGGAACTCGAAGCCGCGGAGCGAACGACCACCGAGGAAGAAGCGCTCGTACGTCGGAGCGTCGTCGAAGATGTAGTTCGCCTGCAGGTTCAATCGAAGCGTCGACTTCCGTCCGAGGAAGTCCTCGTCGACCAGGAAGAACTGGGTGTACTCGGATCGGATCACCGGGTAGGTGAAATCGCCGCCCAGGGCGCCGACCTGCTCGAAGGCCAGTTCGAAGACGGTGCCGCGGCTGGGTCGCAGCGGCCTGTCCAAGGTGTTGCGCACGGCGCGGACTCCCAGCGCCGTCAGCCATGAGGCGTCGGCCACCTCGAACACGTCCACCGGCGCATCGGTGGCCACGTCGTCGAGATTGATGCGCTCGACGCGACTCGTCACTCCAAGCTGCCAGATGTCGCCCAGCCGCAGCCCCAGCCCCATGTTGAAGTTGAGCCGGTACTCGTCGTAATCGTCGAAGGCGCGAATCCGGTAGAACGACCCGGCGTTGAAGCCGACGTCGGTCTCGAGCAGTCGCGGCTCGGCGAAGTTGATCGAAAAGGTGCTGATGTCGATACCGGGGGCAATCCCGATCGAGAAGCGCTGGCCGGCGCCGCGGAAGGCCCGACCGGAGATCAGTTCGTTGAAGGACTCCGGCGGGTCGGCGATGTCGAAGTTGTCCTGACGGATCGAGATCTCGCCGAAGAGCCCCGAGTCGGTGCCCACCGCAAGGCCGAAGTTGACCGAACCGGTGTTGCGCTCCTTGATCTCAATCAGCACGTCGCGGGTCTCGGTCCCGTCGTCGGTGGGCGCGAGAGCGTCCTCCGGCTGCGGCTGCTGCACCACGACCCGCACCGGTTCGCCGAAGAGACGGGTGCGCCGCAGGCGTTCCTCGGTCTCGCGGACTTCACGGCCGTCGAGCGGGCGACCCGGCTGCAGTCGCGTCTCGCGGCGGATGATCTTGTCACGGGTCAGAAAGTTGCCCTGGATCCGAACCAGCCCGGTCGTCGCCGCCCGACCCTCGGCAATCGAGAAGAGCAGGTCGATCTCCGGCTCCTCGCCCACTCGAACGCTGGCCTCGTCGACTCTGACGTCGACGTGACCGAGCAGGCCGTAGGAGTCCTCGATCACCCGCACGCTGCGCCGCACCAGGTCCTGCGAGTAGACATCGCCGCGCTGAATCGGCAGCAGGGCGATGATCTGTTCGGGGGCGAATGCAGTGAGCGGCTTGGGCGCCAGCGGCGAACTCGAGAACGCCTCGATCTTCCGCACCCGGTACTGCCGACCCTCGGCGACCACGAAGATCACCTTGGCCTCGCGATTGTTTGGACTCAGGGCGATCCGTCGATCGACCCGCACGTCGACGAAGCCGCGGTCGCGATAGAACCGGTTGAGCGTGGCCACGTCGTCGAGCAGCACGTCCTCATCCAGTTGTCCCTTTCGGAACAGGAAGAAGAAGGGCTTGGTCTTGAGCTGCGAGGAGAGCTCCTGCGGCTTGAACGAATTGACGCCCTCGAACTCGATGGCCCGCACCCGCACGCGGGGGCCTTCGATGATCTTGAAGATCAGAATGCCCTCGTCCTGAAGCCGCGACTCGTCGATCTGCACGTCGACGAGATAGTGGCCTCGGGTGCGGTACAGATTCTTGATGTCGCGGATCGACTGCTCGACCAGGAAGTCGTCGCGCGGGGCGTTGGCGAAGAGCGGGATCACCGCCCGCAGCTCCTGATCGGTGATGACCTTGTTGCCGACCGTCTGCACCGTCGCGATCAGGGCCTGCTCGAGCACGACATAGGTCAGCGAGACCGTGCCGTCGGATTCGACCCGGCCCTGGGCCGAGACCGTCTTGAACTGCCCGAGGCGATAGAGGGTGTTGACGTCGTCTCGGATCGCCAGCGGGTCGTAGGGCTGCCCCGGGGCGACGCGAATGTTGGTGCGGATCTCCTGCTCGCGGACTCGGGAGAGCCCGTTGATCAGCACCCGACCGATGGGGCGATCAAGGAGTTCCTCGTCACCTGGGGCTGCCGGCGGCCGGGGCGCCGCGGGGGGCGCGGCATCGGCAGGAGGGGTTGGCGGCGGCGAGGAGCGCCCGGATTGGGCGATCGCCCCGCTTTGGAAGGAGACGACGACGATCGATGCTGCGAGCATTCGCAGCACTCGCCGAGCGTGCGCCTGTGGGTGGAACGGGGCCAGCATGGCCGGGCGGAGAATACCGGGCGCTGACGGGACTCACAAGGCGACCCGGACGCCGCGGGCCGCGGCTCGACCGGCAGTTTGACCAGCGCGCGCGCGGCCGATACTTTCGCCCTGCACCATGTCGGAACCGTCGCAACACCCTCCCGCTGGAAGCCTCGGTTGGCCATCGGCACGCCCGGTCGGCGACGCCTCCCCGCGGGCGACCGCCGGGAGCTTGCCCCGGGGCTCGATGTCGCTCGGTGAACTGGCCACACGGATTGGCGCCACCCTTGTCGGCGACGGGTCGATCCCAATCCGCGGCTGCGCCGCAATCGACTCCGCGGGACCCGACGAGGTCACCTTCGTGGCCAATCCGAAGTACCTGCGATTCCTGGAATCGACGCGGGCCGCTGCGGTCATCGTGCTGCCGACGCTGGCGACGCCTGCTCGAGTCAGCCGACTCGAGGCCGCCGATCCTTATTTCGCCTTCCGCGAGGCGATGGTGGCGATCTATGGGTTCCGCACTCATCCGCACGCGGGCGGTGCTCCCGCAACCACCGCCGCTGCCGCCTCGGCCGAAGCCTCCCGCAGCGCCGGAAGCCACGTGCACCGCGACGCCTCAATTGGCGAGGAGTGCGCCATCCATCCGCTCGCGGTCGTCGAGTGCGGGGCGATTCTCGGGAAGCGCTGCGTTCTCTATCCCGGCGCCTACGTCGGGCAGAACTCCCGACTCGGCGACGACTGCGTCCTCTATCCCAACGCGGTCGTCTACGACCACTGCGTGCTGGGCAATCGAGTCACCCTCCACGCCAACTCGGTCGTCGGGCACGATGGCTTCGGGTACGCCACCTCGCGGGGCAGGCATCACAAGATTCCGCAGGCGGGCGTGGTGGTGCTCGAAGATGACGTTGAACTCGGCGCCGGCTGCGCAATCGAGCGGGCGGCGATGGGGGAGACGCGCATCGGCGAGGGGACCAAGTTCGCGGATCTGATCTCAATCGGCCACGGAACCACAATTGGCAAGCACTGCCTCTTCGTCTCGCTGGTGGGCGTGAGCGGCTCGGTCCAGGTGGGCAACTACGTGGTCCTCGGCGGCCAGGTCGGTGTCGCCGGACACCTCGCAATCGGCGACATGGTGCAGGCCGCAGGCAAGACCGCCATCGTCGACGACATCGCCGCCGGCGCCAAGGTCGGCGGAATCCCCGCCATCGAAATCGACGCCGCCAAGCGCAACGCCCTCGTCGGCCGCGACCTCTACGGAATGGCGAGAAGACTGAAAGCGTTGGAGCGGGAAGTGGAGAAGCTGAAGAAGGCGGAGTAGGGAAGAGGAATGAGGAATGAGGATCCGTCCGTCGGCCCGTGCGTCATGTGCCTGCCGGCGCCATGCGGGCGGCGAACGGCGTGGGTAGGCACACGACGGGCAATCCGTTGAGCGGATCCCCATTCCTCATTCCTGATCCCTCTTCCGTCACGAGGTGCACCATGCACACGACGCGCGGTTCGTCGAGCGGATCCTCATCCCTCGCCTCTCCTACCCTCCTCGCCATGTCCGCGACCGCCACCTCCGAGCCGCTCCGCACCACTCCGTTTCTCGAACTGCACAAGCAGCACCACGCCAAGCTGGTGCCGTTTGCGGGGTGGGAGATGCCGCTCCTGTACACCTCGATCATCGAGGAGCACCACCAGGTGCGGAACAGCGGCGGGTTCTTCGACGTCTCGCACATGGGACGGCTGAAGTTCACCGGTCGGCACGCCCGGCGCTTTCTCGATCGGGTCTGCTCGCGGCAGATCTTCGGGATGGAGAACGGCCAGTGCCGGTACTCGCTGGTCCTCAACGAGCAGGGCGGGTGCCGCGACGACGTGATCGTCTATCGCTTCGACGACGACGAATACCTGATGGTCTGCAACGCCTCGAATCGAGCCAAGCTGCTCGAGCATTTCGCCGCCGTCCGCGGCGAGGACGTCTTCAAGCTCGAGGACCAGACCGAGAGCACCGCGATGGTGGCGATCCAGGGTCCGAAGGTGATGGACATCATCGCCAAGCTCTCGCGCGAAGTGCCGACTCTCAGGAAGTACCGCTTCGTCGAGAAGAACCTCCTGGTCCTCAAGATGATCGTGAGTCGCACCGGATACACCGGCGAGGACGGCGTCGAGATCATCCTCGGGGCCCGCATGGCTCGTCCGGCGATGAGCATGCTTCTCAAGGATGTCGGCGCCGCCGATGCGGTGGTGAAGCCGATCGGTCTCGGGGCCCGCGACTCGCTGCGTCTCGAAGCCGGCATGCCGCTCTACGGCCATGAACTCTCCGAGGAGATCGACCCGCTCTCCGCCGGTCTCGACTTCGCGGTCAAGCTCGACAAGGGCGCCGACGACGAGCGCGTCGGCACCTTCATCGGCCAGGCGGCGCTCAAGCGGATCAGTCAGGAAGGACCGAAGCAGAGGCTGGTCGGCGTGGCGCTCGAGGGCCGCCGCAGCGCCCGTCAGGGCATGGCCGTGCTGTCGCCCGAAGGCACGCCCGTCGGGGTGGTGACCAGCGGTTGCCTGAGCCCGACCTTGGACAAGCCCATCGCGATGGCCTACGTCGACCCCTCCCGTGTGGCCCCCGGCACCAGGCTCGGCGTCGACCTCAAGGGCACGACGGTCGCCGCGGAAGTGGTGAAGATGCCGTTCATTCAGAAGAAGTGACGGACACCCGCGACAGACCAGACATGCCCACCACGCACCCTGCCGATCGACTGCTTGAGGCCATCGAGCGTGCTGGGTCACCGGCGTGCGTCGGTCTGGACCCGGTGGTCGAACGAATTCCCAAAGCCGTCGCGGCCGTCGCCGGCTCACCGGTCGATGCAATTGAACGGTTCTCGCGCGAACTCATCGAGGCGGTGACTGGAGTCGTGCCCTGCGTCAAGCCGCAGTCGGCCTGCTTCGAGCGGTTCGGGAGCGCGGGAGTCGCTGCGCTCGAGCGCGTCGTCGCCCACGCCGATTGCAACGGTCTCGAGGTGATCCTCGACGCCAAGCGCGGCGACATCGGAGTCTCCGCAGAGCACTACGCCGAGGCCGCCTTCGCCGGGGCCAGCGACTGGGTGACGATCAACGCGTATCTCGGGGACGACGGCATCCGTCCATTTCTGCGGGCCGATCGCGGGGCGTTTGCCCTGGTGCGAACGAGCAACCCCGGTGGCGATCAACTTCAGACGGCGCGACTTGCCGACGGCCGCGCGGTTGCCGATCTCGTCGCCGGCATGATCGCCCGGCTCGGCGAGAACGCTCTCGGCGCCCACGGCTACAGCGCCCTTGGGGCGGTGGTCGGGGCGACCAAGGCGGAGGACGCCCTGCGGCTTCGAGCGCTGATGCCGCGGCAGATCTTCCTGGTCCCCGGCTTCGGGGCCCAGGGTGCCGGCGTCGCCGAGGCCATGTCGTGCTTCAACGCCGACGGTCGCGGGGCCATCGTCAACGCCAGCCGGGCGGTGATCCACGCATTCGACGCCGCCGATCCGCGCTGGATGGAGTCGGTCCGCGCCGCCGCGGTCGCGTTTCACGCGGCCCTGCGCGGCGGTGTCGAGACTCTTCGCCGAGCGGGTTCCGTGGCAACCGGGGCCGAGGCCGGGGCCGAGGGCGTCGGGCGCTGAGGCCAATCGACCATGGCCCGCGTCCTCGTCATCCTCACGCTTGCCGTCCTGATCGCGCTGCCGCTCTGGCTTCGTCCTGCGGAGTCGTCGAGTCGCGGTGAGGGACGTCGGCTCATCATCATCTCGCCTCACAACGAGCAGATCCGCGTCGAATTCGGCGAGGCCTTCTCGGCGTGGCATCAGGCGAAGTACGGCGAGCCGGTCAACGTGATCTGGAACACGCCTGGCGGAACCAGCGACATCCGCCGCATGCTGCTGGCCCAGTACCGCGCCGCCCTCCGCGCCGGCGACACGCTCGGGGGCAGCGCCGATCTTCTCTTCGGCGGCGGGTCGTACGAGTTCATCGAGCTGCGAAAGCCAATTGACGTCGAAGTCGACGGCGAGAAGCGGTCGACCACGGTCCTCCAGCCGGTGGCCTTCGACGAGTCGTTCCTGCATGAGGTCTACGGCGACGTCAATCTGATCGGCGACGATCCGCTGTGGGACGCCGACGGTCACTGGTTCGGCGTGGCCCTCTCCGGCTTCGGCATCGTCTTCAATCGCGAGGCGCTCGCGGAGCTGGGCATGCCCGAGCCGACGCGCTGGGCCGACCTCGGCGATCCGCGGATGCTCGGGCATGTCTCGCTGGTGAACCCGGCGCAGTCGGGATCGATCTCGACCGCCTTCGAGGCCATCCTGCTCCGCCGCGGGTGGAACGAGGGCTGGGCCATCCTGCGCCGCGCCGCCGCCAACGCCCGCTCCTTCTCGGCCAGCAGCGCTCGCGGGCCCATCGATGTCGCCCAAGGGGACGCGGCCGCCGGCATCTGCATCGACTTCTACGGTCGCTATGAGGCCCAGGCGGTGCTCGACGCCGGCGGCGGCGATCGCGTCGGCTATGTCGATCCGGCAGGCGAGACGCGGATCGACGCCGACCCGATTGCCGTGCTTCGGGGGGCGCCGGATCCGGAACTCGCTCAGCGTTTCATCGAGTTCACGCTCTCGGAGGCGGGGCAGGCCCTGTGGCAGTTCAAGCCCCGGGGCGAGGGTGGTTCGTCGACCGCGGGCGTCGGCAGCGAGGGGCTCGACGCACCGCCGCTCGGACCGAGTCGTTACGAACTGCGACGGATGCCGGTGCGCCGATCGATGTACGAGTCGCCGCACTTCGAACGGTTGATCGATCAGGTCAACCCGTACGAGCTGGCCACGGCGGTGACCAATCCCGATCGCAACGGGCGGGCCTTCATCGCTCCGCTCTTCTCGGCCATGGCCATCGATTCGCACCACGAACTTCGCGAAGCGTGGAAGGCGATCATCGTCCATCCGGCATTTCCCAGCGCGGCCGAGCGCGCCGGCGATCGTCCTGCGGTGGCGGCGGACACCGACGATCCGGTGCTTCGCCAGATGCTCGAGCTGTTCGATGCGATGCCGGAACTGACCGGACCGCGGGGGCGGCGGATCGGTCTGGGCGATCCCGCCTCGCGGGCGCTCCTTCGCGACGGCTGGCTGCGCGAGCAGTGGAAGGACGAGAAGATCTGGCCGGTCGAGGCGACTCCCGCCGACGAATTGCGCCGCCGGGCCCGGGCGTTCTTCATCGAGCAGTACGCACGCATCGTGGCCCTCGCCGCCCGCCAGGCGCAGGCGGCCGCACGCGATTCCTAGTACGGACAGACGTTCGATCAGCGCACCGCACATGCCCATCTCACCACGACACCTGACCCGCATTCTCGCGACCCTTGGCCCGGCCACCGACGCCGATGGCGTCTGCGAATCGCTGGTCGCCGCCGGCGCCACCACGTTTCGCCTCAATTTCTCGCACGGCGATCTGGAGACCCACGAGAAGCGGCTCGCTCAGGTGCGCCGCGTCGCGACGGAATCGGGCGTGACGCTCGGCGTCCTCGGTGATCTGCCCGGCCCCAAGATGCGGGTCGGGCGTGTCGACGGCGAGGGAGTGGTGGTGACCCGCGACGAGCTGATTTCATTCGTGCGCGGCGAGGTCCTCGGGAGTCGCGATCACGCGGGCAATGTGGTGCTTGGAAGCACCTATGCCCAGCTTCTCGATGACGTCACCGTCGGTCAGCCGGTCCTGGTCGACGACGGCGCGGTGCGGATGACCGCCATCGAGTCGACGCCCGATCGACTTCGCTGTCGCGTGGTGCAGGGAGGTCGCATCTCCTCGGGGAAGGGCATCAATCTGCCGGAGGCGATCATCAGCGCTCCGACGATCTCGGAGCGCGACCGCCGTTGTGTGGCGTGGGCGATTGAACACGAGCTCGACTACCTGGCGATGAGCTTCGTCCGCTCGGCGACCGACCTCCTCGAGCTTGCCGAGCTGGTGCGGGGGAGTTCCGGTGCCGGCAGCGCACGAATCCCGCTCGTTGCCAAGATCGAGCGGCCCGAGGCGATCGTGCATCTCGACGCGATAGTCGACACCGCCGACATCCTGATGATCGCCCGCGGCGATCTCGGTGTGGAGACCGACTTCGCCCAGGTGCCGGTCCTTCAGAAGCGGATCATCGACGCCGCTCGCGGCGCCGGAAAGCCCACGATCGTCGCCACCCAGATGCTCCAGTCGATGATCGAGCAGCCGACGCCGACGCGGGCCGAGGCCAGTGATGTGGCCCATGCGATCTTCGACAGCGTCGACGCGGTGATGCTCTCGGGCGAGACCGCCGTCGGGCGCTGGCCGGTCGAGTCGGTCGAATCGATGGCCCGGATTGCGGTGCATGCCGAGCAGTACGTGGCCTCGTCGATGGCCCGCGACGTCGCCCCGCGCAAGCTCATCGAGACCGGTCATCCGACCGCCGCGCTGGCCCACGGCGTCTGGTACATCGCCCGCGACAATCGCGCCGCCATGCTCGTGGTCTGGTCGGAGAGCGGTGGCGGTGCCCGCTACCTCAGCCAGAACGAGTTCGCAATTCCAATCGTCGCGCTCAGCACCAATGGTCGCGCCGTGCGGCAGATGACTCTGCTGCGCGGCGTGACCCCGGTCCTCATGGAGGCCCCGCCGACCCTCGCGGCGCTGACCGAGCGCGTCGACGCATTGCTCCTCGAGCGCAACTGGGCCACGCGCGGCGACCGCGTCGTCCTCATCGCCGGATACCCCCTCGGCACCCCCCGCGCAACCAACGCCGTGGCCATGCACGAAGTGGGGAATGGGAAGACGGGGTTTCGCTGATCTCGGCTCGCCGAACGAGCCGGGATCGGCGGAGAGGAAAAAGGGAATGAGGAATGAGGACCCGCTCGACGGATCGCGCGTCCTGTGCCTGCCGGCGCCGTGCATGCGCTGCACGGCGCGGGCAGGCACATCCCGGGCCATCCGTCGAGCGGGTCCTCATTCCTCATTCCTATTTCCTCATTCCTCATTCCTCCGCCTCTCTACCCTCGCCCCATGTCCGGTTCGTCCTTCACTTCTCGGCGCGCGGCAATCCTCGCAATCGGCGACGAGATCGTGCTTGGGCAGCAGCTCGACACCAACTCGCAGTGGCTCGGCGCGGAGCTGGCCATGCTTGGGTATCTGGCCTCCGAGCATCGCACGGTGGCGGATGATCGCGCGGCCATCGCCGCGGCGCTGCGGACTCTGGCGACGCGGTGTGATGCCATCGTCGTCACCGGCGGACTCGGTCCCACGCTCGACGATCTGACCCGCGATGCGCTCGGCGATGTGGTGACTCCCGGCGAGGCCCTGGTCGAAGACGCGGCGGCGCTGGCCCACCTCTCGCAGTGGTTCGAGGCGCGTGGTCGCGAGATGAGTCCGAGCAACCGCCTGCAGGTGATGCGACCCTCGAGCGCACGCCTGCTCGACAATCCCAACGGGACCGCTGCTGGTCTCGCGGATGCAATCGGCTCCTGCAAGGTCTTCTGCCTCCCCGGTCCCCCGCGGGAGATGCAGGCGATGTTCCGCGGCCTGGTCGGGCCCGCGCTTCGCGCCCACGTCGGCGCCGACGCCGACTCGCGGGTGATCCTCACCGCGTCGATTGCCCAGATCGGGCTGGGCGAGTCAGTCGCCGCCGAGCGGCTGGGAGCGCTGATGGAACGCGCCCGGAATCCCTCCGTGGGCACCACGGCCTCGGGAGGTGTGGTCACCGCCCGCATCCGCGCCGAGGGTCCGCGCCGCGAAGCCGAGCGCGATCTTGCCGCAGTCGTCGCCGAGATCCATGGGCACTGGGCGCCGTACGCCTTCGGCACCTCCGTGGACGATCTGGTGCCGGCCATCGGGGCGTTGCTCGTCGCCCGCGGTGGTTCGCTCGCAGTGGCCGAGAGCTGCACGGGAGGGCTGCTCGGCGCGACCATCGTCGACACGCCCGGCAGCAGCGAGTTCTTCGTCGGTGGCTACCTCTCCTATTCGAATGCGCTCAAGGAACGCGACCTCGCCGTCGAGAGCGCGGTGCTCGCGGCGCACGGGGCGGTCTCGGCGCCGGTGGCAATGGCCATGGCTCGTGGCGCCCTCCAGCGGACCAGCGCAACCTGCGCTCTGGCCATCACCGGCATCGCCGGTCCGGGTGGGGCCACTCCCGACAAGCCGGTCGGCACGGTCTTCATCGCCCTCGCCCAGCGAAGTTCACGCGGCAGGGCCCTGCCG
>CAYXKH010000097.1:0-10687 GCA_964465255.1 uncultured Isosphaeraceae bacterium
CTGCATCCTCATCTGCTTCAGGACGCTCGATCCGGCATTGTGTTAGAGGCTCTAACGGTGAGCCGGGTCGTCCGACAACTTGGCGACCGGGCAGACCAAGTTCGAAACACGCCATCTTGGGAGTGCGGTGCAACGTCACGCAGAGCAAGCCGTCGTGCTTCGGACGCCGTTGGCGAAGTCAACAATGTGGCGGGAGACCTCGCGAAGCGGCGAGACGACCATCGCAGCGCCGCGCGCGATGGCCTCTCGGGGCATTCCGAAGACCACGCAACTGGCCTCGTCCTGAGCCACGGTCACGGCGCCGGCTCGGCGCATAGAAAGCAGGGCGCTGGCGCCATCATCTCCCATCCCGGTCAGGATGATCCCCATGGCATTGGCACCCGCGTACTGGGCGGTCGATTCAAACAGGACCTCGACAGATGGACGATGGCGGCAGACCCGAGGCCCATCGCAGACGCGAACCAAGTAACGGGCACCGTCGCGTGAGAGCCGCATGTGCTTGTTTCCAGGCGCCAATAGGGCGAGGCCGGGCGACACCCAGTCGCCATCGCGAGCCTCCCTTACATCAATCTCGCATAAGGAATCGAGCCGCTGGGCAAAGGATGCTGTAAAGCCCTCCGGCATGTGCTGGGTCATGACGATCCCCGGAGTCTGCTTGGGCAGGCTGGTGAGGATTTCTCGCAGCGCTTCGGTGCCTCCGGTAGACGATCCCATCGCGATAACTTTGTGCGTCGTCTGGATCATGGACCGGCGCGCGCCGGCGGGCGGGGAGCTGGCGGTGAGCGACGGGCTTTGAGCCGCCGGCGGTCGCAGTCTGGCGCCGGCAGCCCCGCGGATGATGTCGCCGAGCTGGGCGGCCAGATCGCCAACGGAATATGCCTCGCCCGGCTTGCAGAGCACGTCCACGGCGCCCGCCTCCATGCACGCCATCGCGGTCTCGCATCCCTTGGCGGTCAGGGAGCTGACGATGATAACCGGCACGGGGTGATGCTTCATGACCCGTCGCAGGAACGTCAGGCCGTCCATTCGCGGCATCTCGATGTCGAGCGTGATGACATCCGGGTGTAAAGTCAGGATCTTGTCGCGGGCAACGAAGGGGTCTGGCGCGGTGCCGACCACGGTGATGCCCCGCTGCTTGCTGAGCTCGTCGCTGAGCATGCGGCGGACAATGGACGAGTCGTCAACGATGAGAACACGGACATCAGAAGCCACGGCAACCTCCCGGCGTTAGGCGGCCAGCGACGCCGGGAGGGCTCCCGGCTCCCAGGTGACAAACAGCAGGTGACCCTCGCAATCCAGGCAGCAGATCTTGGAACGTTTGGAGGGTCCGTTGGAGGGCGGGGACAGTTGGGGCAGACCGAGCGTGTAGGAGCATTCGCGCCCGCCCAACTCAAGGATGACAGACCCTCCAACGATGTTTGTAAGCTCCTTGATGGCGTCTGGGCCGTACGAGGCGAGGTCGATCGCCTCGGGCTCGACACCGAGAAGGTTGGCCGCCAGTCCCCGCAAGAAGTCATCAGTGGTGTGTAGCGTGACGACGCCGCTCTCCGGCCCGCCGTACCGTACGGCGGCGGAACGATTGGCCGTGGCGAGTGCGGCAGGGTCAAGCGTGACGGGGTCGGCCATCATGAAGGCGGTCCGTTCCAGAGCCTTGACGGTGAGTTCGGCAAGACGGTCGGCGGTGAGGCTGTTCATTGCTTGACTCCCAAAACCTTTGAGATCAACTTGCACAGGTCCTCGGGCTCGAAGGGCTTGTGGAGAGATTCGACGATCCCCAGATCGCGCAGGCGTTGGAGACGGTCTTTGTTGGATTCGGTGCTGACGATGACGACGGCCACACCATCCAGGTCCGGGCGTCGGCGGAGCTCCTGCGCGAACTGTTCGCCGTCCATGACCGGCATGTTGAGGTCGAGAAGGACCAGGTCGATCCAGACCGTCTCCAGGATGTCGAGGGCCTCTTGACCATTGCCGGCCTCGTGGATGCGGTCCTCTTCCAGGCCCGCGAGCTTGACCACCTTCTTGATGGCCTTCCGCAGGATTGGGGAGTCATCGACGATGAGAACGTTGCAGCTCATGCGGTAACCCTCTGGGGTGTGGCTTGGTCCATGATCGATTCGGTCTGGCGGAGGTTGTCCCAGGTACACGCGATAAGCTCCTCGGCGACCGGGCGGCTGAGGTCCAAGCCGACTCGCACATGCTCGGCCAGCTTGTACTGCATCCCGTCGCACCCGATGGCGAGGCCAGCCCAGAGGCCGATGATGTCCGCCGCGTGAACGATGTCGAACAGGACATCGTGCGCGGGCGCGGCCGCGGGCGGGTTGTGGTGGAACGTGATGCTCTCGGCGATGCGTTCGGGCAGTCGCCACCGAGCGGCGAGTTCGGCTCCCAGCTGTGCGTGGTCGAAGCCGAAGGCGGCTCGTTCGGCGTCGACGAACGTTCGGTCCGGACGGAGGTGACGCTCGACAAGGCCCAGGTACTCCGGGCCAAAGAACGCGTCGAAGGCGAGCTTGCCGATGTCGCGAAGCAGCGCACAGAGGAACGCCAGATCTGGACTGTCGAAGTTGGCGCGTCGGGCGAGCGCCTCGGCCGCGATCGCACCGCCGACGGCGCTGCGCCAAAGAGCCCCGCGCTGGAGGCCGTACGCCGCCCCTGCGCCCGCGAACATCGCCGATGTCTTCTGCTCCAGCACGATCTTGAGCATGGTGGAGTTGCCGAGGCGCGCGATGCTCTGGCGCAATGTGAACGCGCACCCTGGTCGCCCGTACGCGGCCGAGTTGGCACAGCGCAGGATGGTCAAGGTTAATGCCTCGTCGTTGCGGGCCACTTGCTCCAAGTCTGAGGCCGAGGCCTTGCCGGTGCCGAGCATGGAGGTGATCCGCAGCACGGTTTGCGGCAGAGCCGCGAGCCCGTCGAGGCCGCTGAGGATGTCGTTCATGTTGGCCATAGCACTCGCTCCGATCCTTGGGTGCGGACGATGGCCGTCCCGTCGTCCATCCGCATCGACAGCGTCCGGCTGTTGGAGCCGCCCGTTTCGTCGCCGGCGATCAGGATGTTGTTTTTCCAGAAGATCTTTCGGACCAGCGTCCGGTTGCGGGAACCGATCTTGAAGTGTCCATCGTCGGCGAGAACCTCGGCGCCACCCGCGGCACAGACGATCAACCGCTCTTTCTTGGCGCCCTTTTCATAGCAGGCCTTGAAGAGCAGGGGAATGCCGGAGTCGCCAAACATGGCCGGATTGGCGGCGGCCTTGTCCTTGTTCAGATCAGCGGAGGGGAGCATGAAGTGGAGCAGCCCTCCGACCTTGGCGACCGGGTCGTAGACCGTGACACCGATGCAGGAACCGAGGGCGTATGTGACCAGAAGCGCGGCGGGATCGTTGCAGACGACGAGATCGCCCACGCCAACGACAATCTTGCCGTCCACTTCCGTCCTGGCGTAGCTCAATGTACTGGGTGCCACTCAAACCTCCGGTTACGATTTGACATACACAGAGGCTTGGGCAGCGGTGAAAGGGGTGTTCAGACCGGCGAGCGTTTCGGCGCTGCCGATGGCCAAGATCCCGCCCGGGCGCAGCAGCTCGTGGAACCGTAAGACGAGCTCGCGGCGCGTTTGGGAGTCGAAGTAGATCATGACGTTGCGGCAAAAGATCACGTCGAACTTGCCCTTGAAGGGCCATGGGTCCATGAGGTTGAGCCGGGAGATCGTGACGAGCGAACGCAGGTGGGGGGCGACGGCGTGCTGGTCCTTGTCCGGACCGGTCCCGCGCACAAAGTGCTTGCGGACAAGTTCGGGCGGAACCCCGTCGAGCCTATCGGCTGGATACATCCCGGCCTTGGCCTGCTCAACGGCGAAGTTCGAGAGATCGCTTCCCAGGATCTTGAAGTCCCACGATCGCAGGTCCGGGAGGCTCTCGATGGCGTTCATCGCCAGCGTGTACGGCTCCTGACCGGTCGAACATGCGGCGGACCAAACTCGGATCCGCCGGCCCGGGGTCGTCAGGTTGCCGCGGGCGAGGGGCGTGTAGAACTCCCGCTCGAGGTACTCAAAGTGCAGTGGTTCGCGGAAGAAGCTCGTGACGTTGGTGGAGAGAACATCGAAGAAGACAAGCATGTCCTCGTCGTTGCCATCCCGCTCCAGGTAATCCAGGTACTCCTCGACGCTCCGGAAGCGCGATGTGCGGAGGAACGAGGCAACTCGGTTGGCGACAAGTGACGCCTTCCTATCCGTCAGGCACAATCCCCACCGTTGCCGAGCGATGGACGCGATGCGATTGAACTGTGAAGTGGCGAGGGTGGTCATGATGGAAGTCCAACGCCAGGGTGCCGCGGGGTGTTCACGAGAGTCTGGGCCACGGCATCGAAGCGCCGTTCGCTCAACGTTGAGTCGAGGGCGTTCAGTTGCGCCGGGACACCAGCAGCGCGGGCACAACGAGCCATGTCAGTCCCTTGATCAGAAAGACCAGAAACGTCGCAAGTGTGATAGGTCGAGTTCGTCGTGGCAGGGGCAGCCGAGCACGCGAACGGCGAAGGTTGCGAGGCGCTTGGATGAGAAGGGTGTGTTCACCGAACCGGGCGCTGCAAGTGTGTCACGCGGAGTGAGGAGCGTGGCGTACACGCCCGGTATCGGGCTGCGGCTTGGCTGCGATCGGTTCCCGGTCGAAGGCCATGATCCGGCCTTTGGCCCGAGAGGAGACAAAGAACCTCGCCGTCGCCCGCTGAGGGCGACGGCGTGGCTCCCCTGGCGTCAGATGTCAGAAGGTTGCGAGCGCGCCTTCCTTGTCGTGCATCGGAAGGGCCCGCTCGGCCGACTGCCTCGCCCCCTTGGCTGAGACGGAGGCAGCCAGGGCCTCGCGCTTGCTCGGTGCCGACGGTCTCGTCGCGGCTGGCTTGGTTGCGGCCGACCTGGCCCCGGTCGGCTTGGATGCGGCGTGCCTTTGCGTTGCCGCCTTCGGGGCAATGTCGTCGTCGGCCCCGCCGCCCGAACCACTGGCGACCACATCCCGCAGGGACGATACCTGCGCCGCGGTTTGCTGCGCCGCCGCGGCGAGCTCCTCGGCGTTCCCGGCGTTCTGCTGCGTGACCTTGTCCAGCTCGGTCACGCCCTTGGTGACCTGCGCGATGCCTTCGGCCTGCTCCTTGGCCGCGGAAGCGATCTCGGCCAGCAGCGTGTTCACCTTGGTCGTGCTCGCGCCAATCTCCTCGAGCGAGGTGCTGACTCGCTTGGCGATCGAGACGCCGTTGTCGGCTCGCTTGGTCGATTCCTCGATCATCGACGAGGTGTTCTTGGCGGCTTCGGCGCTGCGCTGGGCCAGGTTGCGGACCTCCTCCGCGACGACGGCGAAGCCCTTGCCGGCCTCTCCCGCACGGGCGGCCTCAACGGCGGCGTTCAGCGCGAGGAGGTTGGTCTGGAACGCGATCTCGTCGATCACCCTGATGATCTTGGAGATCTCGGCGCTGGACTTCTTGATCTCGTCCATCGCCTGGCTCATCGCGGTCATTTCCTGCTCGCCCTTCTTGGAGGACTTGGCGGCCTCTTCCGAGAGCGTCGCTGCCTGACGGGAGTTGTCGGCGCTCTGGGTGGTCATGCTGGTCATCTCTTCCAGCGAGGCGCTGATCTCCTCGAGATTCGCGGCCTGCTCCGAGGCACCCTCCGAAAGGGACTGGCTGGAGGTGGCGATCTGCTGCGAGCCCTGGTCGATCTGGTCCGCGCTCAGGGCGACGTTCTCGAGAACCTTTGCGATCTTGTCGGCCTCAGCCTGTCCTTTGGCCATGGCGGCGGCGATCGTGTTCTGCTTCTGGATCGTGATATCAGTGGCGAGCTTGATGACCTTGTAGGCCTTCCCATTCTTATCGAGAACGGGGTTGTACGACGCCTGGATCCAGATCTCCGAGCCGTCTTTCTTCACGCGGCAGAACTCGCCGGCAGAGAACTTGGCGTTGTTGAGGTCGTTCCAGAACTGGCGGTACTCGGGGCTCTTGGTGTACGTCGGGTCGCAGAACCTGCTGTGGTGCTGGCCCTTGATCTCTTCAAGCCGGTAGCCCAGGGCGTTGCAGAAGTTGGCGTTGGCGTTCACCACCGTACCGTCCAGGTTGAACTCGATCATGGCCTGCGAGGCGCTGAAGCCGTTGATCTGGTTGGTGAACTCCTGGGCCTGGGCCTGGGAGGCCAACGCCGCCTGCTTGGCGGCCGAGATGTCCGAGGCGAGCTTGACGACCTTGTAGGCCTTGCCGCTGTCGTCGAGGATGGGGTTGTAGGATGCCTGGATCCAGATGTCCGAGCCGTCACTCTTGACGCGGCGGAACTCGCCGGCCTGGAAGATGCCATTCTTCAGGTCGTTCCAGAACTGGCGGTACTCGGGCGACTTGGCATAGGTCGGGTCGACGAACTTGCTGTGGTGCTGGCCCTTGATCTCCTCGGGCCGGTAGCCCAGGGCGTTGCAGAAGTTGGCGTTGGCGTTCACCACCGTGCCGTCGAGCGTGAACTCGATCATGGCCGCCGAGCGGCCGAAGCCGTTGACCAAGTTGGTGAGCTCCTTCACGTTCGCACCCGACTTGGTGGTACCCTTTTTGTTGGTACCCGACTTGGACGCGGCCTTGCTCGTGCTCTTCTTCATGATCTTGACTCCGTTCAGTACTGTTCGATGGACGACAGGGGCTAACCGCCCCTGTGGCGGTTGTGACATTCGGTCAACATCGGCATGAAGAGAGGTGGACTTTGGTTGGACCCTAGTGAAATCCCGCGCCCTGGGCAGATCGCTTGTGGACCTGTCTCTCCTGCCGCTCACGCGCCTCCACCTGGCGGCCTACCCCAACCCCGAGGCCGGCCGCTTGGGGCTATGACAAAGGATGGAAGTATCTTCGATGGAGCGCCATCATGGACCACTCTCGTGTGGCGACGGCGACGGAGACGGAGGCACGCTGTAGGGACAGATGCGAACCGGCGGTCCGTGTCGGGGGTCGGGCGGGATGGGGACGTTGCAAGGCGGCGTCGCCTGCTGGATCAACAGCGACCACGCGCCGTGGCGCGGGACGGTCAGCGTGGCGGCCGGGGTGTAGCGGGAGGGCGGGGATGCTCGCCACGCGGGCCCTCGCGGGGGCTGCTCCGCGCCGCGGACCATGACCCCGGCGAGGTTGCTTACGCGGCCTGCTGGAGTTGGCGCGCGGGGTTCGAGGCGGCAGGGCCGTTGTCGGCGTTGGCCCCGACCTTCTCCAGACCCTGCTTGGCGCCGACGCTGTTGATGTTCAGCAGGATGACGACCTTGTCTTTGACCTTGCCCATGCCCTGGATGGACGACATCGGGATGGAGGTGCCGAAGTTGGGCGGGGGCTCGATGTTGGAGCGGCTGATGTCGAGCACTTCGCGCACCGAATCGACGATGATGCCGAGCTGGAACGAGGCGGCGCCCTCTTCCTCCCCGGCAACCTCGACGACGAGGATGCAGGTCTCGGCGGTGTAGGCGACGGTGGGGAGGCCGAACTTGGAGCGGAGTTCGATGACCGGGATGATCTTGCCGCGCAGGTTAATGACGCCCTTCACGTAGACGGGGGTCTGCGGCAGCGGGGTGACGTCGATGAGTCCGATGATCTCGCGGACGGCGAGGATCGGGAGGCCATACTCCTCCCGGCCCAAGCAGAAAGTCAGGAACTTATCGTGGTTTCCGTCATCGTTTCGGGCGGCGGTGCGGACGGTCGTGTTCATCTGGGCTACGTTGGTCATGGCTGATTCCTTTGCAAACGCGACGAGCACGGATCATGCCGCCGTGGCGGTGGCCTCGGTGAGGATGCCGCCGATGTCAAGGATGAGGGCCACGCGCCCGTCACCTAGGATGGCCCCACCCGAGACGCCCCGGATGGATTGGGTCGCCTGGCCGAGTGCTTTGATGACGACCTGCTGTTGGCCGATGATCTCGTCGGCGGCGAGGCAGGCGCGGTTGTCCTGCGACTCGACGACGATGAGGAGGTCGCCCCTGGAGTTCTGGTCGCTCTGGTCGTGCCCGAGCACATGGTGAAGACGGTAGATGGGCAAGAGGCTGCCGCGGACCATCGCCATCTCGCCCTTGCCGACGACGGTGTGGATGTCTTTGGGCTGGGGCCGGAAGCTGCGCTCGATCGAGAGCGTCGGAATCACGTACCGCTGGTTGCCGACGCGGACGATCATGCCGTCGATGATGGCCATGGTGAGAGGGAGGCGCATCGAGAAGATGGTACCTTTGCCAGCGGTGGAGCGGATGTCCACCTTTCCGCGGAGGGCCTCGATGTTGCGGCGGACAACGTCCATGCCCACGCCTCGCCCGGAGAGGTCTGTGACCTTCTCGGCGGTGGAGAAGCCGGGGAGGAAGATGAGGTTGAAGACCTCGGAGTCGGGGATGTCGGCCACGGGGCGGTCGGGGGAGAAGAGGCCCCTCTCGACGGCCTTGGCGATGATCCGGGCGCGGTCGAGCCCCTTGCCGTCGTCCTCGATCTCGATGACGATGGAGCCGCCCGAGTGGAAGGCGCGGAGGGAGACGTTGCCGGTCTCGGACTTCCCCGCGGCCCGGCGGGCGTCGCCGGGCTCGATGCCGTGGTCGCAGGAGTTGCGGATCATGTGCACGAGCGGATCAGCGATCTCCTCGACGACGTTGCGGTCGAGCTCGACGTCCTCGCCCTCAGTATGCAGGACGATGTGCTTGCCGGCCTTGGCCGAGACATCGCGAACCAGGCGGGCCATCTTCTGGAATGTGGCCTTGATCGGCACCATCCGCAGGGACATGGAGACTTCCTGCAGGTCGCGGATGATCTTGCCCACCATCGTTAGATTGCGTTGCAGGCGTTGCTCATTGAGTGACCGTACTGCGGGGTCCTGCACAACCATCTGCTGCGCGATCACGAGTTCGCCGACCATGTCCACCAGCATGTCCATGCGTCCGGTGCTGACCTTGACGGTCTGGTCGGCGCGCTTCATGCCGCTGGCGGCGGGCGGGTCGGATGCCGGCGCTGCGGCCGCCGTGCCATAGGGAGGGATGGCGGTCGTGGAAGTCGGTGCGGCAGTGGGAGCGGGGGCGGCCTTGACATCCGGGGCGCTCGCGCCCGAGAGGTCGCCCTTCACCGCTCGCTCGAGCTGATCGATGAGGGACTTGAGCTGACCGTTTGTGGGCGGAGTCCCACCCTCGAAGACGCGGATCATCTGGCCCATCAGGTCGCAGGTTTTGAGGATGATGCTCAGGTACTGGGAGTTGAGTTCAACCTTGCCGTTGCGGGCGCTGTCGAGCAAGAACTCGGCGCTGTGAGCCAGGCAGACGATGGGGCCCAGGTTCATAAACCCCGCGACGCCCTTGATGGTGTGGAACGCGCGGAAGACCGTGTTGATCAGCTCCTTGTCGCCGGGGTTCTTCTCCAGCTCCAGCAGCGCCTGCTCGGAGCCGGCGATGTGCTCGCGGGACTCGCACAGGAAGTCGTTAAGATTGTCCTTCATGTCGCCGTCGGCGACAAGGACGACCGGGGTGGTGTCGTCGGTCGAGTCCGACGCCTGGGCCGGGGACTCGGGCGCGACCGCGGATGGCGTGTATGCGGCCTTCGCGCCGACGGACGTGGTTTGGTTCGCCTCCGGAGCCGTCTGTTGGTCGGGAGCGGGCGCGAAGTGGGCCAGAACCGCGGTCTGATCTGGCACGGACGCCCTGGGATTCTGCGACAGCGCCGCGACGTACCCCCGCATCCAGTCGACGAGCGAGAGGATCGCATCCACGGGCAGGGCTTGTCCCTCGGCGATGCAACGGTCGATGCAGGACTCGGCCTCGTGGCAGAGCTTTTGGGCCGCGTGGAGGGACAGCACACCGCACTCGCCCTTGAACGTGTGCAACCGCCGACGGATCTCGGCGAGCACCTCCGGGGTGCTTTCAGAGGCGGCGGCCATGACCTGGGTTTCAAGTTCCGCGAGGGTGTGACCGCACTCGGTCACCCACGACGCCAGAAGGTCCGAGTCGATTCCCTCACCCGGGCGCGGAACGCGGCTCTCGCCGCTGTAGGGCGAAGGACCGACCTCGCCGAGCGGCCGACCTTCCTGGTCGGCGACGACGACTCGCTGGGCGTACTCGATCCCGCGGCGCACCATGTCCAAGGCGGCTGCACTGTCCTCGGCTTCCCGATGGACGATCTCCTCGATTAAGCCCGCGGCGTGCTCAAGGCACTCGGTGACGATGCTCAGATCCGAGGTTGCCATCTCCGTGCAGAGCGAGCGCAGCCGGTCGTGGATGCCGACCAGCGCGGGCAGGTCCTGCTCGTCGGTCAGGACAGATGCTTTGGCGATCTCATTGATGATCGGCAGTAGTGACAAGGGCAACTCGTTTCTTGTATTTGAAAGGACACTCTGTCTTCGGCCACCCGTGGATGCTCCATCAGTAGGATCAGCCCGATTTTCCACACACGATCCGCTCGTCCGCGCCCGGCGCGACCGGCCGCGGTCTGCCCAAGCACATTCGCAGCAGGCACGTTCGCAGCAGGCGCGTGCATAGCCCTTTGCCACCTCGTGTAACCCGTGGTTGTCGCCCATGCCAGGAAGCACTGTCGCACATGGTCAATACCGGACCATGAAACGAATGGCGTTCATGCTGCGCGAAGCGAATCCATTGCAATCCGAACGGTCGCCCGGTCAGGAGGTTCCGCTCAGGCCGCCGCGGCCTTGGCTGATACGCCCGGAAAACGCGTTGCCTTGC